>NZ_CP179205.1:0-300000 GCF_051201645.1 Luminiphilus sp. nBUS_16 | reverse complement strand
GGCCCGCACAAATCAGCACCGGGATAAAAGCAATGGCTACGGGCATTCCAAATTTCCCGATGATTCGACCCGTTGCAAACAGACCCATGGCAATGGAAAGACCATTGACGGCCAAGTCCATTTGCGCCCATACCGCCGTTCGGTCGGCGCGGCTTAGCTCACTCAGTAAATTCTTTAACTCGAAGTAAACGAAAGAACTTATGCCTGTGTACAAAAAAATGAAGAACCCAATCGCCATAAGATACGGATTAGAAAAAAACAGCTTGAAGCCTGCCAGTGGATTACCCCCAATCTTAACCTCAGGCACTGCTGCCGCTAGACCCTCGTTATGCAGATCTGATGACTTAAGGGACTGTAAATAAAAAATAATTGGGATGGGCACGAGCAGCATGGCACTGGCCAACAACAGTAAATTATCTGTGCCAAGGGAGGCCGAAAAAAACGAGGGTATCGATGGCCCAATTAGGCCGCCCACACTAGCTCCCGCGGCGATAATGCCAAATAGCCTGCCGGCCTGCTCTTTACTGAACAGGTCTGACATAAAACTCCAAAACACCGAAATGTGAAAAAGGCTAAATACACTGACCCACACATAAAACGATTTATCGACCAGGGTTCGATCGTCCATGGTGGAAGCTAGTACGAAAAATGATAAGAACGTTAGCGCAAAGATGCCGTAAATAGCCGGCACCAGAAGCCGCAGCCGAAAATGCGAAACAAGCACGCCATACAGCGCGACCACCGCAGTGCTGATGAAAAAATTGAGCGTCCACAGCCAGCTCACCTCGGCGTCTGTCCAGTCGCTAGCCATCGCATCTCGTACGGGGCGCAAAATGTAGTAGGCAGACATTAGAACAACAACAAACAAAAACGAGCCCACTAAAGCTCTGACTTCATTCGCCTCAACGTCTGAGACTATTTTGAGCAGCTTGTATACGGGGTTGTCACGACTCGCATTCATTTTTTCGGTTGGGTTCAAATGCTTGTTGCTCCGTGGTGACACTGAACTGCCGGTTGATAACAGCCGCGAAAAGTTTTCAAAAAAGCAGGCACGCCGGAAGCAGGTGGCGGGATTACATCGCATTTATTGTTCCGCATACAGGGGGAACAAAGCATTACTTTATTGTCTTTATGACAATAGTTAAACGTGCTTCTAGCAGCTGCCGCAGGATTTACCACACAATTTGGCAGGTACAGTAATGACACACCCTTTAACAAATGGGGGACACAGCCGAACAGCCACTCCCAGGCTAGCACCGCGGTCTGCCATAATCCGCGGTCTGCCAAAGAGAGAGGAACTCGTACAACCGCGACGTGGTCACCCCACACCGCGTATAGACCTGACCCCAGCCTATGACTCAGTGTGGCGAGAATTTACAAATGATGCCTTCTGATGGATCCATAATTCCAGCGCAGACGTCGGTATACAACGCTCCCAAAGCTTCAACACTATCGACCTCGTTGAGTTTAAGCCAGATCACAGCCTTAGCCGATGCGCGCTCGAGAAAACCCTGCAGTCGTCGATTAAACTCACCAGGGCCCAAGGCTTTCGTGCGCTCTATGATGTAGGTAGGCGCAAAGAACATCTCGTGCCGCTCCTGTGGCGCCCCACCGCTACCACGGGCTTTGTCCCAATGGGTCAAACCCACGCTGATGTAATAATTCAGTTCATCCGCAAAGTGCTCGCGCAATTTTTCTGCAGTCTCGCCACTGCCCGCCATGTCGATAACCACTGCCGATGAATTCGACAGCGAGTCGATGGCGTCATAAGCGACAACCTGGTCGTAGACACCAAGCCCCTCCACAAAAGCAACGTTTTGCGGTGAGGTTAATCCCACAACCTTTGATGATTGATCACTTTCAGCCAGTGCTTCGGCCAAACCAATGCTGGTTTTACTCGAGGCACTCACAATGACCACCTGCTGGGCGCCGTAGCACTGATTCACTGCGAGCTGGTCAGCGATAGCGTAGCCAGTCATATACAAAGGCCCAAGCAATGCCTGAAGGCGCCCAGCCAAACCCCCACCCTGACCTTTGGCAATGCGCTGATACTGGTTATACAGAACAGGTAATGACTGTCGGTGCGCCGTACCGTCAATTAACAGGCTAGAACTGACGTTGGTCGGTGCGATCACCAATTCACCCGAGGGCTGAAAATAGCCATATAGCCGCTCGCCCACCAAAACCTCATCGCAACGGGACTCTATGACGTCGGCAAATCCCCATACGGGAATCACGCCGTATCCATCGTCGGGGACAACTGGGAAGAAATTCCAATAGCCCAGCATGTCACCGGCAACGGCATAGGTAAGATTATTGGCGGTAAATGCAAAAAAATCGATGGCGAGTCGAACCTCGCCTTCGACTAACACTGGTTTGGTTTGCTCCTGCCCCCGCCACTCGGTAAATGCCTGTCTGTTCACTTCAAATCGTTGCATGGGTCGTGACTGCCTCCTGGCTGTAATGTAGCTTGACCATAATTCACCCGATCTTTTACTGCCGAGTCAATCGCCTAGCGGTACGTTTGGGTGCATAGCTCTATAGTCTACATCACCGTTTTCGCAATCGCCCTGTCCATCTCCAGCAAGCACTCCAGTTACCCAAGCTAGTTATCCGAATGAGCCGCCGGATGGGAGGGCGTCTGCTTGCCATTTCCTTACTCAAAGAGGCTCGGGGCGTCTTTAACGTTGACCGTATTTCAGTGGTTAACAAATGGGCAATCTGAGACTTTGAGGTTTCGTGACCGATGCGTAATTAAAGTCGTAGATGGTCGGCATTTAATAGTCGAGCCTGAGCATTCTCAAAATCTTGGTAAACCAAGGCGATTTCGGCAAAACAAGTTCTTCCCCCATCTTATTGGCTGCAAGATTCACATTGACCACTTCATCAGCTTTAAAGAGAATGCGCGCCGTTTAAACAAACTTCAAACATAGGTATCCGTTCATGTCGGTAGTATCATCTGTAAAGTCGTTCCGCAAAGCGCTTCCGCAAGCCGTTGCGGCCGCAGCATTGACTCTTCCTGCGGCGCTCCCTGCCCTGGCCCAAAGTTCCGGTATGCTTGAGGAGGTTGTGGTAACAGCCGCAAAGCGCCAGCAAACCTTGCAAGAAGTGCCTATCGCAGTTTCCGTTGTGTCCTCTGAGACCATCGAGCAAGCACAGGTTCTAGACATCAAAGACCTGCAAACACTAGTACCTAGCCTGCGCGTCACTCAGCTGCAGGGCAGCGCCCAAACTAACTTCATCATTCGCGGATTTGGTAACGGCGCAAACAATGCCGGTATCGAGCCATCTGTGGGTGTTTTCATCGACGGCGTCTATCGCTCGCGAGTAGGCAGCGCACTGGCTGACCTCCCCAAGCTTGAGCGCATCGAAGTTTTGCGTGGCCCACAAAGCACACTTTTCGGCAAAAATGCATCCGCCGGCGTTATCAGCGTCACGACGGCTAAGCCCGACCTTGATGGCTTCAGCGGCTCAGTGGGCGCAACGGTAGGTAACTACAACCAAACCATTATTCGTGGCGACGTCACGGGCCCATTGTCAGAAAATGTGGCTTTTAGTCTGTTCGGCAGCATGAACGAGCGCGATGGCTATTTTGACAATTTGGAACTGGGCACCGACTCTAACGAGCTGGACCGCTGGAACTTCCGTGGCCAGCTGCTGTGGAGCCCCACTGACCGTTTAGAAATGCGCCTGATCGTTGATGCAGAAGAAATCGATGAGGTGTGTTGTGGTGTTGCCAACCTAGTCGATGGCCCTACTGGCGGTATCGTGCGATTACTCGGCGGTGACTTGATTTCCAATGACGCCTTCGCCTACGCCAACTACCTTGATTTTGACCCAAGGAACGAGATTGAGACTCAGGGCACCTCGCTGCACGTCGACTACGATTTTGACAGCTTCACTCTGACCTCGATCTCAGCCTACAGAACTCTTGATCAGTTCCAATCAGGCGATGTTGATTTCACCAGCGCACGGCTGATTTTGCCTGAAGCGGCAGATTTCAGAGGCACCAAGATCGACACCTTTACCCAAGAGCTGCGTTTGACCTCTGCAGGCAGTGGACCATTGCAATGGATGGCTGGC
Source organism: Luminiphilus sp. nBUS_16 (assembly GCF_051201645.1). GTDB lineage: Bacteria > Pseudomonadota > Gammaproteobacteria > Pseudomonadales > Halieaceae > Luminiphilus. Next base: position 295,917 of record NZ_CP179205.1, on the reverse strand, counting down.
GCCTTCTACTTCAACGAAGAAGTCGAGCAAGATGAGACCTTTGGCCTCGGTGCTGATTTCCGTTCCTACGTAGACTTCCTTACCGGAGGCGCCCTTGGCGCCGTCGAGGCTGCTCTGGGATTCCCTGCGGGCACGTTCTACGCGACAGGCACGGGTAATCAGTCAGAGAAGTACACGCTTGACGATGAAACCCTATCGCTATTCGCACAGGTCGATTACGACCTGACCGACGCCTTGACGCTTACAGCGGGTGTGAACTACACCCAGTCAGAGAAAGACGCCAGTGCTGAGGTAATCAGTGACAACCTATTTGGCGCGTTGCCACTCGACGCATTTGGCCTGGGCGCGCTGAAAGCTGCACAATTTTTGCCGCCAGTCGTCGGGTTCCCGAACTCCGTGGAAGACGGCAAGAGTGACGACAGCGATACCACTTATACGCTGCGCTTGTCTTATGACTTGACCCCTGACATGAATGTCTATGGCGGTGTGAGCACCGGATTCAAAGCGTCATCATGGAACCTGTCTCAGGACACCGGTCCTGTTCCCGCTGACGTAGCCGCCCTGCTAGCAAACGGCGATCCTGCCCTGCCAAACGTTGGCTTCGGACCCGGCGCGGCAAACTTCGCCGTGGGTACGCGTCGTGCCGACCCCGAAGAGTCACTGGTCTACGAAGTGGGTCTGAAAGGTCAGTGGGACACCGTGTCACTGAACTTGGCTATCTTCATGCAAGAAATCGACGGCTTCCAGTCTAACGTCTTCTCTGGCACCGGCTTTAATTTGGCCAACGCCGGTAAGCAGTCTACCGATGGCGTAGAGGTCGATGTCACCTGGTTGCCTGTTGACGGTCTCCGCATTGGGTTTGCGGCCACGTGGCTGGATCCACTTTACGACTCATTCCAAGGCGCAGTAGGTCCTAACGGACCCATGGACTTGTCGGGTCAACAGCCTTCAGGGATCCCAGAGCTGTCAACTAACACGAATATTACCTACAACTTCGAATTACTTGGCGCTTACTCATACGTACGCCTAGAGCACGTTTACGAAGAAGAAGTGCAGGTTGCCGACAACATTCCCATGTCAATCGCTGCGCGGGAAGTCAACATGTTCAATGCTAGTGCTGGTATGAGCTGGGACAACGGTTTGGAGTTCAACCTTTGGGGTCGCAACCTCAATGACGATGAGTACCTGCTGTCAGCCTTCCCATCGGTAGCACAGGCGGGAAGCTTCAGTGGCTACCCCAACCAGCCCGCAACCTACGGATTAACTGTGAAGTACAACTTCGGACAGTAAACCGGGGTAAAAGAAAAAAGGCGCTCTTATGAGCGCCTTTTTTTTGCCCGCTCAGCTACTAAACCCAAAAAATCAATTGCTTGCGCAGACCCAACATGACTTTGAGGGTGGGCGTTTTTTTGTAGGGCGATCTGCGGACTCAAACTGGCACTTTACCGCGGCAAAAAATCATCAGGATACTGTTGACGCCTTACAACTTTCACGCCAATGAAAAGCAATCCACCGAACACTTTTTCCCTGCCCCCTTTCCCTTTTTAAGAGCCAAGTCGTAACCTCGAACTTGAGGTTAGAACCAACAACTTTGGCTCCAGCAATAGTTGGCACTAGTTCACCTCTTCAATTCACTCGTAGGTTCGTGGAATCTGCGCGAATCTGTTATCCTTCGCGCCGGCTTTTCGAATCTATTACTTTCTGCGACCCACACGTTGTGCGCCTGCTGCTCAATATTGAGCAGGCAATGGTCAAAGTCCTACTGAACACCTGACACGAGTCGATTCGAGACATAACCCATCAACAGTCATCGCGAAGACAAGATACGCAATGGGTGCAGCCGTGAGTAAGACAGAAAGTGTCTGGCCAACGACAAAGTCGTAGCAACCTACAGAGGTAGCCAGATTTAAAACGAAAAACCGTAGCCACCATCAAGATTAGTAGGAACATTAATGAACGACAAACTGACGTTAAACAACCTAGAAAAACTCATGGAAATGGAAACCCAGCTTCGAGGCGAGTACCAACCGAAGCTCGATGAAAAAGACGCTGCCATCTCCAAGCTAGATGACAAAAAAACCGCGCTAGAAACCCGAATTAGCGAGCTTGAAAAGACCATTGCGACTCAGTTGACAACCATTACAGAGCTCTCAGGAAAGTCCAAAGACGCCCAGGCATTAGAGCAACGCAACCGAGAACTGCACAACCGTTCGGAGAATATGAAAGAAGAGATCGCCGCGGCAAAGGGTCGTGTGAAAGCGCTACAAAAAGACCTTGCTGCTGAACGCTCCGAGCTGGCAGAACTTAAAAAATACGATCCACAGCGACTGCGTAAAAACTTAGATGCCACTAAAAAGAAACTCGCAGAGAAAACTACTGCCGCAGACAAGCTACAAAAATCTTTGTCCCAAGCTCGTGCAGAGAACACGCAGCTAGAGCAGAAAGTCAAAGATCTTGAAGCACAGCTAGCCGAAACCAACGCTGAGAGCGAAGACCAGACCGACGAAGGAAGCCAAGCTGCGGCCTAAAGATGACGCCTCGCAATGATAAGCGAGGCATTTTTGTGCCCGTCCCCGATGGCCTCGCCATCTTAAAGAGGGGGCTGGCAGATATCGTTGAGATGATGCGAACGCATAGCGATCTCAAGCTGGGTGCTTTTGCTGAAGACCCCTTACTTATAATCTTTACCAAGAGGGACAAGTTTGGTCGGGAACATCTAGCACAAATGGCTCATCAGTCACTACGAGAACGCGGAACCTACGTCATGGCAGCAATCAAAAAGCGCAAACGTTTCCCGTCTCCTAGCCTTCGCCGCGTCCTAGCACTCCAAAATTTAATCACGGTAGATCACTCATAAATCTGCCACCCACTCGGAGTACCGTGTCATGAGTGAACACCCTGCATGCCTGAAGTGTCATTCAGCCTACACCTACCCAGACGGAGATCTTTTGGTATGCCCCGAGTGTGGCTTCGAATGGCATCCAGATACTTCAACCACTGACACCCCAGACAGCCCGGCGATACTCGATGCCAACGGCAATGCCCTGCAAGACGGCGACACGGTAACGGTAATTAAGGACCTAAAAGTCAAAGGCTCATCGTTGGTAGTAAAAGTAGGGACTAAAGTGAAAAATATCCGCCTGGTGGAGGGCGATCACGACATCGACTGTAAGATCGCCGGCGTGGGTGCGATGAAGCTGAAGTCACAATTCGTCAAGAAAGTATGATCAGCAGACTCTTATGTTAAATGAGCCACTGCGACTTTCCGCTGAGGCTCAGGGCTGTTAATTAGCATCCCTTTGTTGCACTGCTCTACAACCCAAGCTGTTTGCTCTCAGACTCGCCTTATTCAACAGGCCCCTGGGATTGCTGTTCCTGTGGTAAACCAAAGCTTTTTCTCAGCCGTGCCCCAAGCGGAGTCACCTTGAGAATTAACGCCAATTTAATATATTCCATTACGCACTTGCAGGATGGTCACCTACCTCCGGCTCATCTGAAAGAAAAATTAGTAGGCAACGAAATCACCACGACTGAGTTCTTGTAAAAGGGGACTCCAGCAAGGTTCAAGCTTTACTCGTCGATGCAGCCATCGCTGAATGTCAAAATAAGTAGGCGAAGCTACGACGGGGTTTGTTGCTAGTGGATAGGACAGTGATGATGGTGGCAAAATGGGGAATCACCTCTAAACTCTTATCAGCGCTTCTATGTCGCCACCCCACTGGGAGGGTCAGCACATTAATCTATTGGATCTGAATTTTTGGCAACGCCAACAGCGAACCCTCGGCCTGATTGCCATTCTCATAGGGCTGGGTGCCTGGGGGATGGAGTTTGCCGGCACGGTCTACATTTGCCCCTACTGCAGGGTACAGCGCACCGTCATATTACTGCTCGGGTTAATCATGGTCCTGCCCATCGCTCGCCATTGGATACTGCAATACTTCGCTTCTGTGATCGGTTTTTTGGGCGCAGTCGTTGCCGTCAACCAAAATTTCATGGGGTGGGCGAAGATTTCAAAAGGGGAATTCGCGTTTAATGAATTGCTGTATATCGACCCATTTCTTCTATCTAGCGGATCCCTGTTTATTATCGTTGGGCAGCTGTGGCTAATACTTGGCAAACATGACACGCCCCAGCAGCGCTAAATACTGACGCTCGGCGGTAAACGAACTCCAAAAAAAATCTACTTTTTTTGTGCCAAAAGCCGTGCCGCCGATCGCGGTTACGGCACGCCTTTCACATCCTCACGTAAGACTGCGTGATTACCTCGCCGTTGTAGATAAATGACTGGGTAAAGTGGTTCTCGTCAATCAACACCATTTTCACTTCATTAACGGTGCCCTCATATTTCTCCATCGAACTCACCATTGCGGTTTCAATGGCATTGCCCTCAGCATCCACTGCAAAAGAGCCATAACCAAAATCCTGCGCTATCTCACCCTGATAGGCGACGTTCTGCAACCAGATAAAATGACCACCACCAATCATCTTTGTTTCAGCAAAAGCAGTTATATCCGGATCAGCAGTGTCACGAGCCTCAAGGGTCCACAACCCGTCAAAAGGTGTGGTTTCTATAGAGGCTGTGTTCCAAACTTCAACCATATCCAGCAGACGCCCTCCTTCATAGGGCATGCCAATAATCGATTGCTGAAAGCCCGCAGCAGTCGGCTCAATGGCAACATCGAAGCTATAACCGGACACCGGGCCATCGTGATTGACTCTGGGCACCTCAACCATGACACCGTTGTTCCAAGTGGCATCACCCGCACCCACGTCAATATTGTCCGTTAAGGCATTCTCAAAAGCATACATAAACCGCCCCTTCGAATAGATCTTTATTTGATCCCGAGTGTAATAACTGACCTCACCGTCTTCGGTAACGGTGACGCCCTCAATGAGGTAGGCGCCGTCGGGTAGTGCTGCACTCGTGTCAGGTGTTGAAACAGCCACTGGCTCTGACGCGACTTTTACAGTCACTTCCGGGGTAGGCTCGGCACCACACGCAGCTAAAACAACTGCCGTGGATGAAAATAATGCTGACTTTACGCTCATTTAAAGGATCCTCTGTGTCGGTGAGACGCCAAATGCCATCACAAACCACCCTAACGATTGGCGTATTTCGTGTATAGGCCGAAGGGGACCGTTCATCGCACATACAGTCGCTACTAGCTGATTTTCTGCAGTAAACACCGCCTAAGAACATTGAGTAAGCGACTTGATGCACGTAGTGACTGAATCATCTCCAAACAAGCATGCTGCAGGGCATGACAAGACGTAAATACCCGTGCTTTTAGTAACTTGGCGCTTTTCACCACGCCGCAGACTCGGCTAAACTTACCAGGGAGGCAAAGCGCAATAACGGTCGGTCTTCCTTGCTTGTGGCTACCGGTCAAGCAGCGCAACGCGCTACCCTAGTTTCATGGCAAACCGCTAATTTCAGGTAAGGACAGATGCCTGAGCGGCAGTCCGCTCCATTCTTATGGGGTGCTTGAAACACTTTAGCCACTCGCACCGTATAACAGTTAAGATTCCCCCTTTTTTTTACCACCTAGCACTGGAATTCACACGCATGTCAACGAGTCAGCCCCCTACCACCACGGCCACTCAGCAACCGCTTTATCATCGTTTTTCAGATATTTTTAAGGCCGGCTTCAGCATCGACTGGGGTATAGGTTCTTTCCTGGTGATCAGTCACGTTCTCGTGTTGCTGCTGACACCTGTCGCCTATGTCTATGCCCCTGCAGGTCTTTGGCAAGTAATGTTGGCGTGGACGCTTATCCACGCCTTCATTGGCTCACTATCAACAACCGTATATTCCCACAGACTTATTGCCCATGGCGCGGCGAAAGACGTTCGATTACCAACGCACATCTTCTTCCTGACACTACAGCTTTTTGCGGTGCAGGGCAGTGTACGGCGATGGTCGGCTCAGCATGTCATCCACCACGCGGTCGATAAAACCGGCCAACACCACCTCGACCCCTACTCGGCCACTTGGTTTAGCACCAGTTGGCGGAATTTTTTGTGGTCACACATGTTCACCTATTTATTCAACCACCCTTATTCTCGCGAGTTTGATAGTGCCCTTAAAGCCAAGGCACACCCCGCCATTGTTTGGCAGGACAAGCACTATCTGCCACTCCTCATTGTGGCCAACTTTGTACTGCCGATTGGACTCGGCATCGCACTAGCGGGCTGGCTGGGGGGTTTCTGCATGTTATTGGCGGGTAGCGCAGGTTTCGTGCTCGCGCAGCACAACACATGGACAGTGAACAGCGTGACGCACATGTGGGGATCCAAGAAGGGGTTAATCAGCTCTGCTCGCAACAATTACGTCTGGTTGGGTCCGCTGGGAGAGGGCAATCACCATGCCGACCACCATGACTACCCCAGAGATTTTCGCAACGGATTTGGCTGGAGCGGCTGGGTGCTGGATCCCACCCGGTATGCCATTCTGGCGCTAAGGGGCTTAGGGTTGGTTCAGGGGCTCAACCGAGCGAGTCGCTGGCAAGAAGCGCAAATTATTGCCCGTCGTAAGGTTCGAGATACGAAAGCAAAATCACCCTCGATAATTTGGCAGCAGTGGGAAGAAAAACTGTCCAGATTGGGGGATGAGTGGCTTGCTGCCGCTAAAGCCTGGGATCAATTTAAATTAGAAAAGAAGAGACTCACCCATCAGATTCGCCAGTCAGGAGCCCATAGCATGGCCGCTGCGCGGGAGCGTATGGGAGTGACTCAGGAAGATCTAATTCGGGATTTACGTGCCAGACGGGAGAACTTACGTGCCGAGATGCAACAGGCTCGTAAACGTCTGAAGGCAGGACGTGAAGAATTTTTTAACGCGCTGTGGGAACTCAAGCAGGCCAACATAGCGGTTGCCTGAGTTGAATTCCGGGAGGCTGGGCTGCAGTTGCGGGCACTAAAGTTCGATACCCGTAACCTGCTGCGGTCTGGCGCCTCAGTGATGCCAAAAGGCGCGTCGCCGACTCAGATCTAGAGTGTGCCTTGTGCTTTTGCCATATCCAGTGCGAGGTCTTCAATCATATCTTCTTGGCCACCCACGGTACGGCGCCGTCCAAGCTCCACTAAAATATCTCGGGTAGACAAGTTGTACTTCTCGGCGCTGCGCTTGGCGAACAGCAAAAACGAGGAGTACACGCCCGCGTAACCCAGTGTGAGCGCATCGCGGTCGACACGAACCATATGATCCATCATGGGTACGATCAAATCCTCGGCAATATCCATAGCTTTAAAAGTATCGATGCCAGTCTCAATGCCCATACGATCACAAACGGCAACAAAAACCTCCAAGGGCGTGTTACCCGCACCAGCACCCAGACCTGCAAGGGAGCCGTCGATACGGTTTGCACCCGCTGCGACAGCAGCAACCGAGTTGGCAACGCCCATCGCCATATTGTGGTGTCCGTGAAAACCCAACTCTGTCTCGGGTTTAAGTTCGGCCCGGGCGAGGGCAATGCGCGAAGTCACATCATCGGGGAGCATGTAACCGGCAGAGTCTGTGATGTAAACACAGTTAGCACCGAAGTCTTCCATCATCTTCAGCTGCACAACTAATTCCTCGGCTTCAATCATGTGGGCCATCATCAGAAAGCCCACTGTATCCAAGTTGTCGATACTCTTCGCCATGCTGAGGTGCTGCTCAGAGACATCGGCCTCCGTGCAGTGTGTCGCCACGCGAATCGTTGAAATCCCGCAATCAACCGCCATTTTTAGGTGATCAACAGTGCCAATACCGGGAAGCAATAGCGCCGAAATTTTGGCATTTTTCATTTCTTTACAGACCGCGGTGAGATATTCCTCATCACTGGCAGCGGGGAACCCGTAGTTCACCGACGAACCACCAAGACCGTCGCCGTGGGTCACTTCAATGAGCGGAACGCCGGCATCATCCATCGCCTTGGAGATAGTTACCATCTCATCGACGGTAATTTGGTGCCGCTTGGGATGCATGCCATCGCGCAGGCACATGTCGTGGACGGTGATTTTCTTTCCTTTTAAGTCCATTAGCTGCTCTCTTGTGTCTTGGGGCCGGATCGGATCTGGCCGACTACCTTTTATACGATAATTTGCTGAGATTGACTGACTCGCACCCTATACAGCAGCTGGCAAGAATCTCCCCGCTAACATTTCCTCGGCGTACATTTCTGCCGTGCGCAATCCCGCCGCGGTCATGATGTCGAGATTTCCCGCATACTTGGGCAGGAAGTCACCGAGGCCTTCAACCTCCATGTAAATCGACACACGCTTACCGTCGAATACCGGCCCATTTTTGAGGGTGTACCCCGGCACATATTGCTGTACCTCCTTAATCATCGCGTGCACAGATTCAATGATGGCTTCTTGATTGGGGGTTTCTTGTGTCAGGCAGTGCACCGTGTCGCGCATGATCAGGGGGGGCTCAGCCGGGTTAATAACAATAATGGCCTTACCCGAGTGGGCACCACCGCACACCTCAATGCCCTTGGCCGTCGTGCGAGTGAATTCGTCAATATTCTTCCGCGTTCCCGGCCCCGCAGACTTGGAGCTTACCGTCGCAACAATCTCTCCATAAACCACTTCTTGGATGCGACTTACCGCGGCCACTAGCGGAATCGTTGCCTGACCACCGCAAGTCACCATATTTACATTCATTGCTTTCTTCGCGACGGCGTCGACTAAATTTACGGGAGGAACACAAAACGGGCCGATAGCCGCTGGAGTCAGGTCGATCATAACCGCCCCTTGCTCATTGACCTTGCGACTGTTCTCCGCGTGGACATAGGCTGAGGTAGCATCGAAGCAGATTTGCACGCCATCGTCCCTCATGGTGGGCAGCATGCCTTCTACACCTTCGGCCGTCGTCTTCAAACCCAACTCTGCTGCGCGTGCTAGCCCAGGGGATTCAGCGTCCACCCCCACCATCCAAACCGGCTCAATCACTTCGCTGCGCTGCGCTTTCATTAGCAAGTCAGTACCAATATTGCCGGGACCGATAATGGCTGCTTTTATCTTATTACTCATGCCTCAATCCTTGTTATTCGCCAATAACGAACCTGCGTCTTGGCGCAAATTTATCGAGTCTATTGTGCTAGACGAACCGGCAGCTACAACCGCCGACACCGGCGACTTCAAGTGACATTTCATCCCCAGCCACCACCGGAATCAGGGGCGCTAAGGAGCCGGATAAAATCACTTCGCCAGCTTTAAACGGTATTCCAAACTCCCCCAGCGTATTGGCTAACCAGGCCACTGCGGTCAATGGGTTGCCTTGTACCGCACTGCCCAAACCTTCCGATTGAAATTCACCGTTTTTATAAATTTTCATGTGTAGATTCGGCAAATCAACGTCTCTAGGGTCAACCTCGGTTTCACTCAAAACATAAACACCACACGAGGCGTTATCGGCCACGGTATCTTGAATTTTTATCTTCCAGTCGGCAATCCGGGAATCAACAATTTCGAAACAGGGAATAACGGTTTCGGTAGCGTCCAGAACGTCGGCTTCAGTAACCCCCGGACCAACAAGATCCTTCTTCAAACGAAAAGCGATTTCCCCTTCCGCCATAGGCGCAATTAGATGGCCGGCGATAGGAATATCTGACCCGTTGGGGTACTCCATGGTATCCATCAAAAACCCAAAATCCGGCTGAAACACGCCCAACATTTCTTGTACCGGCTTGCTGGTTACCCCAATTTTCTTACCGACAATCGTCTCACCATCACCCTCCACCCTGCGATCCAACACCCGCAAACTGATGTGGTAAGCGTCTTCAATTTGGATGTCACCCTCACGATCGGTCAGCGGAGACACCGTTTGCCCACTGCGTAATGCGTTATAGAGTTCATCTCCCAGCGCGTTAATTCTTTCCCGGTCCATCATGTTATTCAAAGCCTCTTTCTTCTTGTGACGCTGTGCCCGAGGTGGCAGCTCCTACCCATTCAAAAAGCGTTGCTCTCCAGACCCTTTGTCAATATAGACCACGCCGACTCACTGCTTAATCAATGCTGCTGCTTTTGTGGGTGCAGCAACGCCTAACTTCTGGCAATTCAACGCGTAACGTCGATGAAAGCAGTGCCTGGCATTTCACAGGCTTATTTGAACCCATAGATACCCCCCGGTCATACTCCCCGTGGCTTACGCCTGAATGAAAACTTGCCAACCCAGGTTTCGGCCATTGCCATGTTATGCTGAACTCCTGCCTCGGTTTATAGCCTTGTGGATGCCCCTTTTTCCTGTCGTGAAAAGACGCCAGTCAACCTACCCCATTACGAGCATGCGATGAATAGAATAGAGAAGCTGAAGAGTGACGTGTACAGCTTTGAGGAACTGGATACTCTTGAGAAAAACGCAACCAAACTACGAGACCAAGAAACCTTAAGCTTGATCGCACAAAGTCGCGCCTCAAAGAAAGCCAAAGGTGAGAAACCCAAGAGTACTGTCGACGAAAACGGCGTACCACTGACCAAACGCGGCCGCCGCGATGCAAAAGCTGGGCGCTAAGCTAGCACTCCCGCATGGCTCAATAGAGCACCACTAGGTGCGCGCCGCTGTAGAGAAAAGTCTGCGACGGATCCATTGAACCTGCCTGCCTCCAAGTGCATCCATCTCAACAGCCACCGTTATACCAACTTCATGAGCATTTCTTTCTCATAGGGAGCAAGACTGCTAACACCACCCTGCTGAACTTTATTTGCCCAGTCGGGATTAGCAATCAATGCCCTTCCCACCGCCGCAAGATCAAACTCTCCGCGCTCTAACGACTCCAAGAGCTTGTCGATACTGGCGATATCGCCACCGCTGAAAAACCCCTCACCGGGCTCAGGAATAAAGTCTTTATCCAGGCTGATACTGCCCACCGTTATGGTGGGGACACCCGTAAGCTTTTTCGTCCAGCCCGCAAGGTTCAGGTCGCTGCCTTCAAACTCCGACTCCCAGAACCGCCGTTGTGAGCAATGAAAAAGATCAACGCCTGCGTCTACCAAGGGAGTCAAAAAGCGCTCCAAGGCTTCAGGGGTTTCCGCCAATCGTGCGGTGAAGTCCTGTTGCTTCCACTGCGAGTACCGCAAAATAATGGGGAAATCAGCGCCCACAGCTTCCCGGCTTGCGCGAACGATCTCAGCGACAAACTGCCCGCGATGAGCCATGTCGCCGCCCCATTGGTCTTCTCTAATGTTGGTTCCACCCCAAAAAAACTGGTCCAGTAAATAGCCGTGCGCGCCGTGTAGCTCTACCGCGTCAAACCCCACCGACTTAGCTGCCGTGACACCTTGAACAAAGGCATCAATCGCATCCTGAATCTCTGAGTCAGTCATAGCGTGCCGATTTTGTTTGCCCGGCACGTTCATTCCTGAGGGTGTGTGCCCCAAGGACTCCCCCTCACCAATTTTTAGATCCCCCGACCCGCGCATGCCCCCGCAATGCCAAAGCTGAGGTGCAATTTTTCCTCCCGCTTGGTGCACTGCCTTAACAACCTCAGCCCAGCCGTCGAGTGCTGCACCATGAAAAAATGGGACATTCAGGTAGCCCTCAGCGGCATTGACCTGAGGGTGGGTGCCTTCCGTAATAATAAGACCGACCCCGCCTTCGGCGCGCTTACGGTAATAGTCGACAACATGCTCTCCCGGCACATTGTCGGGACACATATTGCGTGTCATGGGTGCCATCACCACACGATTCTTCAATGTGAGATTCGGTGTTTCAAAGGGCTGAAATAGAATATCGGTTGAGGTCAAAGGGTTACTCCAAAACGATTAAAGAGAGGGGGTTGGCCGTGGTATTGAGGGAAATTCGCGGCACATTAAGCCGATCGGCCTTAATTTTCATGTTTTTGGTTGCGGAGCCAATGCTAAAAGCTTCTCGGGAGAAATACCATCACCGGCCCCGTCGTCATTCTGCGGCTGCGGTCTTTGCCAATGTTTATCCACCGCATGTTTAGCTTCCCCCTATTAGAGTCAACACCCATGCAGCCTTAACACATGATCCTTGGTGCTGGCGTTTGAGCCCGCGCTATAGCGTTGTGATGCGTGGCTTGCCATTGATAAATCGAACGTAGGTTGCCGGCGCTTGCAGCTGTGCGTCACGGCTCAACTTTAGACGCTGATCGACCATATCAATGATCCAACGAGTAATCGTAGGTAAATCAAGGTTCTGCGTCTCAGACAGGGTTAACCAATGGAGGTCGAGTAACTCACCGGAAGCTTTAACCATATCGTCAGGGTCTGTTTGTATGAAATCATCAAAGATCATAAAGAACCGCGTATCGAAGCGACGATTGCGATACGTGGGGGTAACGGCTCGCGCAATAAAATCGATTTTATCCAATGGAGGCTCAACGCCATGATCAAAATAGCGCTGCCAAACGGCGTTATTGGTAGTTAATTTTTGCCCGGTCTTCCGTCCAATAATAAGCCCTGTCTCTTCGAAGGTCTCTCTAATCGCCGCCAATGCCAGCCCCCGTAACTTGTGATTGGAGACATTTTTTCGAGTTTCCTTTTGCAGCCGCCCAATAACAGGGTCGCTGAGATCGGAAGGCACGCTTATTCGTTGGTCAATAGCATCAAGACGCCCACCGGGAAAAACAAATTTATTGGGCATAAACACATGACTAGCCGCACGCTTACCCATAAGAACTTTGGGCTCACTGCCTTGGCGAACAATCACCAACGTGGCAGCTTCTTTGGGGCGCACTGCCTGAGCTTGTTCGTCGCGATACTGATTATCGCCCTGGGACTTATCATTAGCTGCTTCTGCCACCGCTCACACCTTTTTTCTCTCTACCGCAACGTACCACTTGGGAATCTAGCGAATCCCAGCGTCCTTGTTCGCCTAACCTGCTGCAACGAAAAGCACGTTCAGCGAGGGTTCTAGCCTCATCGAAAACCGCCGACTCAGCTCTAAATAATCTGGTTAATCGTATCCGCCGCAGAGATAGCAATACCCGTCCATGGGATGGGGTTTCATCTGATTTTTCAGTACCCCCTGTCTGACCTGCTCCGATAAGTGACTGGCCTCAAGACCTTTGAATTTTGGCAGGTCGTTTGCCCTGATGTGACGTCTAGCTTGCACCCGGATAATCCCCTTGACGCCATGCCTCATAAACGACGACCGACACGGCATTGGCCAAGTTCAGACTTCGACTGTTGGGCAGCATGGGTAATTTGACGACGTGATCATGAGATAGCGTCGCCAAAATTGTCTCGGGCAGCCCTTTGGTTTCCGAGCCAAACAACAGGGCATCTGAATTCGAAAAAGAAAAATTTGAATGTCGTGCAACGCCGCAGGTCTCCACCGCCACAAGCCTGCGATCAGAATTTTGCTCTCGATAATGTGCCAGAGATTCCCACTGCATCACGCTGGCGAATTCATGGTAGTCCAAACCCGCGCGGCGCAGCCGCTTGTCATCCATTTCAAAACCCAGGGGCTTAATGACATGCAGCGCTGCCCCAGTATTGGCGCAAAGTCGAATAATGCTACCGGTATTCCCGGGAATCTCGGGCTCAAAAAGCACGATGTGCAGAGGAAACGCGCTCACAGACAGCCCGTCAATAAGGAGATTTGAAAAAACGAATACGCCATAATCAGGTTTCGGTTAAAAAGGGATTTCACATGTTTTTTGTCATTGACTGCCAGGACAAGCCCGGCCATCTCGCTGTACGGCTTGAAAATCGAGACGCACATCTTAACTACCTCAAGGACTTTGAGCAGCAACTTATCATGGCCGGACCCTTTATGGATTCTGACAATCAGATGATCGGCTCAATGCTGATCATGGCATTCAATGATCATGCAGAGGCCGATAGCTTCTGTGCCGCTGACCCCTATGCCCTTGCAGGCTTATTCGAGCGCGTTCAAATTAGGCCCTGGCGAAAAGTTCTGCCCGCCTAAATTGTGGCTGCTCAGGCACTTGATGCGCGCTTTACTGCAAACAGTAGAGCCTATTACGACCTTTAAGCCTTAGGGTTATAAATTTATGGCGGCGAAATGAAGCGCACTGAATCGCAAACAGTCTGAGGATCGGTGGCGTTAGTTTTCCAGAGGAATCATAGCTTCGCTCTGTTACGGGTCAGCCTTATATAAAGCAGGAAACTAAACACCATACCCAAGGCAATGAGAACAACAGAAATGACCGCGCGATACGGAGTTTCAGGGCTCCATAGCTCTCCCTGCTGCAACCAATAATGCGCATAGAGCGAGAGCGCCCAGGGACTTAGTGCCAATAAAAATACAATAATTTGTCGCGTCATTATCTGGCAACCCGCAAACCTCGATCGCCAACCTTATACTGCCGGGCTTGTGCTGTTAATACTGATGGCCCCTTGTTTTGTTTTTTCCTATCCGGCCCTCATGGCTTGCCAATAGGGTCGATGCCTCGTTATGTTCCATTACCGATGATGACTACCGGTGCAAAGGGGGTTGAACAATGAGCGGGCAACGTTTTATGAATAAGTCACCCCTGATCAACGGCTGGCCGCTCTTTTGGTGGCTCGCTTTGGTGCCCGCTGGTTTTATGGTCAGGGCCAGCCTGCTCACTGACTTGAGCAGCCCTGACGGCATTTCGGCCATGATCCAATATTCTGTGCGCTGGGCCGTACCGCTTATTTTTCTAATCACAGCCACATCGGCCATGGCGCGCTTGTTCCCAAATATTGTTACTCGTTGGCTGCTGCGCAATCGGCGCTACGTAGGTCTCGCCTTCGCCACAGCCATGGTCTGGCAGGGTGCGTTCATTTTTTGGATTTCGGTGGGGCACCCCGATCACTACTACACCAATATCTATTTCTTACGGGACGAGCTGGAGGGTAGCAGTGGCTATTTGTTTCTAGTGGCCATGATTGTGACCTCATTTTCCTTTGGAAGACGTTACCTTAGCGCTGCCCATTGGCGCGTATTGCACCGTTCAGGGGTCTATTTTCTATGGGCCTACCCTTTCAGTGTTTACTGGTGGAATATAGCCTATTACGGGAGTGATCTTTGGCTCGACTACCTTTTTTATGGTCTGGGCTTCACCGCCTTTGCCCTGCGAATCGCGGCCTGGGGTAAGAGCCGACGGCAACCTCAACAAAACATCAGCGGGCACGCGGTGGGCGGCACGCTGCTGGTCGCAGGCGGGCTGGTACTGGGGATGACAGGTTCCCTGTGGCAAGAATCGGTTTCAGCATTTCTGTTAGCACCAACTTCATCCCAAACCCTGGAGCTTTGGCTGCCCTTCTGGCCGTTTCAACCCTTCCTGCCCCTACTGCTAATGGGGCTAGGCACTTGGCTACTGACCTTGAACGAAAAATCCGTCCCCTCAGAGACGCAGGTCGCCACATAGATCATCTGCCGCAGCGTTTAGCAACGTATAGGCAGGGTGGCTATAAAAACTCATGAAAACTAATCTGTCAGCAGACATTGGGATGTTTGTATGAGCGCAACTGACACAATCGTAATTGGAGGCGGCCACAACGGCCTCATATGCGCCACGCTGCTAGCGAAAGCAGGACAGCAGGTTGTGCTCGTCGAGGCCGCAGAAACCCTAGGAGGTCTGGCCGGTCAGCGAGAGTTTCACACAGGGTTTAACGCATCTGTTGCCCAAACACTGTACGCCTTACCAAAGGCAATAATCGATGCCCTCGACCTGCCTCGGCATGGGTTTGTGCCCAATGTCGATGCTATGACCACGACGGCACTGTCCCTTTCCGAGCCGCCGGTACGGCTGGAAAGCTCCCACCTCTTTGGTGCGTGTGAGGCTGATACCGCCGCCTTCGCTAACTACAAGAAGCAGCTCGCCACCTTTAGCAAAGCCCTTGCGCCCTTTTGGTCAAAAACCATGCCGCGCATTGGCGCAGCGGGCCTTAAAGATTTGCTGACCTTTGGACAAATGGGGTTCAACATTCGAACCATGGGCAAGGCCGATATGCTCGAGTTCTTTCGAGTGGCCACCTTACCCATGCGCGACTTGGTCGATGAACACTTCTCAGGGGAATCACTTAAGGCCGCACTGTGTTGGGACGGCTTGTTAGGCTCTCAACTCGCGCCGCGGTCCCCTAATCAGGGCGTTTTGACGCTTCTGAATCGAATGGCGGGACATTGGGAAGGTGAGCACAGCGTACCTGCCGGTGGCATGAAAATATTTGTAGACGCATTGACCAGCGCCGCGACTGCCGCCGGGGTCACCATTAGAACCGGAACTCCGGTAGCGCAGATTGTGATAACACCCAGCGAACAGGGCCAACACTGCAGCGGTGTGGAACTCGAAAATGGCGAGGTACTCACCAGCAAACGGGTTATTTCCAGTGCAGATCCTAAAACGACGTTTCTTGATTTGGTGGGCCCCAGGCATCTGGAAATTGAATTTAGCAACCGCATTCGCCGGCTGCGCAGCAAGGGCTACGTCGCCAAGTTACAATTAGCACTGTCTGAGTTACCAAAATTCACCGGTCTTGATACCCCATCAGGGCGGCTGATACTGGCTCCGTCGATGGATACCATAGAGTTTGCCTGGGACGCCGCTAAATATGGCGAGCTCCCAGAACATCCTGTTATGGATGTCTGCTTACCCACCCTTACGACTCCTGATGCTGCCCCGGCAGGTCAGCACATTCTCTCCGCAAACGTCATGTACATACCGGGGGAGCTGAAAGGCGGCTGGACGGACGCGGCTCGCGACAATCTGACCGCGCAGCTGATATCACAGCTCGACAACTATGCACCGGGTATTAAGGCGCTCGTGCTGGGTAGCGAACTGCTGACTCCGATTGACTTGGAACAGCAGTTTCGGGTTACGGGGGGCCATTGGCACCATGTAGAACCCGCTATTGATCAGCTTCTTATGATGCGTCCCACCTACGAAGCCGCGCAGTATGCAACGCCCATAGAGGGCCTCTATCTTTGTGGTTCTGGAAGCCATCCTGCTGGCGACATAAGTGGTAATCCTGGACGCAATGCGGCGCGGGAGATTCTATCGTGAAGCAATATGATGCGATTATTGTTGGCGCCGGCCACAACGGTCTCACCGCAGCAGCCTACCTTGCTAAAGCGGGCCTTGATGTTGTTGTCTTAGAAAAAAATGATTACATCGGTGGCGCAGCCGTTACCCGAGAAATGCACGAAGGCTGGTTTTACTCCAGCTGCTCTTACGTGTGCTCCATGATGCGCCAATCCATCCATCGCGATCTTGATTTGACGCGTCACGGACTTCTGTTGGTGCCCTATTTAGGCACGGTGAATTTTAGCGACCGAGGCGATCGCGTGCTTCTAGACTACGCCGATGAAGAGGCCGCCTATTTGGAACTTCGGCGCCATTCACCCCACGACGCCGATGCCATGTCGCGGTTTCAGGCGGACCTAGGCCGATACGCCCAGCTTATTCGTAAGACACTGCTGCGTACTCCCCCCGACCCTAGCTCGTTCAAGCCCAGAGATATCAAGGAACTACTCTGGTTAGGGAAGCAATTTTGGGGTCTCGGTGAGCGCGAGCTTTACGAATACATTCGTTTTTTTACTATGAGTGCCGCCGACTTTCTCGAGGACTATTTCGAAAACGATCTCATTAAGTCAGCCATGGCCAGCCCTGGCATTATCGGCACAGCTCTAGGGGTCTACTCCCCCGGTTCTGCCTATATTCTGTTGCACCACGTGATGGGTGATGTCGACGGCAACGTAGGCGCTTGGGGCTTAGCGAGGGGAGGAATGGGCGCCATTTCCCATGCTCTTGCAGGGGCTCTCAAAGAGCATGGCGGCAGCATTCAGACAGAAGCTCCTGTTGCAAAAATTCTCGTAAAAGACGGCGCTACCGTTGGTGTAGCTCTGGAAAATGGTGACGAGATTTACGGCAAAATTGTCGTCTCTAACCTCGATGCCAAGCGCACGTTCACTAAAGTAATGGATAAAGATGATCTCCCCCCCGGCATCTTTGAGCGGGCAAGCAATTTCAAAATTCGAGGTTCATCAGGAAAAGTAAATATCGCCCTGTCGGGTATGCCAAAGTTTACCCACGTGCCAGACAACCGCTACGTCAATCGCGGCGGGCAGGGCTTTTCCGGCTCTCTAGAAACTATGGAGCGTGCCTACGACTGCTGGAAACGTGGCCGGTGGTCCGATGACCCCTTTATTGAGGCCGTGATTCCCTCCGCCTGGGACCCCACGGTAGCGCCACCCGGGTGCCATTGGATGTCGACTTTCATCCAATATTGCCCGCCCACACTGGCGGACGGCGATTGGACCCCTGAAAAACGCGATGCCTTCGGGGCTACCGTTATTGATAAAATCGAGCGCTATTCTCCAGGCTTTAAAGACTTGGTGGTTCATGCTGAAGTGCGTACCCCCCATGAAATTGAGAATGAGATCGGCCTTACTGAGGGCAATATATTTCAAGGTGAATTAACGATTGATCAGCTGTTGTTTAACCGCCCCTTCCCCGGTTACGGGCAGTACCGTATGCCTCTGAAAAATATGTACATGTGTGGCTCATCAACTCACCCCGGCGGCGGCGTCTCCTCGGCCTGTGGCGCCAACGCAGCCCGCGAGATTTTACGAGACCTGCGCAAACCCAACACCGTACCGGAGGATGATTTCTACGATGAGTAACCCGGATATTCTTCGAGAAAATACCGCCGACCCCTACGCCGGAGAGCGGTTAAAGCTCTCCCATTTTCATGAGCGGCAAGCAGCACTCAACCTGCGGGATG
Source organism: Luminiphilus sp. nBUS_16 (assembly GCF_051201645.1). Lineage (GTDB taxonomy): Bacteria > Pseudomonadota > Gammaproteobacteria > Pseudomonadales > Halieaceae > Luminiphilus. Next base: position 277,251 of record NZ_CP179205.1, on the reverse strand, counting down.
CCTGGTCGTCATGGAACGGATTTAAGTTTGCCGATTATTATTATGACGTCGACTACGAGTACTTTTGCATCCGCAACACTTGTGGCACCTACGACATCTGCCCCATGCAAAAATATCTGATCGAGGGCGCAGATGCCTTGGCAATGCTCGATCGCATGGTCACTCGTGATCTCAACAAATTACGGATCAACCGTGTCACCTATGTCGCCTGGTGTAATGATTCGGGGCGCATGATCGATGACGGAACGATCTTTCGTTTGGGTGAGAAAAAATTTCTGCTGACCTGCGGCAGTCCCTGCCTAGCTTGGCTGCGTAAAAGCGCCCTAGGGTTTAGTCAGCTATCGATTGTCGAACACACCGAGGCGCTGGCCGCATTGTCCCTCCAAGGGCCCACAAGCTTTGCCGTACTGAAGGCCATGGGGCTGGAGGCCGCTAGTGCATTAAAGCCCTTTGACATAGGCCACTACCCCTTTGCTGAGGGCGAGATAATGATCTCACGTACCGGCTTCACGGGTGACTTAGGCTACGAGCTCTGGATTGAACCCAATCTAGCACTGACGTTGTGGGATCATTTGTATGAGGCGGGGGCTAACTACGGGATCCAGCCCTACGGCGAAGCCGCCACTAATATGGCCCGCCTCGAAGCCGGATTTATCATGCCTTACATGGAGTTCAACGAGGCGCTTAAAACCGTCAACTTTGAGTACGATCAGACCCCTTTAGAGCTCGATCTTGCCTGGCTGGTAGATTTTAAAAAGCCGCATTTTAACGGTCGACGCGCACTGCTTGAACAACACAAAACAGGACCAAAAATCCTGCTCACCAAGCTCAACATTGAGGGTAATAAACCGGCGGAAGAGGCACTTCTGTACAGCGATCACGACTGTGGCGACGAAATAGGGTACGTCACATCAGCCATGTGGTCCCCCTCGGTCAAAGCAAATATCGCCTTAGCAATGATCAATGTCGAAGCGTTGTCTGGTGAGATCTGGACGGAAATTTACTACCAGAAGGAACTGAGACACCATCGTAAAGTGGCGCGATGCACCGTCCAGAAAAAGGCCTTCTGGGGCCCAGAGCGGGCTAGAGCGACGCCACCCAGCCTCACCTAATCACGCAGATAATACAGCGGCTAAGCCGGCTGCTTTTCGGCCTCAATCTCTTCGCGCCATTGCGATAAATTCATGCCAATTGCCATAAACCCTAAGATCCAAAGCGCCTCATCCCAAGCGAACAGCCAGTGACCTCGGAAGGCCCAATACCCCGCAATTAACCACAAGCCGCCATACAGAAAATACTTCGCGTTTTCGGCGAAGCTCAGCAAACGACTCCGGCTAACCCCGCGGTCCTGTAACTGCAGGCGGACTTCAATAAGCGCAAGAATCAGCAACCAAAGCAGAACCTCCGCAATGTCTGCCCAAGCCAATTCAAACTCAACGCCCATGCCGGCCGTATCGGTAATGACTTGGCCTTGGGAGAAGATATAAAACGTGGTGTCTGTCGAGAAGCTCTTGCAGGTGGTGGCGTCGAGTTCCTGATAGGCCAAATTGCGCGCTGCTGATAGCCCCTGATCGACAAAACCACAAAGTGAAACCCCCACATGCTCAACACTGTTCAACAAGTCATGCAGATACTCTGCGTAAGCAACGACAGCATGACCAATAACGAGGTAACAAGAAACTCTGACGATATTCATGCACCTCACCCAAAAAGGCGTGAAGGCGGCATCTGAAAGAATGTAAGTCTCCAACTCGAGCAAAAAAAGTAAGACGAACCAGCCCAACTCGTCCAAGGTGGTTGCAAAAGCAGAGGTCCAATCGAACCAGCGCCAGCCCTCGTGGTAGGTGTGGCTCACCTGATTAATATCGAGCACGATGTAGTTCCCGAAATTCACCAATAGCAGTGAATAAACAACGAGCTTTATCCACTGGGGGTAGCCGATCCCCAAAAAGTGACCACTCATAGGGCGGGAGGGTGGTGTCATCGCAACAAGACTCCGTATTTAACCGGCAGTTGACCTAATTCTGAACACTCAGTATTTGCGAGGCTGCAGCCCTTCATTATTACCCTTCGTTCCAAAGTTTTGTGTGTAGTTCTCAGGCTAACCCCTCAAAGTACGCACAACCACTGTGCCGATACGTTCGCAAAAACTTTAAAAAAGAGCCCGCGATGGCGGCACCAGAGACACCCCAACACCCCGTTTATTACGCAGCTGGATTTCAGGGTAGCCAAGAGTAAGATAGCAGTCTAACGACAGGCTACGGAATCTCATGAGACGGCACAGCCCGATGTTGCCAAATGTTATAGCGCGACCTGCCTCTGGAGCAATATCCTGATGCGCAGAGCCTTCGCTGTTTCGTTTGTCGAGAGCTACGTCAATGCCTGGAACAGGCGGGACCCTAATGGGGTAGTAGAACACCTCCATGAGAATGGCCGCTACATCGATGCGGCAACCCAACAACAACTGACACACACCACACTGGAAACCGAGCTCGTTGAATATTTTCAGGGAGCGGTTTATCACTTCGAGGTGCTGGGTGCTGTCCTTCACAATGCGGAAACTATTGCCTTTCAATATCAGGCATCGCCAATGGAACATCCCGATAAAAGCATTGTTTGGCGTGGCGCTGAATTCATAACGCTTCAGGGCTCAACAGCGCAGGAAATTAGCGACTACTATCAAGCCTTAACACCTGATGAAGTGATTAAATCGACACATGCTGTAAGGCGGTACGCGAAATCAGGGCTGCACACAGAAGCAATGAAGGCTCTTTTGAAGCATCTAGAACAATTGATGACCACAGATAAGCTATACCTTGACCCCGATCTCTCCCTCCCAAGACTTGCCGAGCGCCTTGGGACGTCGGTCAATCACCTATCTCAGGCCATCAATGCAGGCTTAGAAATGACGTTTTTTGACTACGTTAATCAATACCGTATTAATGAGGCTATGGAGATTCTAAGTAGCGGAAGTCAGCGTTACCCAGCCATTCTCGATGTCGCGCTATCAGTAGGATTCAATTCAACCTCTACCTTTTATACCGCGTTTAAAAAAATCAATGGCCACTCGCCGGCTAAATTCCGAAGGGCCCAAAGCCAGTCGCAGTAATTCAGCGAGTTACAACGCTCTTAGATACCACTGATAGTCTAAGTCAGGGATCTGGCTATAGTAGTCATTGCTCTCTCCCCGACGAATAGCGCCATAGACACGGGCAAATTTTTCGCCTAAATAATTTTGCATAACCCGACTCTCCGAAAAAAACCGTATGGCGTCATCTAAGCGAATGGGTAGCGACGTTTCATCCTCAGAAAGGTCGGCCTCTCTGGGCACTGGCGCACCAGGGTCGCCCTCCTGACCTAAACCCCAATGAACCCCTGCTAAAACCGCTGCCAGCACTAGGTAGGGATTGGCATCAGCCCCCGCCACGCGGTGCTCAATACGGCGGCTCTGTTCATTGGAGCGTGGTATACGAAGCGCCACGTCACGGTGGTCGTAGCCCCAATTTTTTCCCGAGGGTGCCAGTGCACCCGCTTGCACACGTCGGTAAGAATTGGGGTTCGGCGCAAAGCACAACATCGACGCATCGAGCAGGCTTCCCAAGCCCGCCACCGCGTGTCGCAATCGCGGCATCATCCGGGGGGGATTAGTAGACTCGGGGGCCGCAAAAATATTGTTGCCCGCCGCATCATAAACGCTGGCATGAATGTGCATGCCACTGCCGGGAATTCCTGCAAAGGGCTTGGCCATAAAGGTCGCCCCAAACCCGTGTTTTCGCGCAACGCCCTTTACAATGCGCCGCAGCAGCAACGCATGCTGCGCTGCCAAAAGCGCATCTGTTTGATGGTGCGTATTTATCTCCCACTGACCCGGTGAAAACTCGCTGTGAATGGCCGTCAAAGGCACATTCTGAAGTTCGCTGGCGATGCGCACGTCGTTTAAAAAGGCATCGCAATCAAAGAGATCGTCAGGCATGCAGTACTGAATCCCCTCCTGAACCCATTGAGTACCCGGAATATTCCCTTTGAGTGGGGCTGGGCGCTCGCCTTCGGAGTGGCCCAGTAAATAGAACTCAAGTTCGGTTGCCACCGTAGGATGAAGCCCAGAGGCCGTGAACGCATTTAATACCGACACGAGTGGGCAGCGGGTATCGACCCAATCGAGTTCACCACTTTCATCGGTGTAAGCCACCATGACTTGGGCTACAGGGGATTCATACCACGGCACAACTGCCAGTGTTCCGGCGACGGGGCGTATGATTTGATCGGGATCACCCCCAAGTTCTGGGTAGGGCGTGGTTTCATAAAAATTGCCACGAACTCCCAAAAGGGGCGCCGATTGAGGCGACAAAAACGTCCCGCTAAAGAGCCGTTTGAACTCTGATCTCTGTATGCGTTTACACCGCGGAATCCCAGAAAAATCAGGCATGATCAGCTCTATGACCTCAATATCCGGATTCAGCTGCATAAACCGGTCGAGTTCAGCTTGGTCCGCATAGTTCATGATGTGCACCGCCTGAAGGTTGAGGTCAAAAAAATAAAAAATACTGTGCCGCTTGTCTACCTGCCGTATAGGGTACCAGTCAAAGGCTCCCCTCATTAGATACACTACGTCGCTCTACAGAAGATCAACCGCACCGAGGTTTATTATGTTTGGTTTACGCGCACTTAAAGAAACCCAAGAGCACACCCACTCGTTTTACGCCGCCTCCGCTAATACGGCTACCGCTTATCCCGCTTTAACCGGTGATAAACAGGCCGATGTGGTCGTTGTTGGCGGTGGTTTTTCAGGGGTAAACACCGCTCTTGAACTCGCTGAGCGTGGGTTTGATGTTGCTCTAATAGAGGCCAACCGTATTGGCTGGGGAGCCACGGGTCGCAATGGCGGTCAGGTTATTGGAGGCATTGGCCATACGCCCGAGCGCTTTAAAAAATCAATCGGCGAGGCAGGGATTCGTGACATTTATCAAATGGGTATCGAAGCGCGAGATGTAATACGTGAGCGCGTAGAGCGTTATGACATTCAGTGCGATCTCAAGTGGGGCTACTGCGATGTTGCGCTGAAGCCACGACACATGAAGCAATTTGCTGAATGGCAGGCCTTTGAAAAAACCATCGGTAACCCTCACCCCTACACACTGCTAGATCGAGAAGAGATCAAAACCTACGTCAACTCGGACCGCTATCTGGGCGGTTTGCACAACACGGCCAACGGCCATTTGCACCCACTCAACTTGTGTATCGGGGAAGCGCAGGCGCTAAATGCTCTGGGTGGCGCCATTTATGAACAGTCTCGCGTAGTAGTCATAGAACCCGGGGCCCTGCCGGTAGTCCGAACCGAAGCCGGCAGCATCACCGCGAAAACCGTCGTCTTGGCTGGCAATGCCTACATGGGAGGGCTGGTGCCCAAGCTAAGCAAACAGGTGCTTCCCTCTGCCAGCTCGGTTATTGCAACGGCTCCCCTCTCCCCAGAACTTGCGCAGCAAATTTTACCGGGAGACGTGGCAGTCTGTGATCCAAGAACCGCTCTGGACTACTTTCGGCTGTCAGCTGACCGACGACTTCTATTTGGTGGCCTCTCAAATTACACGGGCATGGAACCAAAGAATTTAAAGGGCGTGATGTATAAAAAAATGACTCAGGTCTTTCCAGAGCTCGAAAATACAGCCATCGATTATGCTTGGAGTGGTTGGATTGGCATTGGCATCAATCGCATGCCGCAACTGGGACAGCTTTCTGACAATATTCATTACATTCAGGCGTATTCAGGGCATGGCGTTGCGCCTACGCACATGATGGCCAGGGTAACCGCAGAAAAAATTGCTGGGGAGTCTAGCCGCTTTGAGGCAATGGCCAACATCCCTCACATGGCATTTCCCGGCGGACCGCTGCTGGGCCGAGCAATCCTCGCTGTGGGCATGACCTATTACAAGGCCCTTGACCTGCTTTGAGGCTGGGTTAGGTATTGAGCGCCCTGTGCAAGCGTCGCGATCTATCAATCAACCACTGTCTGATACCAGCCGGCCTCCGTTAAATATTGGACCTAATGGTTATCCAGACTTTACAGTACAGACTTTAAGTATCGGGGTGGAAACACCATGCACAGTCCCCTCAGTCGCAGCAACCCTGACAAACCTGCTCTCGTAGACGGGCAAGATCAATACACCTACTCCCAAGTAGATCTGGAGGTACAGCGGTTCGCCAGCGGGATTCTTGCTAATGCAGAGGACCTCAACGAAGAGAGAATCGCATTCTTAATCCCCGCCAGCCCAGAATACGTGACTGTCATGCACGGCATATGGCGTGCTGGTGGCATCGCCATTCCACTCAATACCGCATCGGCTGAAGCCGAGCTTGAGCATTGCCTCACCAGCACCAGCGTCAAGCGCCTTGTCGCAGTAGCACCTTTTCTTGAGCGTGTTAGACCACTGTGCGACAAACTGGCCATTGTCTTAAGCTCCGTGGCTGAGCTTTTAAGTGACAATCTTAAGTCCATGCCCGAACTATCCGCTGATCGAAGGGCTCTGATTATCTTTACCAGCGGCACTACAAGCCTGCCTAAAGGCGTTGTGACAACTCATAAAAATATTAAAGCTCAGATCACGACACTCGTGGACGCCTGGGCTTGGTCTGAAAATGACGCTATCCCACTTTTTCTGCCCCTGCATCATGTGCACGGCATTATCAATGTTCTTAGCTGTGCCTTATGGGCGGGTGCAACCGTCCACCTCATGCAAAAGCTTGATATAGAAAAGCTATGCGTAGAGGCAGTGAAAGGCACCTACAATCTTTTCATGGCGGTGCCCACCATTTACGTTAAGTTGATTGATCATCTTGAAAGTCTTGATGCAGCAACAGCACAGCCGATCAAGGCAGCGTTTGGCGCTATGCGGCTCAACGTGTCGGGCTCGGCTGCCTGCCCCGTAGCAATTTTTGAAGCCTGGCAGCAGCTAACGGGGCAAGTTTTATTAGAGCGCTATGGTATGACAGAAATCGGTATGGCCCTGTCAAACCCCTATGTGGGAGAGCGACGAGCGGGTTATGTAGGGCAGCCATTTCCCGGCGTCACCGTGCAACTTTTTAATGAAGACCATCAGCCAGTCACTGAAGCCTCGGCGTCTGGGGAAATTCGCATCAAAAGCGACACCGTATTTTTGGAGTACTGGAACAACCCGAAAGCCACCATGGACAGTTTCAGAGACGGCTGGTTCTGCACCGGGGATATTGCGGTTATTGAAGAGGGTTATTTCCGAATTATGGGGCGCTCCTCCATAGATATCATTAAATCGGGGGGCTACAAGCTGTCAGCGTTAGAAATTGAAGGAAAGCTTCTCGCTCACCCGGCAATTGCTGAAATAGCAGTTCTTGGAGTTGAAGATCGCACCTGGGGCGAGTCTGTCGCGGCTGTCGTTGTGCTTCGGGAAGGCCAGACATTGGATATCGACACACTTAAAACATGGTGCGAGGGTAAGCTGTCGTCCTATAAACTTCCGAAAAAGCTTGTGATCATCCCGGAGTTACCGCGCAACGCCATGGGTAAGGTCGTCAAACCCAAACTCAAGGCACTTTTCTAAATAATGGACCCGAACATGGAGCAATCAAAGCCCTCGAGCAAATGGCATATTGGAATACCCATTTCCAAAATGCTCGCCTCAGCTCTTGCCGTAGGGCGGGTGATCTTACGGCAGAAATCGGGCGGCGATGATCAAACCTTGGTAGGTCCTAGTGCCCTTTTGGACGCCTGTGGAAATTTGGTTGAGCATCAGGGCGAAGCCTCAGGGTTAGCCCTTGCAGAACAAATCTTATCCGCTTACGAGGCATTAAACTTTGAGGAAAAAGCCGCGTTCTTCAGCGGCCTTGCCGAAGATTTTCTGGTAGATCAAGCCGGTGTCGCCGCTGCAGCCGCTCAATATCAGGCGCAACCCAACCCGGCCAGCATGAACACGCTACGCAAGGCACTAGAGCCCCGCTGCAACCGGTTGTTTCGTCGCCTAAACCAAGTCCCCGACGCCACAGGCCGTCTGGTCAAGCTTAGAGGTGACCTACTACAACATGAAGGTGCCCACCCACAACTCAAGCAAGTCGATGACGACCTCAAGCGATTATTGCTCATTTGGTTCAATCTGGGCTTCTTAAGTTTGCGCCGCATCAGTTGGGATTCACCGGCCAGCACGCTAGAAAAACTCATCGAATATGAGGCCGTACACGAGATTCGGGGCTGGGGTGACCTCAGAAGTCGTCTGAAGGAAGATCGGCGGCTCTTTGCCTATTTTCATCCTGCCATGCCAGACGATCCTATTATATTTGTGCAGGTGGCTCTAAAAGATGGCAGCAGTAGTGCCGTGGGCCCACTGGTTCAAGAAGATCGAATACTAGAAGCGACCGCCACAACCAATACGGCAACCTTTTATTCGATCAGTAATTGTCACAAGGGACTTCGCGGTATTTCCTTCGGTAACTTTCTGATCAAGCAAGTCGCTTCAGAACTGCGTAGCGAATTTCCTCAGCTCACACGATTCGAAACCCTATCCCCCATACCCGGCTTCAGGGCTTGGGTATCTGCTTCACTCAAAGGAGCCACAACACACACTTTGCCGGCGGCTGTTTGGGATAGGCTAGAAACCTACCTTGAAGACATAGATGAAAATTTTGATGCCAACCCGCTGGTGCAGGACACCTTGCTCCCCTTATGCGCCCATTACCTGACACACGAAAAAAAAGATCAGCTGCCCATAGATCCTGTGGCCAAATTTCATTTGGGCAACGGCGCCCTGCTCGACAAAATTCACTGGCGGGGGGACGAATCGGAGCGTGGTAAACAACTTTCCTACGGCGTCATGGTGAACTACGTCTACGAGCCTGAGGAGATTGAGAATCGACATGAGGCCTTTTTCTCTGAGGGGCGCATTGCTTCAAGTGCGGCCGTAAGAGATCTGGCAGACAGTCTGATGGGACAAACAGGATAGACAGTGATGTGTATTGCCGCTCCTTGCCAGTGACTGAACCTCGCACAAGACGCCCTAAAACAAAGAGCCAAACTATTGCTAACGATCTCAAGTAAAGACTCACCCGGCATTTGCCTATCCGCACAAACTAGGAACCCAGCCCTGTGAATCTTTTTACGATTGCCATAGCCCTCAGCGTTCTAGTCTTCATTGCCGTCGGCAATTACGCGGGGCGTAAAGTAAAAAATCTTGATGATTACTTTGTGGCGGGACGGCAGGCTCCGACGCTGCTCATTATTGGAACACTAGTTGCGAGCCTCATGAGTACCACCGTATTTATGGGCGAAGCCGGCTTCACCTATGAGGGTCAACTAGGACCTTATCTGCTGCTACCGGGTATAACAGTGACCGGTTATATCTACGGTGCCCTTTTTTTTGGTACTTACCTCCGCCGCAGTGAAACCACGACGGTCGCTGCTTTTTTCGGTGAGCGCTTTGCGGACCCCGGTGTGCAACGTATCGCTGGGTTAACGGTCATCATCGGTTTGGGCGGCTATCTGCTAGTCGTTACTCAAGGTGCAGCATTGCTAATCGCCGAATTAACCGACATTGGTTACGTCGCTGCGGTCGTAATTGCCTGGTTGAGCTATTCAATATTTACCCTTTATGCCGGGTCACGCGGTGTCATCCTTTCCGATACCCTGATGTTTTTACTGTTCACCGGCGCCACTCTTTTTTTTGCGGGATACCTCCTCGATGAATTCGGGGGTATTCAGCAAGCTGTAGAAGACCTGACTCGACAAGAGGAGAAACCTGGGCTGACGAGTTGGCATGGAATTATTGGTGAGGGAACGAGCTGGCCGACCCCCATCGATTTTTTGATTTGGTTTGTGGTCATCGATTTGTCTTGGAGCCTGGTTTATGCCGTTAGCCCTTGGCAGTCGAGTCGACACCTAATGGCGAAAAGCGAGCACGTGGTCTTACGCGCCTCAATTTACACCTGCATTGTGGTGATTTTTCTGCAGATTCTGATTTATGGAATAGGCGGGTTTATCAATCTTGCCAACCCCAACATAGACCCTGTAGAGACCGTCTTGATTTGGGCTGCAACGCATCTCGTGCCCACTTTTCTGGGCGCTTTGCTGGTCGCCGGTATTGTCGCGGCAGCACTTTCCTCCGCATCAACATTTCTCTCCCTCGTGGGCTTCAGTGTTAGTCGTGACCTGATGCCCGATCGACAACTAACGAGCTTAGGTGTCACCCGCCTGGCAATGGGCACAGTCAGTGTGGTCGTTTTGGTATTCAGCATCTTGATACCACCCAACGTATTTTGGATAACTATTTTCATTGGTACCGTATTCGCCTCAAGCTGGGGCCCGGTTGGCCTACTCAGTATCTGGAATAAATCGATTACTGCCCGGGGTGCGCGCTGGGGTATGTTGTCGGGCCTTGCGGGGAATATCATTCCCGCAGGACTGAACTACTTAGGCTTGATCAGTCTGCCCAGTTATTTTGAGCCGGCCCTACTCGGTATTGTTGCAGCGCTAATCGGGGTCTGGATGGGTTCTAGAGGACAGTCACCTTCAGGAGCAGAAGTCGCATATCGCAGCAAACTGCACACAACGCCTAGTGAAGATCTAAGTACGAAAGAGACTCGAATCACCCTTCTGGCGCCTGTGCTACTCGTTGGTTATGGGTTAACAATGCCTTGGCTGTTATTGCATTACTACGTCAGGCCCTATCAAACCGCGGCGGGGTTTCTACACTACGGCGGCGCCTTAAATTGGGAGCGCCTAGAGCCCTGGTTCGCCTTGGGCCCTGCGCTGCTGCATATACCCTTGGGGATACTGGCATGGCATGTCATACGCCACCGCTACACCCCAAAAGCCAGCGCGCCATAGAAGGGGCACACCCGCCTCTAAGCAGCCAACTCAAATAGGGTCTTGCGAGGGTATTTTTGTGTCGCTGCGTTTGCCTGGCTCTACAAGCTATGTCGGTGTTTAAACCAAGGTCGTGAAGATTTAGACGCCACAATATTAGAGGTCACGAAGAATACGTTGGGCGGCGTTATGCCCCGGAGCGCCAGTTACACCGCCCCCAGGATGCGCCCCGGAACCACAGAGGTACAGTCCCGGAACCGGAGTTGCATACTGGGCCGCATCGGGGTGGGGCCGCATATTGAACAGCTGATCAGGCTCTAATCGACCGTGACAAATATCGCCCCCTGTGAGGCCTAGCACACGCTCCAAATCCAAAGGCGTCATGCATTGGTGACCCACTAAAATACGCCTGATGTCCGGTATAAATCCTTCAACATAATCCAAGATTTGCGCAATTACCGCAGGCTTTTGCTCATCCCACGATTGCCCTTCACTCAGCTGATAGGGCATGTATTTACACAGTAGACTCATCACATGGTGACCGGGCTTATCGACGAGGTCAGGGTCAATCGCACTGGGGATAATCGCCTCAATTATCGGCGGACTGGCCGGTATACCCTTGCGAGCACTGTGAAAGGCCTCGTTGAGGTGCTCCGCACTCTCAATCAACGTAATGCTCGACTTGTGGCAAGGGCTCAACGCACCACCGCTGGGTAATGCTGAAAACTCGGGGAGCTCAGAGAGCGCTAAATTCATGCGTAACGAAGCTGACTCTTGACGAAAAGCACCAATATCCTTGCTGAAGGACGCGGGCAAATGCTCGGCACCCAGCAATTTCAAAAATGTTCGCTTGGGGTCCGTGTTGGCTGCCACAGTTTGCGCTCGTATCACCTCACCACTTTCCAGCGTCACCCCGCAAACCCGCCCGCTCTCGACGTTAATCTTTGCCACCGAGGCGTCGGTTCTGATTTCCACACCATGAGCCTGACCCGACTGCGCCATCGCTTGAGTAATGCTGCCCATGCCGCCTTTGACCAAACCCCAAGCACCCTTGCGCCCCGCAATTTCCCCAACAGCATGGTGCAACATGGCGAGACTCGCCCCGGGTTGGCTCAGGGGTGCATAGTTCGCCGGCATAATATGTGCGGCTACCATCGCTTTTACTTTTGGACTTTCAAACCATCGATCAATAATGGTTTCTGGGGCGCCAATAAAAAATTGCATCAAGCGCCAGCGCGATTCCGCATCGAGGCGGAAGACATCGACCCCCAACTTCAACATGCTGATAAGGTCACTGACCCCCTGATCTCCCAGTCGCGGCGGCTCTTTTAACCACTGCTTGGCCAATAAACCACCCACCTGATCAACAACCTGCTCGAAGGCCATGTAGGCTTCGTAGTCGGTGGGGGAAAACTTGGCAAACTGGGCGCGGTCATGAGCTTCATCCCCTGTCAACAACAGGTAGTCCCCGCGCGAATCAAGATAAAGGGAATTTTCAAGGGGTATAGGCCGATAGCCGTAGCGCTCGAGCTCTAGATCTTTGACGACTTCAGGCCGAAGCAAACTCACCACGTAGGAAAATACAGAGTTTCGATAACCGGGATGAAACTCTTCCGTGACCGCGGCACCACCAACAATAGACCGCCGCTCTAAGACACAAACACGCTGTCCAGCCCTTGCCAAATAGGCCGCGGTGGTTAATCCGTTGTGGCCACCACCAATGATAATTGTGTCGTATGCAGTCATTCGATCTAGGTCCGAAGCCACTTCGGCAACGGCTCGGCTTCGACCGTCACTTGATCGCCGGGTCGAATGAAACCGGGTACTTCGACAACCCCCACAAGTCCTCGACAAAATTTTGCCGCTTCAGAAAAAGCAGGTGGCGGGGGCGATTCTCCTGATGTCGTGACGTTGTTTTTTGAAACGTGAAGGGCCATGTCCCCGCAGGGAGGGTTGTATTCCTCCACCATAAGCACGACACCGGATTCAAAACTCAGGGTTGTCCCCCGGGGCAAACGTGAAAAGTCGGGAATACCTTCGATACACAAATTTACCGCAATGGCACCTGCGGTAAGAGGCTGGGCGAGGGACATCGCCGCTGAAATCTTCTCGACGTCCTCGTGGGCAATGGCTGACCACTGCCGCTCGTTACGCCGCACCGTGCCTCCGACCTGCTTATCACCCGTAGCCCACGCCTTGCGCGTTGCTCCGCGGTGGCGGTCACCGACAATACCATCAATGGCCATTTCTAAAGCCTGATCGGCTTCCTTATCTAAGGTACCTGTCGCACCAACATGCACACTAACCACCCGACCCTGCATCATCACTGAGCTCCCGCTTTCGACACACTCACTAAGTTTTCTTTGTTCCATTGTAGCCGCCTCAGGCGGTTAAGGGCCTGGCGCGCCGGGATCATTTTCTAGCGAAAGTTCGTGATCTTCAATGACCTGATACAGCGGGAAATCGACCCAAGTATCGTTAAGGTAATTGAGCTCAGGGACTTCTTCCTTGGGATCGACGATCAGGTTATATACCGATGGGTACGCCATTTCTTTAATACCGTAACCATCTTCATCCATTTCCCGCAGCAGAATTTTCCAGTTACGCCACTTGGCACCAAACAGCGTGTTACCGATATAAATCACCAGCGAGTCACGCGCCGACTGCTCTGATGTCCCCGTGAAAAAGTCGGACTGATCGACACCGTCTATGACCCGGTCTGTCGGCACCTGCACACCGGTAAAACTGGCTACGGTGGAGAACACATCCATTTGATGAACCATTTCATTGCTCACCCTGCCCGGAGGGATCTTGCCGGGCCAACGCACCAAAAATGGCACCCGAAGTGAGCCCTCGTAAGGTGAAAACATGCCGCTACGCCAAGGTCCGGTAAAACCGAATGACCGAGGCACGCCTTCGCGCCCGTTATCCGAAGTGAAGATAAAAATGGTGTCTTCGCGTATACCCAAGCTCTCCACGGTATCCAGCAACTCACCCACGTAAACATCTGTCTGGGCGAGAACATCAGCAAAGCTGCCATTACCCGTGCTGCCATAAAAGTCAGGATGGGGGTCTACCGGTTCGTGGGTTTGTGTATAGGGTAAATACGCGAAGAACGGCTTTCCTTCTCCCGACATTCGCGTCATAAAATCTATGGCTTGATCGGTAATCTCACGATCAATAATGGCTCTTTTCGCCCTATCATAAACAGCACCTTCCACCGGCTGCTCACCTTTGGAAGCAGACATCACATGAGTAAATTTGGCACTTGGGTGGCTGTTAGGTTGAAAGCTGTTGCTGTCGGGCCAAAACGCACGGTCTGATGACCGCGGTAAACCTATCCATTCATCAAATCCTTGATCAGTGGGAAAACGTCCCTCGGTATCACCAAGATGCCACTTACCAAAAATGCCCGTCGCATAACCCGCGTCGGACAAAAGCTCAGCGAGGGTAACCTCCCATTTAGTGATGCCGTACCAAACCCCTCTCGGTGGCTGGTTGGCGCGCTGCCGAGTTCTAATCCCGTATCGACCCGTCATTAGCGCCGAACGAGAGGGCGTGCATTCGGCCTCCACGTTGAAATTGGTAAGCTGCAATCCTTCCCTCGCAATGCTGTCGATGCGCGGAGTAGGAGCGCCTCGCATAACACCACCGCCGTATACGCCAATTTCACCGTAGCCAAAATTGTCCATTAGAACGAGAACGACGTTAGCTTGTTTTTCTGCCCAAGCAGCCATACTGAAGAGGACGAGAGTGCTGAGAAATACCGCTTTGAGGCATCGTATAGCCATAACCTTTGCTCCTATTTCTGCCTTTATGTGTGCCGCTGCGCTTTGCGATGCTTGGATTTTTGCCCAGACTCTCCGTCGTAAGCCCGCCTTCCTCTTCGAGTATAACGCCAAAAAATCAGATGTCCGGGGGCCTCACCAAGAGCCTCAGCGCGATAAGGCGCATTCGAGCGTAATACCTGACGAGCCATTTTTTTGCTGGTATTGACCCAAAGTTTGGCACTCACTCCTTAGCCTCTTTCGCAAGATCGACACACCATCCACCATGACGCCATCTTTAGATGCAGGGGCATGGTCGACCAGCACAGCTAAGTACAGGACCTAGCAGAGGAACTTACCTGACTACATGTAACTGGGTTTGTCGGCCCGACAGGTAGCGCACCTCGTCGCCATCATAAATAGCGCTCTGCTCGAGCTTCATCTGCACAGGTTCATTATTCCATTCGGGGATCGCCACAGTGACCCGACCCTCAATGGCATAACCGGTCATAGGAAAGAGTAACCAGTCACCTCGACCCGGGGTTGGCCCCTGGTTATCCCACATGCCTATAGTGGGCCCTGGTCCATGTCCAAAAACACCCAAGGGGTGGGTGTAAATGGCATGGTCGATGTTTCTATCATGAAGTAGCTCTTGTGCCGCTGCCAAAATTTCGTTGCCACTGCGTCCGGTTTGAAACTGCGATGTCAGTAGGTCTTGCCATAGATTACCGGTTGCCATGGCTTGCACCAGCCCTGCGGGCGGTGCTGTTTCGCCCAGCTTTAAAACGTACCCCATTTCCTGAGTGTCCGTGCACAAACCGAGATAACAGAGCCCAACGTCGGTATGCAGCAAATCACCACGCCTAATAATGGTTTGCGCATAACCTGCGCCCAAAAATGCAGCTTTGCCGTAGTCCGCCCCCTGCCACTGCCGATTGACATCTGGATGAAACCACGGCGCAAGACCCGCCGCCTCAAAGCGCTCTCGAATAAACCAGGCCACCTCTCCTAGCGTGGTCACCCCCGGAGTAATAACACGCTCGCTGAAGGCCTCGGCAATCGTACTCCGGGCAATGGCCACAGCCCGCTGCCAAACCTCGATTTCTGCAGGAGTTCGTGTCTCCAGCCAGCGAACCACAAGATTTTCAGAAGAAACCAAACGCGCCGATAAGTCTGACCCCAAAGCGGTTTCCAATTTTTGATATAACCCATGACTCAAACCGTCAGCCACAGGCCATGTATCACTGACATTAATAGCGATGCTGTTAGGATTCCGCGCCTCAATCAACTCAGCTAAGCGCCGCCATTGAGCGTCAAGATCTCCCCCTTGCCAGGCTGGCTCGTACAGCTCCCCTAAGGGGTAGCGACTAATCGTAAGTCGCTCAACGCCCTTTTCGACACCCCTATCGTGAAAGAGCAGCATCGTCGTTCTGCGTGCTGTAAAACGGGGTTTCGGTACCAGCGACAAAAACGCGGGGTCATCGTTGTACTCTCTGGCGATCACTACCCAAAGGTCAATATTCTGTTCTCGCATGAGTTTTGGGAGCAACTCATCGAGACGCTCAGCCAGTAAACTGTTTTCAATGGCAGGACGTTGTGCAAAAGGCGCGACCGATGGCTGAGCCTGAGCATTCGGCAGATGCACCGCGGTGAGTAGAGCAACCAGTAATATTCGAAACACGCGCAACACCCTCATCTTTAAACAATCCAACGGAATTCCAGCAAACCGCCCAACGCCTCAGCCAGAACTTTTTCGTAAATTAACAATCGTCGCGGAGTAATCAAAGCGCTTTTACGCCAAGAAAACCTTGGTCACCTGCCTAGCGCCCTACCACGGGGAGTGTTTTACGTCAGCACTGGCAATACATAGCGGGTCTGATACTTTAGGCCACAACGGATCGGCTCGGTGAATCCGTTATATAACGATAAAAAAACAAGATTCACTTATACAACGCGCTCGTAGCTGCTTCGAAGGCACCGGTGCAAGATTCAAGGTCAACAGGAGTTTAACCGTGTCGTTTGAGCCAGTGACCCATGTCGAAACCTCAGGTTTTTATCGGGGATATAACCGCGGCATCGCCGTATCAGTGAAGTTGATCATTGTACTTTTAGTGTTCTGGACGGCGACAACACCCAACGCGGCTGACACGCTCCTTGCTGTACAGACTGCCACGATCGAGGTCTTTGGGGTTTGGTACATCAGTGCGACGGCTTTGTTCATGAGCTTATGTATTATTTTGGCGTTGTTACCCGGCACAGGGTCCCAGCGTTTAGGTATGCCTGATACACAGCCGGAATTTAGCCGGTTCGCATGGTTCTCTATGATGTTTGGTGCAGGTATTGGCGTTGGGATGCTCACCTATTCCACGGCAGAACCTCTTTACCACTTTGGCAACAACCCCGATGTCATTATGGGCAACGCCGAGGCGTTGACAGCCGGCAATGTTCGCCCCGCTTACAAGTGGACCTTGTTGCACTATGGTTTAACGCCTTGGGCCTGTTATGCGGTTGTCGGCCTTTCTCTGGCCTATTTTTCTTACCGTCGGGGCATGCCGCTAACAATACGCTCACCTTTTACTGCCCTGTTAGGTGCACGTAGCAACATCGTTTTAGGGGGTATCGTTGATACTGCTGCGATTCTCGCGACCTTAATCGGCATCGCGGTCACCATTGGTTACGGGGTCACACAATTGGCTTATGGGGCCCATCACATTACCCATTGGTCATGGATTATTCAGGAAAATGCGCCCACCACGCTGGGCCTGGCAGTTGCGGTGGGCATCATTGTAATGGCTGCCATGATGTCAGCCCTCTCAGGACTAGGCAGAGGCATTAAGTGGCTTTCCAATTTAAATATGGTGCTCTCTTGGCTTCTTTTACTGATATTTTTGATTTTCGGCGCGACTTGGTTCGCCGGAGAAGTATTCGTTCAAGGGCTCTATGACTACCTTGGAGCGTTACCCGCCATGTCATCAACGGTTTGGTCTGATCCGTCAACCCAGGAGGGGCTGGAGCTTGCGCAATGGCAATCTAACTGGACCATCTTTTATTGGGCGTGGTGGATCGCCTTCACCCCATTTGTTGGGCTGTTTCTAGCCCGAGTATCCCGCGGCCGCACCCTGCGCGAGTACGCTATCGGAGCCATCATACTGCCATCGCTCATGTGCTTTGCCTGGCTTTGTATTATCGGCGGTACAGCGCTGGACTTAGAGCTTTCAGGAATCGCTCAGGGCAGTATCTTGGACGCCGATCTGTCGGCGCAATTGTTTGCAACGGTTGATGTGCTGTTTCAAGCGCCTTGGGCATTCCCCATAACCTGCCTCTGTGTGCTGCTCTTGCTAACTTATCTGATCACCTCTGCAGACTCGGCGGTATTGGTTGTCAACACCATCGTCTCCGGCGGCGTCGAGCAGGAGCACGCTTCGCAGCACATTGTGCTTTGGAGTTTACTTTTAGGGCTGGTCATCATCACCTTGCTTATGGTGGGAGGGCTGGAAGCACTGCGGTCCGTCATGATTATTGGCGCGCTGCCTTTTTCTGGTGTCATGTTCTTCATGATGCTGTCACTGCTAATCGCCATGTGGCGAGACCGCCATGGCACGTCGCCCATCGGCAAGCTTGAAGGAACTTGATGTCCCCAGCACCTCGATCGCGTGACCCAGCCAGTCAGGGCGACTGATACTCCCCCAAATAGCGAGAAATCACCGGCCTTGTCCCTGTAGACTTGGAGCCCGCGCGTCAGGCCAGATACGAATAAGGCTAATACCGCAATCTCATCTTTTTCTTTTGGAGTCGCCTACCTTGAGCTCACAGGACACCACCGTTGATCACCTTATCATTGCAGTTTCGGACCTTGCTCAAGCGAGCAAGCATTACGGGCTTTTATTAGGACGTGATCCCAGCTGGCAAGGCAGTCATCCCGACTATGGCACGGCCAACACTCTGTTTAACCTAGAAAATACCTACATTGAACTGTTGGCCGCTCAAGGATCTGGCATAGGGGCTGACGCGGTTACGGCGATACTAAAATCAAAGCCTAACGCCCTAGGCGGGCTGGTATTTGGCACCGAAAATAGCAGCGCATTTTTACAGCGTGCCAGAAGTGCTGGACTCGAAGTCAGCGATCCAGTCCCCAGCCACGGCATCGATGACTTAAGTGGTAATACCCGCCACTGGAGCAATCTATTCTGGGATCCTGCCGCCGCAAGGGGTATTTTTTCCTTCTGTATATGCCATGACCCTGAATCCTTCCTACCCCCGGCACCGGTCACTGCAGCGGCACCCATCAGCGCTGTCGATCATGTGGTAGTCCAGACTCAAGACGCGCAGGCCGCGAAACGGTTTTACGGTGATCAACTGGGCATTCGCCTTGCGCTGGAACAGGAAGTACCGCAATGGGGGGGGACTCAGCTGTTCTTTCGCGCCAGCTCAATGAGTATCGAAGTCATTGCCTCAAAGAAGTCTGAGGCGATGGATAGCCTTTGGGGACTGGCCCTGAAAACTGCCGACATTGATGCCACACGTCAGCGACTCTATGAAACAGGCATCGAAGTCTCTGAAGTAAGAGAAGGCCGAAAAAAAGGCACTCAAGTCTGCACTGTCAAGTCACATGTTCTGGATATACCGACACTGCTTATTGAGCACCCCCTCAAATAGCAAGGGAAAAAAACCTTCACCTTGGTCGTAGGATAAAGGCAGAGACCGGGAGTTAACTGCTACAACCGTCGCAGCGCCACAACTCAGCTACTGAGAACGACAGGCCGCATCTGAGACGAAAAATCTGCCCGCCGGTAAGTCTTCCATGCCATAAACGACATAATGGCGAGCGACTCCCGCCTCGAGCTCGAATCGCTCTTTAGCGTCACTGCAGCTTTTTTGGGTAATGTTAACTCGGGTGGTCTTCAGCGTGCCGTGGTCTACGGTGTGAGCGGGCATGTGAATCATGCGAAGTTTGTATCGAAGTCCTGAGGGTATGGCACTCACTCCAGTGAGCTCTGTGTATTTGTCGATTTTTGAAGGGAGCGTAAGTATTTGCTCAGCGACAAGCGCCTCTAAATAGGCGCGATCAGTGGGCTTAAGCTCGACAGTAGGCTCGCTGGTTGAGCTCTCACAACCGAATAACCCAACTAACACCCATGCACACAACACGCTGAACCCATGACCACGCAGTAGCAAACAGCGGGGGTCTTTGGAGCGCGTGCTCCGGGCATTAGCCATGAATAAAGCTGCCGACACCACAGCACCTCTGGGTGTATCACCCATCAAAATTTCAAAGAGTGACGCATAACAACCGCCTCATCCTTAGAAGTCCACCCAGCACCGCACAGACAGTGAAACGCGTCACTTTTTTGGTCAGGATTGACGCGGCTTGCCGTCCGAGCTGCCTCAAAGCACAAAAGTGCCGCTGGTTGAGCCACTCATGGGGAAATCACAGTGCTTAAAAACGTCACCACACGGCGTTTTTGGCAGTAGCGCACCCATCGCTGCAACGTTAAGCTCACAGGCGTTTCAGGGCACAGGATCAAGACCGTGTCGATTAGTGTTTTTGATTTATTTAAAGTCGGTATTGGACCCTCTAGCTCCCACACGGTAGGGCCCATGAATGCCGCGCGTCTGTTTACTAAAACATTGGAAGACACTGCGCAGATCACCAAGTGCACCCGGGTAACCGTCGAACTTTTTGGCTCCCTCGGGGCTACTGGGGCCGGTCACGGTTCGCCGAAAGCGATTATCTTGGGATTATCTGGCGAAACTCCCGAGACAGTAAATGTTGAAAGCATTCCAGCCCGCGTAGCGCATGTTCGTGAAGCGGGAAAAATCCTTTTGCTGGGCTACCACGAAGTCGACTTCAACTATCGTGATGATCTCATCATGCATCGCACCGAGACCCTGCCCTTTCACCCCAACGGCATGCGTTTCTCAGCCTTTGGCAAGAACCAAAGCCCCCTAGTAAGCCGCGTTTATTTTTCGGTAGGTGGCGGTTTTGTTGTTGACGAGACAGCAGACCAGACCGACATTATTGTCGACGATCCTACGCCCACGCCCTACCCCTTCACTAGCGCTGATCAGTTGATGGCCCTGTGTAGCGAGCATGGGCTGTCAATCCCTGCACTGATGATGAGCAATGAATGTGCCTGGCGCCCCGAAACGGAAATCCGCCAAAGGTTACTGGAGCTCTGGGACGTTATGAATGCCTGTATCACCCGGGGCTGCAGTACTGAAGGTGTGATGCCGGGGGGGCTCAAAGTCAAACGGCGGGCCGCTCAACTCCACCGCCAACTCAAGCGTCAAGGGGATTCTTTGGGCGACGAGTCCCTCAACACCATGGATTGGGTGACCCTCTATGCCCTGGCGGTGAACGAGGAAAACGCAGGGGGAGGACGCATTGTCACAGCACCCACTAACGGCGCAGCAGGCATACTACCTGCCGTACTCAAGTATTACCTTGCGCATTGCAAGGGCGCTCGGGATGAGGATATTTGCCGCTTCCTTCTAACGGCGGGCGCCATTGGTACTTTGTATAAAATTAATGCCTCGATATCAGGAGCTGAAGTCGGTTGTCAGGGCGAAGTGGGTTCTGCCTGCTCCATGGCGGCGGGAGCCCTTGCTGATGCTTTAGGCGGGACTCCTCAACAGGTAGAAAATGCCGCAGAAATTGCCATGGAACACAACCTTGGCCTCACCTGTGACCCTATCGGCGGGCTGGTTCAAGTGCCCTGTATTGAACGCAATGCGATGGGCGCCATTAAGGCGATCAGCGCTGCCAGAATGGCCCTGAGAGGTGACGGCAAGCACTTTGTATCCTTGGATCAGGTCATTCGCACCATGCGCGACACAGGACGTGACATGCAGGAAAAATACAAAGAGACCGCTAGGGGTGGCCTCGCCATTAACGTACTCGAGATGCCTGTCAATTTGATCGAGTGCTGAACATCCTAAGGTCGCTAAGTTAGACCAACACGGCGACCTTGGAACTATCAAAAGCGGCATCATGGTACCCAACCAGAAATAAGCTCGCGGAGCCACTGCCCCCTGATCTGGAGGTATCTCAATCGGGTTTTTGGTCGGTAAGATTGACCTGCCCAGACGCCTCCGTAAATTGATATTGTCGTGCTCAACCACGCTTGCAGCCGGGTCCAAAAAATTTTCAAACTCGCTCTAGGCTGTCTTCAGGTCATTGTTTCAGCGGAGCTTTCTCGGCAACACTGCACTCAGTGTTTAATATGAGTTTTGTTTACAGCATTTTTAAAAGCGTTTATGTATCGCCATGGCGTCCTGGTGTAAGGAGTTTTTCCATGCAAGACAAATCCGAGGTCACCATCCTTGGCGCTGGGTTGGCTGGACTTGTCGCAGCCCGTGAGCTTGTCGCAGCCGGCCTTCAAGTTACAGTACTGGAGGCCCGTGATCGCGTCGGCGGCCGAACATGGACGGCGCCTTTTGCTAACACCGGCCTCAGTGTCGATCTTGGCGCGGAATGGGTCATTCCGGCGGCCCATCCCACTATGATTGAGGAGCTCAAGCGCTACCACTTACCCCTGGTTGTTCCAGACGGCAGCAAAGACCTCGTCAGCGCGCTCCCCCAAGACGTTAGCGCCGACTATCAGACCTTGCTAAAAAAAATTGATGCAGACGCAGCTCAAGTCGACCCAACAAGACCCGATTGGTATCGGGCGGTGAGCCACTTAGACACATCTTTTTCAGACTACCTAAGCGCCTGTCCTGAATGCGACGCGGCCAAAGATCTTCTCCTCGCGGACGGCTTCGCTTTACATGGAGCCGACCCCCATCGCTATAGCACCATCAATGTGCTGCATGACGTTGCCGCCTTTGGCGGTGCAAAGGAGGCCTTTCAAGCAGATGAGCAGCGTATCGGTGGCGGCGCACAAGCTTTGGCTTTGGCTATTGCGAAAACCATGGCTAAGGAAATACGCCTAGATTGGCGAGTTCAACGCATCCAACAGACCTCTGAGGGCGTTGAGATCGCAGGCCCTAATGGAACGCTGCTCACAAAAGCGCTCGTCATCACCCTTCCCGTCAATGTCCTTTCATCACTCGATATCGACGCTCAGATTGGAAGCGCTGCCCGCCGGGCCATTCAAGAGAAACACCCGGGCGCCGCCGCAAAAGGCTGGGCTTCGGTCAGCTGTCCCGAACCTATTCACTCTTCAGGATGGCCGAATGCTGTAGAGGTCTACAGCCGACAAGGGGCCTCAACATCAGCGATTGCCACCTTCGCGGTTGCCGACCCCTGCCACGACAGTGCTCTGGAAAAATCCTGGCAAGCCGTCCGCTCCAGACACCCTAACCTCCAGTGGCACCATGAATTTTTGTCCCATGACTGGCTCAGTGATCCACTGGCACAAGGAACATGGCTATCTGCCGCGCCCAAACAGCACGAAGGCTGGCATCAGCTCGCAGACAACCCTCCCCCCGTTGTTTTTGCAGGTGGCGATGTCTCAAGACGGTGGTATGGGTGGATGGAGGGGGCCGTCACCTCAGGCCGTGATAGCGCTCAGCGAATTCAGGCTTATCTTGCGCAGGCACCGGTAGCACCTGCAGCGGGCTAACCATGCAGCGGCTCGCACGCAAAGTGAGACGCTTTCTCATAATTTTCTCCAACCGCTCCGGACTCAACCACACCTCGGTGTGGCCACATCAAATTCGGGCTTGGTCGTGATATGCCGATAACAGAAGTGACCAACCTTTTGCTGACAATCCCTGAGAAAATTGCCGCTGCTTTAGCAGCGAGCGATGCAGTCGCTCAAGATTAACGCGTCGAGACCTGCCGCCCGTGGCCGACTTCAAGGTGCAGCCATCAAAATCGATGATAAATACCTCATCGTCTCGCAATAAAATATTGCTAGCGTTCAAGTCGGTATGATTTACCCCGTTATCGTGAAATAACGCTACCGTTCTACCGACAGCTTGCCACTGCGCCCCCCTCACGGCTTCATTTTCTACTAGGCGCTGAAGCGACGTTACGTTCTCAAGACGTTCGAGAATGATGGCCCCTGAACAGCGCCAACTTGAACGCTGAGTCAATACAGCAACAGGCTTTGGGACCGGCAGCCCCAGCGCGATTAAAGACTGGAGCAACCTAAACTCTCTAAACATGCGCGTGCGCTCATATCCGGTAAAGACGTACGATTTCTCGGACAGTTTTCGAATAAAGCCACCACGGTAATAAGGCTTCAATAGCCAACGTTGGCCCTCGTACTCGACGAAATGTGCGGCACCACGCCCATCGGCAATAGCCTCGCGGTTTGACCAATGAGTGCTGTCAAATAAAGCGCGGGTCGGATTAGCCACGCAGGTTGCGTCGAACAATATTTTTCCAGCATCGACGTTAATTATCTCGGCTTTCATGTCACGTGCACTCACATTTCCAGCCGTCATCGGCAGCCTCGCTTTCAGGGGGGTTGCTAAAACACCACGTTCCGCTCCCAGCCTAAGTGAGCGTACACTAGGCGCTTTGTGATTTCGAAGGCCACTTAAATCAATGGCGAACTGTTTAACCATATTTTCCAAAGTGTCGTTGGAGTGCCACCGTCAGCTTCTAGCCTACGAGGCAAAAAATAGGTCTGCACAAAGGAATCAGGTAGCGGCATGGTAAAACCCAAGGGACGCCGAATAGCTCTGATACGCCTGTCTGCCATTGGTGACGTCTGCCATGCGGTTGCAACGGTTCAAGCTATACAGCGTCATGCGCCCGAGGATGAAGTTACTTGGATCATCGGCCGAACTGAAGCCGCACTTATTGCCGATTTACCCGGGATCAACTTCATTATATTTGACAAGAAACTGGGACTGGCCGGGTTCAGAAATGTGCTCAAGGCGATTCCTGAACCGTTCGATGTACTACTGCATATGCAGGTTTCTTTTCGGGCCAACCTGTTAGCTGCAGTTGTGCCGGCAAAAGCGAAATGGGGATTTCCCAAGCACTTATCAAAAGAGCTGCACGGTTTGGTCGTGAACCGGCGAGCAGCCATGCCAGATAGGCCCCATGTGCTAGAAGGATTTCAGCATTTCGCCTATGCCCTGGGCGTTCCGCCTTTTGAGCCCACATGGGCTATTCCTATTGCCCAAGAAGACCATCTTTGGGTGAGAGAGCGTCTCGCTGAAAACCAGCCTTATGCGGTGATTGCACCCTCTGCCAGTAATCCGGAACGCAACTGGTTAGTCGATCGCTATGCAGCACTTGCCGAACATCTCCAAACCCGAGGCTGTGGGGTGGTAATAACCGCCTCACCAGCGGAAGCCGAAGTCGTTTTAGCCCAAAAAATTGTCGCCTCAGCAAACTGCGATGTGATCAATCTCGCCGGCCAAACAAGCCTCAAGCAG
Organism: Luminiphilus sp. nBUS_16; assembly: GCF_051201645.1. Lineage (GTDB taxonomy): Bacteria > Pseudomonadota > Gammaproteobacteria > Pseudomonadales > Halieaceae > Luminiphilus. Next base: position 252,321 of record NZ_CP179205.1, on the reverse strand, counting down.
TTGCTTGCGGTCGTGGCAAAGGCCGGTCTTGTCATAGCACCTGACAGCGGGACCGCCCACATGGCTGTTACACAAAATACCCCGACAATTGGGCTATATGCCCACAGCAACCCGCAGCGAACGGGACCCTATCAATATCAGAATCTAACCATCGACGCGTATCACAAAAATCTACAACGCCTCAAACCAGAATCATCAAAGACGCTTAAGTGGGGCACTAGGCTCAAGGGTGCGCAGTTAATGGAAGATATTTCGCTGTCTCAGGTCATTAACAAAGTCGATGAGGTATTGCGCACCCTGCAGCTCAACGACGACAGCGCTACCTAGCACCCCTGAAATGAAAAGCTAGGAGCGGTCAGAGTCTCTCTCGATCATCCAAAGATAGGCCTCTTTCATAAACGCATAAAAGGACTCGACCGTCGCTTGCACTAGGCCACGCCAACCCGAAAAAATAAGTCCGCGCAAAACATAAACCTTGATAAGCGTGACCGGAAAAATAAACAGTAATTTCATACCGCTAAAGCGTTTTCCTGCAAGAAATTTGTCCTGTGCCCGCAGCTTCGCGTAGTGCACGTGTTTGGTCGCGTAAACCCCTAGGTCGTTGTACCCCCAGTGGGTCAGTGTGTGCTGAGTCGTGACTTGCCGACCCTCTCCCTGAATGTTTTCGTGGACCCGTCGATCACTTGGATAGCGCACGAGTGACTTTTTAAAGGCACGGGTAATGGCCCGCTTACGAGACCTAGGATGCATAGGAGCGCCCATGAATATGTCTTCAATGCGCAGGCGGATAAGGTCCCATTGATTTGAGGCAATCAATACTTTGAGTTCTTGCAACAGTAAAGGCGGCACAACTTCGTCGCCATCGAGATTTAAACACCATTCGTTGCGGCATAAGCTCATGGCGAAGGCTTTTTGCTGAGAAAACCCCTCCCAATCGTGATGTAACACCCGAGCACCCTCACGGCGAGCAATTGCCACTGTGTCATCGGTTGAACCAGAATCAACGACAATGACCTCATCGAAGCCGGCGACACTTTTGACCGTGGCACCGATGGTGTCTGCCTCGTTCAAGGTGACAATAAATACACTGACGTTGGTCATGGAATGGAGATCTCGGGCGACCGTAATTTTAGCGCGGCGCAGGCGCATCGAGTCACATTGTCACAAATCACAAGGGCCCCTCTTGGCTTACAGGAGTGCTGCGCTGTAAAACCACCAGCCCTGCGTATTTATTAAAGGCATATTGCCCCAGTACTAGGGCCAGCAAAAATCCCCTCCAGCCATCTAGAAAGCCCAACCGAAGCAGGTACTGCTGAGTGAAGTCAGTAAAAAATCGTAGGCTTGCGTAGGGGAGAGAGCTGCGTTTCCCCGATTTAAATTTATCAGCAGCACTGAGCGCTGCGTACTGGATATGCTTTTCCTGAAGGTGACGATAATCACGCCAACTGTAATGCAGTAATTTGGTCCTCAAACGGCGAACTTTTTCAGTGGGCAAGATCAACGTCTCGTGCACCGCTGCATCTTTAAAGCGCGCCCCTTTTTTATAAAACAGTTTTCCTTGGGGCGATGCATACCGACCAAAGTTAACCGCCTTACCAAATAAAATCGTTTGCCAGGGTATCTTGACCAAGGTCTCTTTGATGGCATCTTGGCTCAAAAATTGATCGATTTCAGCCCGCAGCTCTCTTGTAACCTCTTCATCAGCGTCGATATTCAACACCCATTCATGCTGACAATAGGTCAACGCTCGATTGCGCTGCGCTCCAAAACCGGGCCAATCCGTGCAATGAACCTCTGCGCCATAGCGTTTGGCTATTTCCACGGTATCGTCCGAGCTTCCGCTATCTAAAATAACCAGTTGGTCTACCCACCCCGCGAGTCCTTTGAGACAGCGATCGAGTCGGTCACCTTCGTTGCACACAATGAGAAAACAGGAGAGCTTATGTTTACGCATGAATCACTCAACTATGAAAAGCCTGTAAAACTTTGCAGTGGCCTACAACCGAGGCTCGCCTACCGATGCAGCGCAGACTTCGCAGCAAAGCGCGGCGCATTGCCGGTTACTATCGCCCGTGAACCGCTCGCCCTGCAAGGATAAAAACCCACGACTACCATGCTCCCTAGGCTCTGATCACTACCCCCAACTGACAGACCTTGCCTGAAATACATCAGATAATGTTTAAGCCCGCATCTTCGCCGTGGCTCACGCAATAGCACCGGGCCCAGTCACTTTGGCGGCATTTCTAGAGATCGAGGCGACCTACGGGCCGGGTTGAGTATACTGCGCGCTGGCAGTGGTTTGATGGTGACATTTAAATGCGCCGAATATACGGTCTGTTAACTTTGCTCTTATTACCCGTGTTTTGGGTCGGACTGCTGTGGCTTTCGATAAAGCAACCGGGGTATCGCAAAAATTTATCACAGCGACTGGGCCGAAACCTGCCACTACTGGAGTCCTCTAGCAAACAACGACTGTGGGTCCACGCCGTCAGTGTTGGCGAAACGCTGGCCATAGCCCCTCTCGTTGAAAGACTCCTCAGCGCGCGTTCTGACCTCAGTGTATTGATCACATCGACCACGCCAACCGGCGCAGAACAGGTACAACGACTGTTTGGTGATCGAGTACACAGCGCGTGGTTTCCATTCGATAGCCCGGGGGCCATCACCCGATCACTTGATCATTGGCAACCAAACGCCCTGATATTGGTTGAAACAGAACTCTGGCCCGAACTCATTCGCCAATGCAGCTATCGCGGAATTACAACCTTGCTGTTAAACGCCCGCTTGTCCCAGCGATCCCTGCGACGCTACGGGCGGCTGGGGAGCTTGATGCGCAACACCGTCACAAGTCTGCATCATATTGCTTGTCAGCACGTATCGGACGCCCAACATTTTCAGGCATTAGGGGCACTGGAAGACCGACTGTCGGTGGTCGGCAGTCTCAAATTTGACATGCCAAAACTGGCCCTGGAGCAACAACGGGATGCACTCGCTCTAGATCTAGGTACCCGGGCCTCTGGGCGTCCCGTCCTATTAGCGGCCAGCACTCATACTGGAGAAGACCTATTAGTGATCAATGCTTTCCTCAAAGTCCGCGAGGAACACCCCAGCGCATTACTCTGGCTGGCACCGAGACACCCGGAACGCTCTGCCGCCATTCTAGCGCTCATTGCGACAGCCAAGCTCACTGCAATTAGGCGATCCTCAGGGCAAACCGTCGGGGACTCTACCGAGGTTTTATTGATCGATACCCTTGGGGAATTACCGGCCTTTATGGGGCTGGCTTCGGCGGTATTCATGGGAGGCAGCCTAGTTGAGCATGGTGGGCACAATCCTTTGGAGGCCCTGGTCTTTGGCAAGCCCGTGATCTCCGGCCCATTCACCACCAATTTTTCGAACCTCTACCAAACCCTAGAGGCTGAAGGCTTGGTCTCCGTCGTTGGCAACGGTGATCAATTGGCTGAAGCGCTAAGCCAATCGTTAAAATTAGAGCATCGCGAACGCTATGCCGCTCAAGGGCCCCGCTTTGTCGATCAGCATCGTGGCGCGCTTCAGGCGCAGTGTGACATTGTCGAAGCCGCACTCAGCGCCTAGCGAAGACTGAACACACCCCTTATTCAATCTCCCGTGAAGTGGGGCGTCCGCTTTTCAAGAAAGGCCGCTACGGCCTCACGGTGGTCCCGAGATTGATGAGCACCACCTTGGTTTTTGGCTGCCGTGTTGAGGGCCTCCATCAAGGTTTGATCGCAGGCCTGGCGTAACATTTTTCGCGCTAAACCCACGGCCCCCGGGGGGTTTACCGCAATGCGTTGTGCTAAGGCCTTACAGGTTGGTAACAGTTCCTCAGGTGTAACGACACGGGACACCAACCCCCATGCCAAGGCTGTCTCGGCGTCGATCTTGTCACCTGTTAGCGCCATTTCGGCGGCGCGAGAAAAGCCCACAATTCGGGGCAATAACCAAGCACCGCCATCACCTGGAATTAACCCCAATTTCACAAAGCTCTCGGCAAAAACCGCCGATGTGGAAGCAACACGGAGGTCACACATACAGGTTAAATCACAGCCCGCGCCAATCGCAGCTCCATTCACCGCCGCAATCACCGGCACACTCAAAGCTTCGATTGTTAGGGGGATACGCTGAATACCCTCTCGATAATTATCGGCCGTTGCTTCTGGTGTGTCGCCAATCAAGCTTTCGGGTCCGGCTTGCATTTGCCTAAGGTCACCCCCAGAGCAAAAAGCTTTCCCTGCCCCCGTTAGAATAACCACGCGTACCGATGGCTCGGCGTCTGCCGCCTCAAGAGCGTCAACCAGTGCGTCCACCATAGCTAAATCAGTAATGGGGTTGCGTCGATCGGGACGATTCAAGGTCAGCGTTAAAATTGCGCCGTCCTGTTCAGTCAGGATATCCATCGCGGTGCTCACTCACAGTGTCATTGTTGAGTCAGAGAGTTTATCTCAGGAAAAAGCCCACAAGGTATCGTTGCCTTGAATAAACAAACGGCGCTATGCGTTAATGGAGCTTCTATCCAATAACCCGCCGCACTGCCATTCAAGGCACCAAAAACATAAGGTCCTAGGCGCGGTGTGGTTCGATGAACTCGGTGGCATACCAGTTGAGCATTTGGATTTTTTTCTCTAGGGAATGATCAGGTTCTAATTCGTAAACGTTGCGAAAGGCAATGACAACATCGGTCACGCCCAATGCTTCCAACTCTGCAATACCCGCCGGGGTAAACGCATTTTGTCCTGTGGTAAAAATTTTAAAGGGCCGATCAACAGTGCCATATTCCTCACGCCATTGCTTGAGCTTAGTAATGTAATCGGTAAGTTGCGACATATCCGCCCCGGCACACATCCAGCCGTCGCCGACGCGAGCCGCCCGCTTTAGCGCCGGATCTGAATGTCCCCCCATTAAGATCGGTGTCGGGGCGGTAGGGGCAGGACACATTTTATTGGCAGGCATACTGTGCAACTCGCCCTCAAAACTGAAAAAATCGCCGCTCTCAAGACCTTTTAAAATGGCCAGCTGCTCATCAAATCGCTTACCCCGACGCTCCCATGGAACGCCGCAAACGGCGAAGTCCTCCTCCCAAGGGCTAATACCCACACCAAAATCAAAACGATTACCCGACAACTGCTGAATACTTTGCACCTGCTTGGCCACCACAGGCGCCTGTCGCACGGCCAGTTTGTAAACAAAGGTCGCAAAGCGAATGGTATCGGTGACCGCCGCCATTGCTGAAACCGCAATAAGACTTTCTAAAAACGGCACGCTCTCAAGAAACTCTCTGCTGCCATCTTTGTTGTACGGGTACTTCGAACTGCACTCTTGGGGGTAACAAATGCTGTCAGGTATCGTAATACCATCATAGCCTGCAGCTTCAGCGGCCTTAGCTAAAGGTAAGTAATGGTCGGCGTCACTCATGCCCACTTGATAGCTGAATCGCATTGCAACCTCCTCATCGGTTTTGTCAGTCACCGCACCGCGGTCTGTCCCCACCCACCCGTTTAAAACTCTGGCCAGAAAATGGCCGACTAACGCTCACCATTGGGTGCTGGGACTTTTATTGTACGCATAACACCCTTGTGAGGACTGGTATCACATCACCCGTCATAAATCGGCAGGGTTACCTGCAACACTGTTATGAATCGCCGCCTCCACCGCATCAGCCGCGAGCATACCCAGACGATTAACGTTTATTGTTCCTTTGGTTCCCGTACCCGCAGCGAACAGCGTGTCGCCATCATATAAAGTGTGGGCCGGACGAATCGCCCTTGCGAGTCCGTCATGAGCCATTTGCGCCACTTTCAAGGCTTCACTTTTAGTCAATGTGGCATTTGTGACAATGGCGCCAATGGTTGTGTTGCTTCCAGGAAAATCACCAGAAGCGCTGTAATTTTCAGCGTCCCGCAAAGAAACTGGCGCCGTGCTAGCTCCCAGAAGCTGGCCGTCCCGACCAAACACCTCGCCATAGGGATTCACCGCCACAATCGCAGCCACACAGAAGCCATCCGCCAGAGCAATACAATGGGCACCCAGACCAGATGTTGAGGCGTATTCGCGGCCATATATTTTCCCCAACGTAGCCCCGCATCCAGCCCCCACAGCGCCTGTTTCAATACGCCGCCCGGTAGCCGCCTCTGCCGCTTTTCGACCCATTAGCATGTCGGGACGAGCGCTCGCACTACCCACACCGAGGTCAAACAGTACGGCCCCTGTCACGATAGGCACTTTTGCGATGCCGGTATCAAAGCCAACGTCATTCTCTTCAAGTACCCGAACAACACCGCTCATGGCATCCAGACCCCAAACGCTGCCTCCAGACAAGACAATGGCATGAACCTTGTCGATGAGATTTTCTGGCTTCAGCAGATCTGTTTCGCGGGTGCCCGGTGCCGCACCGCGAACATCTACGGCGGCTACCGCACCCGCGTCAAAGCGCAGCACCGTCACCCCGGTTTTACCCAAGGGATCACTAGCTTGGCCACAGGTAAAGCCCTCTAACGCCCCCAAGTCACAGTAATTTGGCATCGGCAAACCTCTTCTGTCGTGTCGCACCTGAAAAAATTATGCCGTCGCCAATTTTCCAGATTCGAGTAGCTCGCCTACCTGACTCTCGGTAAAGCCCAGCTCTGTCATTACTTCAACACTGTGTTCACCCAGAGACGGCGACGGTTCAGCCAATGAGCTGTCGATACCGGCAAACTGGATCGGCGGCGCTGGGCTGGTCAGGCGGCCCAAGTTCTCAGTGACATAAGTTTCAAGCAGACCCAAGGTCTCTATTTGAACATTTCTAGTGACGGTGTCCCTCGATTCACAGGGTGCACTGGGAATATCGGCCGCCTCAAAGGCCGTCATAATTTCCTCGACTTTGAGATGACGCATGCCGTCTTTTAAAACGCTAGAAAACTCTCCTAGATGCATAAATCGTGACACAACCGTGGCAAATCTAGGGTCGGATCTAAGCTCTTCACGGCCGACTAAAGTCAGCACCGTTTCCCAATGATGATCTAATAAAATAGACGCAGCCACAGCACCATCGGAACCCTGAATTGTTTGGTAGCTCTCAGATATGGGCGGCATTTGAAAAGCATCATCGTCGTGCAATGTTCGGTGCATCATGCCATCAGGCCACATGAAAGCTAGGCAGGCATGTAACATTGAAATATCTATGTGCTGACCTTCCCCGGTAGAGTGTCGCGCCAGTAACGCCGCGGTCACCGCTTGGGCTGTTGTATAGGCGGTGACCTTGTCGCACATCAGCATTCGAACGAATGCAAACTCATCATCGCCGCCCTGGAGCCCCGTGATACCCGCTATACCCTGAATCACGTGATCATAAGCGGGTCGATCACGCAGAGGGCCTCGTGTGCCAAAACCCGTCACAGCAACGTTTATCAGGCGCGGGTTGAGGGCTCGAAGTACGTCGCTTCCCAAGCCCAGCTGCGTCATGACACCCGGCCGGTAATTATTGAGAACCACGTCCGCACGGGCTGCCAAGCGCTTTACCGCTTCAACACCCATCTCATGCTTGAGATTGATAGCTAGTGAGCGCTTACCGCGGTTGCAGTTATGAAACAGTGCCGAGGTTCCATTTTTCTGGCTGCCGAGTTTGCGCATGGGATCGCCGCCCCGTACCGGCTCCACTTTAATCACTTGAGCGCCCTGTGAGCGCAGCGTCATGGCAGCCAGTGAACAAGTAACCATGGTGGACAGCTCAACAATTTGAACTCCAGCCAGAGGCTGTTCAGCTGAGGGCGTCTCTGACATCGTTTTAAGGCTCAACGAAAGATGAATCGAAGAGTAATCGCGTCTGAACCAGGATTCAGGGTCTGCGTACTGCCGTTGGACATGTGATCAATCGTCAGTGAAATGGCAGCGTTTGCGTTAATGTCAAACCCCGCTCCAATGAGAGACCGGAAATGCAGCGATCCGCCGAGCTCGGTATCTCCTGCATGATAAAAGCCCGGCATAAAGCTACCCTCAATGAAGAATCGACGTCCAATTCGGTACCTACCTGCAACACCAGCACCGGCCCAAGCGTCACCGTCCTCATCAAGGCGTCCCGCAACCGCAATATTTCCTGAGAACCCCCCAGCTGCCGCAAACTCTTGCCAATGATATTCGACAACGCCGCCAATCCCGTCAGTTTCCGTATCGGTGGTCACACCAGCGACCCAGTCAGCCGTCGCCCCGGGCGCGTTGCACAACAACAGCAGTCCGATTACTAAAAGAGACTGCCAGGAAAAATCACCATACCGAACCAACGACATAACATCCTCACTGACCGAGCAAAACTACCGTAACCTTTTGCCTTTGCGACCCACAGCCACAAACATTTGTTTCGGTGGCCTCAAGCGGGGGACTGCCCTACTTTACCGAATCCAGAGACCGCTTCAAGCACGCTGGTTATTAAGTGACGTTCATCACTATCGAGCTCGGGGCGCCACACATCGAACAGTAAAATAGTTCGCGGTTCTTCCCCATTGTTCCAAGCTTCATGGTTTACGCTGTCGTCAAATGCCCAACTGCTACCCCGCTCAGTTTCTCGTGAATCTTCGCCAACACGCAGACCACAACCCGCCGGCACGGTCAGCGGTAAATGACAAATTAATCGGCAGTTCAGTAACCCGGTATGCGGATCAATTTTGGCGCCAGCATCAAGCTTGGAAAACAGTACCGAGGGCGCCAAGCCAGCAATCCTCGTTAAAGGTAGGTCAGCCATGAGAGCCGCAGTTTCCGGGCAAGACGCAAGAACATCAGGCTGCGGCACCCCGTCCTGCCAAAGAAACGCTGATGTCCAATCGTCGCTATCGAGTAACGTCGTTCCACTATTTTGTGGTTGCTCCAAACCGCTGTGCACGTAGGGCGAAAAGCGATCGGAAGACTTTCGCAGCAAAGCGTTCAGCTCCCCCTCGATCAAATCTGTATGTGCTTCCAAGTCAGCGAGCCATGGGAGCTGCTCATTAGGAAAATACGTACAATAAGGCACGTCATCCAGATAAAAAGCGTGGGGGGCTTGGGGAAATTTATGCCCCGGATCTTTTCGCTGTTTACGCCCCAAAAGCATATCGAGAGAATTATTGAAACGCGTCGATGCCCGATTGCGGCGGTAACCCGCTGAGGAAAGACGATCAAACAAGTGTTGCTGAAACATCTGTCCCAGCTGCTGCAGCCGGGTTTCTACTCGATCTAAATCTGAGGACAGCTGCGGCGGGATGTCCGTCAGGTTTGCGGCAAGACGGAGGATTAGATTGTAATAGGAGGAAGCATTTTGAAAATCGTCCTTACCCAACAAAATATCGCCCTTGATAATCAAAGCGCGCATATTGTGGGGCTCTTCTACTAGGACCGCATCTACCGCTTTTTCAGCCTCGGGCACATCACCCTGAGTCAGTGCTGCCAGTGACAGACCTAGCCAGCACCGCGGTGTCGCAACATTGTTAGCAACAGCCTGCTGAAATATCGCCAGCGCTTCCGCGGGGCGTCCAGCCTGAAGTTCAGCAATTCCCTGCTGAAAGTAGTCAGCCTCGGTCATGCTTTTGCTCCGGTTAAATAGGCATAGAACCAGCCCGCAATACCACCCGCAGCCCCCTGCATCAGCAAGCCAAAGGTGCTCCTTACGGCGGCGAAGCCGATCAACCCCAAGGTTGCCTCCAAAATCAAATGAATAGCGATCAAAGCCACAAAGCCTGCCAGCGCGTAGGTGAAAAGGCGGGGAAAACCCAGTCGACCGTGTAATTGCCCCGCCACCGGCAGTGCAATAAGCAACGAAATTGCGACTAACGGCAAATACGAGCCCAGTAATCCAAGCCAATCAAACCAAACCGCCGCCAAAACATCAGTGGCAGAAACTGGCATAGCCATCTCCTTAAGTCCGGCCATGATCATAAACGTTGAAAAGGCGCTGGCTAATAGGTACGCCACTAAAGTGGCTGGGAAGTAAGCAGCGATGGCACGCACGAGCGGCTCCTTATTAACGGCAATGCAAATTTTGCACTGCGATGGGGTTATAGTTATGGTCCGAGGACTAAAAACTCTTGTTCAAAGGATGCACCATGCCTTCTAGTTACAACTTCGTCAAAACCGTTTTTATCAGTGCGATACTCCTAACGGCATTGCACGTGGAAGCTGCCAACTACCAAGTTAACACCATTACAGACACGCTAGAACAGCCCTGGTCAATTGCAGAGCTGCCCAACGGTAACGGCTTCCTGATCACTGAAAAGGCGGGTCGCCTTTTACACGTCGATCACAGCGGCAATGCCACCGCAATTGCCGGCACCCCTGACGTGTTTTTTAAAAGCCAAGGCGGCTTGCTAGACGTTGTCCTCGATCCTGAGTTCGCCTCCAATCAACAACTTTATCTCTCTTATGCCGGGGGCGATGCCGATACGAACCGCACCACCGTCATGCGCGCCAAGCTTTCCGGGGAGCTATTGTCTGATTCGGAAACTATTTTGGAGGTTCAACCCAGCAAGAAAAAAGCCGCACATTTTGGTGGCAAATTGGCTTTTTTGCCCGATGGCACCTTGCTGCTCAGCGTTGGTGAAGGTTTTGAGTATCGAGAGCAGGCGCAGAGCCTAAACAGCGAACTAGGCAAGCTGCTGAGAGTAAATAGCGATGGTAGTGCACCTGCTAGCAACCCTTTTCCAAAGGTTGCGCCACGGGTTTACAGCTACGGACACAGAAACCCTCAAGGGCTCGTGGTCGACCCCGAGACAGGGACTATTTGGATGGCAGAGCATGGACCCAAAGGCGGAGACGAACTCAATCGAATTGTTCCCGGCACTAACTATGGCTGGCCCGCAATTACTTACGGTGTAGATTATTCAGGAGCGATTATTTCGCCCTACACGGAAGCCGAAGGTATGGCCCAGCCGGTCATGTACTGGGTGCCCAGTATTGCCACATCGGGCCTTGCTATCTATCGAGGTACGGCTTTTTCAGGATGGGATGGGTCGTTACTTACAGGCGCGTTAGTTGACCAAAAACTTTATCGACTGGCCCCTGAGGGCAATGGCTTTGTCCAGAGTGAGCCCTTTCCCGAAGTGACGGGAAGAGTACGCGATGTCCGAGTTTTAGGTGATGGCAGCATTGCGGTGGTTACCGATGAGGGCGCCTTTTTCCACATCACTTCAAAACCCTTAGAGCACACGGCAGCCACCGAGTAACTGGAACAGCGTTTGCCCTCCAAAAAAGGAACCCAAAATGATAGAGCAATCATTAACTCTGCCCTGTGGGGCAACGTTGACCAATCGTATCTGCAAAGCTGCAATGACCGAGGGGCTGGCCGGGTCAACCGGGGTCCCGGGGGCTGCGTTGAATCAACTGTATGGGATCTGGAGCGATGGCGGAGCAGGGTTATTACTCTCAGGTAACGTGCAAATTGACCGCGACCATTTGGAGCGACCGGGCAATGTGGTCGTTGACCAAGAACCGGATGCCGCCACGAAAGACGCCTTAAAGGCATGGGCAACGGCAGGAACTCGCGGTGGCAATCATTTTTGGGCACAGATCAGCCACGCAGGACGGCAGTGTCAAAAAATCATTAATCCAACGCCCAAAGCCCCCTCGCCCATTAAACTAGGCCTACCGGGCGGACAATTTGGTGAACCCGTTGCTATGACTGAGTCGGATATTGAGGCCGTTATCACGGGCTTTGCGCGCTGCGCCCGTGTCCTCAAGGAAGCGGGCTTCACCGGCGTTCAACTTCACAGCGCCCACGGCTACTTGTTGTCTCAATTTCTGAGCCCCCGAAGCAATCAACGTACAGACCGTTGGGGCGGCAGTCTTGAAAATCGTGCCCGCGCTTTACTGGAGTCAGTCAACGCGGTTCGTGCGGCGGTTGGCCCTGAGTTCCCAGTAGGCGTGAAGCTTAATAGCGCCGACTTTCAACGGGGTGGATTTGATTTCACCGAAAGCCTGCAAGTGGCCAAATGGTTGGAAGCGGCGGGTGTCGACCTGCTGGAAATTTCAGGAGGTACTTACGAGCAGCCACGGCTGCTAAACGTAGAGGGCATCGAGCCTGTAGAAAATCAAGCCGTGGCGCAGTCAACCCGGGCCAGGGAGGCTTATTTCGTGGACTTTGCTCAAGCCATGCGCAAGGAACTGACCATGCCCCTGATGGTAACGGGCGGCCTACGACGCCTAGACGCCATGGAGAGCGCCCTTGAAAGCGGGTCTGCCGATGTCGTTGGGATTGGTCGACCCATGTGCGTTATGACCGATGCACCTAATCGGCTGCTCTCTGGCATGGCAGAGCTCCCTCGATACGAGGATGCGCTTTCACTCCTGCCTCGGTGGCTGAAAATCCTCGAAAAAATATCGTTATTTAAAACCTTAGGGACCTTTGCCGTGCAGTACTGGTACTACGAGCAAATTTTGCTTCTGGGCGAACAAGGGAAAACCGCTGATGATCTTTCAGTCTTCGCGGCTACTCGCCGCCAAATGAAACTGGCTAACGATTTGGCCGCAGCACGGTAGCCGCTAGTTGGTCTAGGTTAAATATTCCGAGTGCGGCCGCTTTGTTGAACAATCTTAGGGCCGATCAACACGCTCGGTTAACCAAAATCTCGTGCCATAGCCGTATCCCAGCGACTGGCAAAACCCTCCCGCAATCGCGCCTTGGTTGCCGCGAACGAAGGCATATCTAAGGCGGCGAAGCGCCGAGCAGTACTTGCCGCCTCTGCCATAAGGTTTTCCGGGGCACAGCAAGCATCGAGAATACCCGCCTCCGCGGCGCCTTCGGGGTCATAGATACGCGCCAAAGTCACCACCTGATGGGCATGGGCTGCAATCACACGCTCCTGCGCTAACTCAATGCCAAACCATGGCAACGTCATGCCAATGGCCACCTCATTCAGGCCAAGTTTAAAAGCACCTCGACATCCCAAGCGGTAATCCGCTGAAAGACAAATTAATGCGCCCATAGCCAAGGCGTGTCCAGTTACCGCAGCAATCACAGGGGTTTGGCTATGTGCCAGTCGTCCGGCAATATCAGCACCCCTTCGCAACAGGCGCTGACTGTCTGCATCCATTTTTCCCATGACATTTAAATCAAAGCCGGCACAGAATTTGCCGGGCCGACCCGCTAACACTATCACCTTGCCAGACTCAAAACCTTGATCGAGGGCACTGTCTAGACCATCTGCCATAGCAAATGACAACGCATTGGCCTTGCCATCATCAAGGGTAATTAGGCTAAAAGCGTCTTGCTCTTGATAAGTAACCAATGCCATTGTGCTGCTCTCCTACGTAACGTTGTTATCCGCGTGTTAGTGGCGCCTCCGGAGGGCGTTACCTGCTTTATATATTAAAGGAAACCATTGCGTGAACATTTTAGTCGACGCCGACGCCTGCCCCGGAGCGATCAGGGACATCTTATGCCGCGCGGCTGTGAAACGCGAAATCAAGGTAGTTTTTATTGCCAACCAAGCAATTAACTTGCCCCCGTCTCCCTGGCTACAAAGCTATCAAGTTGCACAAGGATTTGATAAGGCCGACGACGAAATTGTTGCGCGGGTGGCGACCAACGATCTTGTCATCACAGCTGATATTCCACTAGCAGCTGACGTCCTTGAAAAAGGTGGCCGAGTACTTACCCCCCGTGGTGAGCGTTATAGCACCGCAAATATCAAACAGCGGCTGCAAATGCGCGACTTCATGGAGACCATGCGCGCCTCTGGCCAAAACACCGGAGGCCCACCGCCCATGTCTCAAACAGATCGAAAAACCTTTGCCGACCAGCTCGATAAGCTGCTGACTCAGCGCAGTCGTCCCTGAAAGACTGACACGTTGGGTCCATTCTTTGTCGCCAGAAGCGAGGGCTCGGGCAGCAATTGGGGCAGCCACCACAGCTAATGAGAGAGCTAACGGTATTAATGGCAGCACCAGAGGCAGCAACAACCGATATACTGCCGGCCCAGCCGCGTGTGGGATGCAGCGTCCCGCGCTATGTTCCCAGTCACAACCGTCATCGTTATGAGCAATCACTTATGTTTTACAGCCAAAGAATCTCTTCAGTTTGACTGGGAATAGAGAAATCTTTTGGCTGGCCTGTGCCTCGGCAATCGTGACAGCCAATGCCTACTATATTCATCCGATTATTGCTGCGGTAGCTCGGGACTTTGGCGTTAGTGATGCCAGTATTGGCATTGTGCCTGCCGTCAACCAAATTGCCCTCGCCCTGGGTGTGCTTCTGCTTTTGCCTTTAGGTGATCGAGTCGATAATCGAAGATTGGTCACGCTGTGCCTTTCCGTTCAAGTGCTCACCCTCGTGGTTATGGCCGGCACCACCAGCTTCGTCGTTTTTATCACAGCATCAACTGCACTGGGTTTCTTCACCATCACCCCGTATCTGCTCCCCGCCTATGCCTCCCGTCGCGTCACTCCCCAGCAACTCGGTTACGCAACCGCTCTGCTGACGACAGGCGTCATTGCCGGAGTTCAGGTTTCAAGACTGTCTGCTGGCGTTATTGGAGCTTATACCGACTGGCGCTGGGTTTATTGGATTGCCGCGGCTCTAATGACCGCCGCCGCCATTATCGTGCCCCGGATCATGGTGCCGGAACCCGTAAAAACACCAAACTCTAGCTATTGGGCGCTGATTAGATCGCTATTCGTTCTTGGCAAACAGCATCCAAGATTGATGGTATCGGGGGTTATTCAAGGCCTGAACTTCGCCGCCTTTATTGCTGTCTGGTTAGGCATTGGACTCCATCTCACTAGTGAAGCCCAGGGACATGGCTCTGACCTTGTGGGTTATCTCACTGCATTCTCGGCAATAGGCCTTCTGACAACTGCGCGCTTGGGAAAATGGGCGGACACTCAGGGCGCCGAAAAAGCCCGACTCATCATGGCCACTTTTCAGTTTCTGGGAATAACACTGCTAATGACGGCTGAAACAAACTGGGTGTTCTTGCTGCCACCACTGGCCCTAATGGCAGTCGTTGGCCCCTTGGTCGACGTCACAGGCCGCATGACAGGGTTGCAAGAAACCCCCGCCGTCAGAACACGATTAATGAGTCTGTACGTTTGTATGATGTTTACGGGCGGCGGTTTGGGCAGTTGGGCAGGAACCCTAGCCTACGATCGCTTCGCGTGGACCGGAATCGTAGGGCTCGCTATGGGGCTTAGCGTTACCGTTTGGCTGTTATCGCTGCAACAGTGGTACCAAAGATCCCACCGCCAAACTGTCTAGAACACCCCAATCCGCTCACTTTTCTGCGGGCTTCTCACCTTTGTACAACGCCATAATGTCAGCAACTTCAGACTCATCGAGCCGATCGCGGCCATCGGCGAAGCTTCCTGCAAATCGTTGATACATAGCGGCATTAAGCGCATTGGCCGCACCATTATCCCGCGTTCCCACCACCTTAGCGGGGACACCAGCAATAATTGAGTTTTCAGGAAAAACGCTGTTTTCTCGCACAATGCTGTTACCGGCGACAATAGAGTTAGCGCCGATTTTCGCGCCGTCCATAATCGTGGAGTTAATGCCAATCAGGCAGCGGTCACCAATCTCGCAGCCGTGCAAGGTTGCGTGATGAGTAATAGAACAGTCCTCACCGACAATCGTGGGCGTCATGGCTCCGACATGAATCATGACAAAATCCTGAATGTTGGTCCGCGCGCCGATCCTGATCTCGAGGAATTCCGCACGGGTCACCACATTGGGCCAAACTGAAGCGTCGGGACCAATATAGACCTTGCCATAAAGCCAGGCGCTTTCATGAATAAATGCGGGATTGTCCAATGTGACGTTGTCGCTGATGAAGCCCATGCCGAAGCATCCTTTAATTCTTGTAGTGGAGTTTTTACGACGCGACTGTGTACGAAGCGTCCCTTAGGGTAGAGTACTGCACCCTCAGCCATCTGGACACCTTAGGCGAGCCCAATCAGTGGGCTTCTAACACGTTACCCATGCACAGTTTTCAAACAGACGACAACGAAATAGAAAACAGCAGAGTGTTGTTACCTAAACTCTGGAGGCGCATTGCGCCCATTCTTTATGACAATCGCGGCAGAGTCGGTTTCGCTCTGGCCTGCCTCCTGCTTGCAAAAGCCGCCTTACTGCTGATTCCTTTTTTGCTGAAGGCACTAGTCGATGGTTTAGATCAAAGCGCAGCTCAGGTCACAACCTCAGTTATTTTGTTTATGGTCGCGGCTTACGGCGCTGCACGGTTCGCCAACACCCTATTTGCTGAATTACGAGACACCTTGTTTGGCCGCGTGACCGAACGCGCCATGCATCGCATTGGTCTCGCTGTTTTTAAACACATACACAGCTTAGACCTTGACTATCACCTGAACCGTCGCACAGGTGGGCTCGCGAGAGATATTGAACGTGGCACCAATGGCATTAGCTTTCTCATGCGATTTTTCATTTTCAACATTGCACCCACACTGTTTGAAATTGCCATGGTCGCTACGATCCTTTTGTTCAACTACGGCGCACAGTACAGCTTTATCGTTTTGTTATCGGTGGCGCTTTACGGCGCTTTTTCCTTCCGCGCTACTCGATGGCGAACGCGCTACATTCGCGAAGCCAATGCAGCTGACTCCGAAAGTAACACCCGAGCGGTCGACAGCCTGATCAACTATGAAACGGTTAAATATTTTAATAACGAAGAGTTCGAAGCCCAGCGCTACGACGAATCATTGGAGCAATGGGAGCAGGCGCGACGTAAAAATCGGCTGTCACTACTTGCACTCAATAGCGGCCAAGCAATCATCATTGCCCTGAGCCAGACATTGATGCTGGGCTTGGCCGCACTGTCAGTGCAAGACAGCAATATGACCCTTGGGGATTTTGTGCTCATTAATCAGTTTATGTTGCAGCTATTTATTCCCCTGAGTTTTCTCGGTTTCGTTTACCGTGAAATTAAGGCCTCCCTCGCCAGCATCGAGCGGCTGTTTCGCGTGCTGGATCAACAACCTGCGGTTATGGACCAACCGGAGGCAGACGTCTTGAAGATGGCGACGGGAGCTATTGAATTCCGGCAGGTAAACTTTGGCTACAGCGACGCGCGGCAGGTGCTCTCAGGACTCAACTTTACAATTGACGGCGGCGAAACTGTTGCGCTTGTCGGCGCAAGTGGCGCAGGCAAATCCACGGTAGTAAAACTCCTCTTTCGCTTTTACGATCCGAGCAGCGGCACTGTGTACCTCGATGGACAAAATATTCGAGACGTCACCCAAAACTCACTGCGCAGCTCGGTCGCGATTGTTCCTCAGGACTGCGTGCTGTTTAACGATTCTTTGTTGGAGAATATTCGCTACGGGCGACCCACAGCAACAGACGAAGAGGTAAACGCTGCTGTGGCTGCGGCATACCTCGACGATTTTGTTGCCCGTCTACCCGAGGGTATCAGCACTCGAGTCGGCGAAAGAGGACTCAAACTCTCGGGAGGCGAGCGTCAGCGCGTTGCCATTGCCAGAGCGGTTTTGAAGTCGGCACCTATTTTAGTATTCGATGAAGCCACTTCAAGTCTGGACAGCGAATCTGAACGTGCGGTTATGCGAGCGTTTCGCGCTCTGGCAGGGCACCACACAGCGGTCGTCATCGCCCACCGGCTCTCCACCATTGTTGACGCCGATAGAATATTGGTACTAGAGGACGGACGTCTCGTAGAGCAAGGCAAGCACGAAGCGCTGCTTGCACAAGACGGCCGTTACACCGCTTTGTGGCAAGCACAACAGCGAGAAACGGGGCAGCAAGCGTGATCATATTAGAAGATATCGCTCTGCGACGGGGACCCAAGCTATTAATGCAGGGGGCCTCAACCACCCTTCAGCCGGGTCAGAAACTCGCGCTCATTGGCGCCAATGGCACTGGCAAGTCGAGCTTATTTGCCATGCTGCTGGGCGAGCTTTCTGCCGACCAAGGTCAAATTCGCGGCATGACCGGATTACGTGTGGCCCACATGGCTCAAGAACTCGAAGTGAGCGATGACACCACGCTAAATTTTGTCATGGCAGGTGACGCCGCTGTCTATCAACTGACGCAAGACATTGGCAAAGCCGAACAAGCTGAAGATTATGAACGCGCCGCCTACCTGTATCAGGAGATGGAAGTTCTGGACGGTTACAGTGCGCCAAGGCGTGCAGAGCAACTCTTGCTGGGCTTGGGTTTTGCCCAAGCTGATTTAAAAACATCAGTGACAGAGTTTTCAGGGGGCTGGCGTGTCAGGCTAAACTTGGCTCGTGCACTTATGACACCCTCAGACGTTCTCTTACTCGATGAGCCTACCAACCACCTCGATCTCGATACCATGTTGTGGCTGCAGGGGTGGCTACTTCGCTATTCAGGCACTTTACTGATGATCTCCCACGATCGGGATTTCATCGATGCTATTTGTGAACGCACGCTAAGTCTTGAGCAAGAGCAGTTGATCCCCTATCGCGGGGGCTATTCAGCCTATGAGCAGCAGCGCGCTGAGCGCATGGCACAGCAACGGGCTCAATATGCCAAGCAGCAGCGGGAAATTGGACAAATGGAAGATTTTGTCCGGCGGTTTCGCGCCAAAGCCACGAAAGCGCGTCAGGCTCAAAGCCGACTGAAGGCGCTAGAACGCATGGAAACGGTGGCACCCGCCCACGTCGATTCTCCCTTTTCTTTTCAGTTTCCCGAGCCTGGCAAAAGCAGTGATCCCCTTTTGACAATCGACAATCTTGTTCTTGGTTACGGTGACGACATTGTTTTGGACGGGGTGTCCCTGTCTTTGCATCCGGGAGATCGTATTGGCTTATTAGGCAAAAACGGCGCGGGTAAATCTACGTTCCTTAAGGGCTTAACAGGCGCCTTGCCGGCGCTATCGGGGGATCGGGTCACCGGTGCGCATCTACGAATTGGCTACTTTGACCAACAGCAACTGGAGGTTTTAGATCTGCAGGCCAGTGCATTACTACACCTGCAAAGGCTGAGCCCAAAGGTTCGTGAACAAGCGATTCTCGATTTTCTTGGGGGCTTTAACTTCAAAGGCGATCGGGCCCGACAAGAAATTGCGCCCTTCTCTGGCGGCGAAAAAGCCCGTCTCGCCCTAGCTATGGTCGTCTGGCAAGATCCCAACGTGCTTATTCTGGACGAGCCCACCAACCACCTCGATTTGGAGATGCGGCATGCCTTGGCCGTCGCATTGCAGGGCTATACCGGCGCCATTGTTTTAGTCAGTCACGATCGTCACTTGATGCGTCATGCGGTGGAATCATTATGGCTGGTTGATAATGGCGCAGTCACGGAGTACCCCGACGATTTGACGGCTTATGAGCAATGGGTACTCTCAGGAGATCGAAGCGCCACGGTAGCCTCTGGTAAAACAGCCAACAAAACTGCA
The DNA here is from genome assembly GCF_051201645.1 of Luminiphilus sp. nBUS_16. Lineage (GTDB taxonomy): Bacteria > Pseudomonadota > Gammaproteobacteria > Pseudomonadales > Halieaceae > Luminiphilus. The sequence continues at coordinate 232,978 of NZ_CP179205.1, read as the reverse complement.
CTAACGCAGGACAGCACTGGCAAGGGCAAACAAAGCCGTCAAGGTGCGGCAGAGCAGCGTACCCGCTTGCGTCCACTGCAGAAGGCGCTAGAAAAAACCGAACGCACACTGGAAGGATTGCAGCAAAAGCTCGGTGAACTGCAATCCCAGCTGGCCAATTCGGACCTTTATGAACCCGATCAACAAGAGCAGCTCGCCAAGTTGGTCGAAGCGGAGGGTTTATTGAAATCCCAGCTAGCTGACACCGAGGAAACGTGGATACAACAACAAGAAGCTATAGAGACTGCTAGCGGTTAGCTATCCCTCGCTATACTAGGCATTATTGCGTCGCATTTTTTTATCACACCATCGGAATCAATTTGTCATGAGCCAGAGCTTTCATCCGCCCCAACGTACCCTCATGGGCCCCGGTCCCTCAGATGTATCACCTCGGGTACTCGGTGCCTTGGGCCGCCCCACCATTGGGCACCTCGATCCGCTATTCATTGAACTCATGGACGATACCAAGCGGCTACTCCAGTACGCCTTCAAAACCTCCAATGAACTGACGATCCCGCTATCGGCTCCCGGCTCTGCTGGAATGGAAGCTGCATTTGTGAATTTAGTATCACCCGGTGACACAGTAATCGTCTGCCAAAACGGCGTCTTTGGCGGACGCATGAAAGAAAATGTCGAGCGCTGTGGCGCGACTGCGGTTATGGTTCAAGACCGCTGGGGAGATCCTGTTGACCCCAAAAAAGTCGAAGAGGCCTTCGCCGCTAATCCTGAGGCTAACCTGCTGGCTTTTGTGCATTCAGAGACCTCAACAGGGGTTCGCAGTGATGCTAAAACCCTCTGCGGTATCGCCAAAGCTCACGACGCATTAGTCGTTGTCGATACCGTGACTACACTAGGTGGCATTGATCTCCGCGTCGATGAATGGGGTGCCGATGCGGTGTATTCCGGAACGCAAAAATGCCTTTCCTGCGTGCCCGGCCTGTCGCCCATGACCTTTAGTCCCGCAGCGGTTGAACGTATCCAAGCTCGCCCTACCAAAGTACAAAGCTGGTTTTTGGATATGCAGCTGGTCATGGGCTACTGGGGTGGCGATAGTAAGCGCGCCTATCACCACACGGCCCCCGTGAATGCGCTCTACGCGCTTCATGAGGCCCTGCTGATTCTAGAAGAGGAAGGCCTTGAAGCCAGTTTTGCCCGGCATCAGGCTAATCACGATGATCTCGTTTTAGGTCTAGAGACTATGGGCTTGGAAATGGCCGTTGCCCCTGAGTGGCGACTGCCGCAGCTCAATGCAGTGTGCATCCCCGATGGCGTCAATGACGGTGTCGTGAGGGGTCGTCTGTTAAAAGAATTTAATCTTGAGATCGGTGCAGGCCTTGGGGCTTTGGCCGGCAAGCAGTGGCGAATTGGTTTAATGGGGCATGCGAGTAATCCGGTCAACGTTGAGCGGTGCCTTACTGCGCTTCAACACGTACTGGGCCACTGAGCACTCAACGAAGGGTTAACCGAAACCCCAGCTCATAAACGCCCAAGGGGTGTTCAGACCGTACTGATGTTTCATCCCAGATCCAGCGCTGCTGAGAAAACAACTGCTCCATGGCCGCTATTTCACAGTGAAAGGGCGGCCCTCCCGTCTCCCCGGTTTGCATAAACAGGGCCAGTAGCGTGCCACCAGGCCGTAACCAACCGGTGAGCAGGCTTTCGTAGGCACTCCAGTGTTCTGGATGCAGCGCACACAGACAGGTCTGCTCGTAAACAATATCGACGGGGGTATCGGGCGACCAATCGAACAAATTGCTGACAATGACCTCGCCATGAAGGCCTTTCGCGGACAAAGCGGTTTTCTGAAATTGAGCTGCACTGGGAGAAAGATCGACGCCCACTACGCTGAACCCCAGTTCGGCCAGACCTTGAAGCTCGGGCGATCGTCCACAACCGGGAATTACAACGGTGCCCTGCTGCAAGCTCAACCACGACTGCCAAGCCGTAAAGGCCGGGTTTAGACCGGTACGCTCCCAAGGTACTGAAGGCTCCTGATAACGCGCCTCCCAATCCAGAACTGGTTCCATAGCACTGCTCCTGAAATCTTTTGCCCTTGCCACTGTGCCTGTAGCTTGTTTCTGAGGCAACGGCGCCCTAGAGGTTGTAAGGGATTCATTAATGGCTCTTTCGGGGGTACCACTTGGGGAGGTGCCGATTTAGAAGGTCTCCTGGGAGTTGCTATCTGCGTTAATCGCTGCCGCGAATACCGCAGGGTCAACATTGCCGCCAGACAAAACAATGCCCACCGACCGATAATGATCAGGGACTTTGCCGGACAACAACGCGGCTAAGGCAACAGCGCCCCCAGGCTCGAGCACCAGTTTGAGGTGCTCAAACGCAAAAGCCATGGCTAGCAAAACTTCTTCGTCACTGACCGCAAGTCCTCCGGCGAGAAGGCGTTGGTTAATCGCAAAGGTTAGTTCACCCGGCGTTGGGGCAAGTAGTGCATCACAAATCGACGTCGATCCCGGCTCAATGCGCTCTCGCACACCGTTGTGCAGTGAGCGCTGATGGTCATTAAATTCTGAGGGCTCCACCGCAAACACTGCCGTATTAGCCTGTAATCCTTCGACGGCTAACGCGCAGCCGGCAACAAGGCCGCCGCCACTGCAACACACCAGCATTGCGTCTGGAGGCTCTGCATCCTGCAATAATTCCAGGCCTACGGTGCCCTGACCGGCAATGATGTCTACGTCGTCGTAAGAAGGCACAATCGTCCCGCCATCCCTCGCCACAAGATCACGGGCAATGACCTCTCGATCCTCACTGTAACGATCATAAGCAACGATCTCAGCACCGAGGGCCTGCGTATTACGCGTTTTAATTTGGGGAGCATCGGCTGGCATGACAATACGCGCCGGTATGTTCAATAATCGTGCCGCTAGGGCGACCCCCTGAGCATGATTGCCTGATGACCAAGCCACCACCCCAGCGGTGCGCTCTTGGACGGTCAATTGGCATAAGCGATTGAAAGCCCCCCTGAACTTGAAGCTGCCAGTGTGTTGCAAGCATTCTGGCTTTATAACGACTTGCCGCCCCGTCAGAGCATTAAGTTGAGGGGAATATAGCAGCGGTGTGCGCACGACGTGTCCTGCTAAGCGCTGGGCCGCCCGCTCAACCTCACTAAAACTTGGTGGGCGTGTCTCCATTTAAAACACTCTCAGTCGATAGGACATGTGCCTTATGGGCAATATCTGAAAACATACCCGTGCGTTATAAAAAGTCACCTCGAGTGGCTTGTCTCGCGTTTCTTCTTGGCGGGCTAAGATGGCGTGCTGCGTCTAAACCGCCTCAAGCTAACACGCGATGCGGTGCACCCCCAGCTACAAGCTACTTTTAAGCTTGCGCAGCGAAGCCAGTGGCCTTAGTGGTCATGGCCCTCAAACCGGTAAAACGGCTCCATCATTTGATCGATCGTAAAACTCGCCGGCCGTTGCCGGGGTGGAAAAGCCATCAGAGTGCCTATGAACTTTTCTAACTCGGCCCTAGCCATGTAGATCCGTGGAATTTTTTTAACCCACCAGTCGTTGTAAGTATTGGAGTTTTGATCGGCACGTTCAAACGGGTCACGACGTAAGTGGAATAGTTTGGGAATGCGCAACATATCAAACTGTTCACGCCAAACGTCGAATTCTTTAGCACGCTGCTCAGCAAATACCACCTTCCAATCGCCAATACGCATGGCTGTCAGCAAACCATCGTCGCTCCAATAGAGGAACGTATCCCGGGGACCGTGGTCGGCCTCTCCAGTTAGGTAAGGTAAAAAGTTATAGCCGTCCAAATGATTTTTATAGGGCTTGCCATTCACCACGGTGCCCGCTTTCAGTTCTTCAGTAATCGTCGGTCGCCCGGCTGCAGCCATAAAAGTGGGCGCCCAGTCGGTGTGAGACATCATGTCATTTAGGATCGTGCCTTCGGGAATTTTTCCGGGCCAGCGGACCATGGCTGGCACGCGAAACCCGCCCTCCCAGTTGGTATTTTTTTCGCTTCGAAAAGGAGTAATACCGGCATCAGGCCAGGTATTAAAATGCGGGCCATTATCGGTCGAATACAGAACGATAGTGTTGTCTGAGACGTTCAGTTCATCTAACTGATCAAGTAATTCGCCGACCATGCGGTCGTGGGCTACCATCGCGTCGTTATAAAAGCCTTGACCCGAAAGCCCCAATTCTTCATCGGCAGTATGCGTCCAGAAGTGCATGCGCGTGGTGTTTACCCAAACAAAAAAGGGCTTCTCGTCAGCCACCGCACGGCGCATAAAATCTTGGGCTGATGCCACAAATTCGCGGTCGATTGTCTCCATACGCTTCTTGGTGAGGGGGCCACTGTCCTCGACCCGACCATCGGCGAAGGATCGGATGACCCCTCGAGGCCCAAAGCGCGCAATAAAGGCAGGGTCAGTCGGGTAATCAACATCCTCAGGCTCTTCCTCGGCATTGAGGTGGTACAGGTTGCCAAAAAACTCATCAAACCCGTGCTGTGTCGGGAGAAATTCATCGCGATCGCCGAGGTGGTTTTTCCCGTATTGCCCTGTAACGTAGCCCTCGGCTTTCAGTAATCCCGCAAGGGTGACATCTTTTTCACTGATGCCCTGCTCTGCTCCAGGCGCTCCCACTTTAGTGAGGCCCGTGCGAATAGGTGACTGTCCAATAATGAAGGCCGAGCGACCCGCAGTGCAGCTCTGCTGACCGTAATAGTCAGTAAACTTTGCCCCCTCGTTAGCAATGCGGTCAATATTCGGTGTGGGGTAGCCCATCATGCCCATATTATTCGTTGATAGGTTCCAAAACCCGATATCATCACCCCAAATTACTAAGATATTAGGCTTGTCGGCGGCGTGAAGCGAAGACGAAACGAGTAGCAGGCATAGGCTTAATAAACGCAGCATGTGGTGGCTTCCTGACTTATTATTGTGTTTTGTTAATGACCTATCATGCATCAGCTTATTTGACACTGCCAGTGCTCTCAGGAACTTTCAAACGGGTCTAAGTTGCATATGAGCAGGCGGTTAAACGAGCTCTGCACGATAGAACGCGCGTCACATAACTTTTGGCGTAAGTTACGCCAAAATCAAACCGGCGACAACAAGATATCTGTGGCAGGCTAGGGTCACCTTCGGCACTGACTTTCCTCAGTATGGCAACGCGTATGACCAAACTTCTTCTCATTCTGAGTCATTGCGCTACAGCCCTGTTGGGCTTTGCTCTGGGCATTTACCTACTGCCAATTCTGCTAGAACCGGCAGCGCCTGACCTCTTGGCAGTTGAGGCCACACTAAGCAATCCGCTATTCACCACAGAGTTTGAGCGCCAACGTGAAGATAGTGATGCGCTGCATTGGGGGGAGGGCCAACTTCGACTGTATTCCGACACAATTGTATTCGAGGGAGAGCTGGCGCCCGGACCCGACTACCGACTGTACCTAACCCCAAAATTTGTCGAGACGGAGGCTGATTTCTTGGCGCTGAAGGACCAGTCCGTCGAGATGGGCGCCGTAAGAAACTTTGATGGTTTTGTGCTGAATAACGCCTTCGCCGTCAATGACCCTAGGTACACAACCGCGGTGGTGTGGTGTGAGACCTTCGGCCAGTTTATCAGCTCGGGCCAGTATCGACCCTGAACTCAGCCATGTATCACCACTGCGCTGCCCCCGCTAAGTATCTTATTCAAACTATGGTACCCACAGTTGCATTAACAAAAATCATGTTGCGGCGAGGCTACCCAAATAGCTTCATAAGCTTACTAACAGCCAGCAGGGTCACGATGACCAGAACCAAAATAGCCGCCGCATTAAGCACAATGTGATTACGGTAAGCGCGGGGTAACAGCGCGCTATTAGCGACCACCATCAAAACCAATGCTATTAATGGAAGTAGCAACGCATTGGTCACCTGAGCCGTTACGATAAGGGCAGCAGGCCGCGAGGTAACAACCGCAAAAAAGCCCCCAACTAGTACGACCGTGAGCGCTACAACCTTAAAACGCAAGCTATGGGTTTCCACCGACCATCCCATGGCACCACAGATAGTCCAGCCCGCCGCAACAGGCGCAGCAATGGCTGACGTAAGACCCGCGGCAAATAGCCCAATACCCAAAATGGTGGCACCCCATCCGGGTATTTGGCCTTCAATCGCTGATATCACGGCATCTAAAGGGGGCTGATCGACAGCGCCGGGTACCAGTGCAGCAGCAACCACAACAATAGCGGTCGTGGTAAGACCCCCGAAAGAAATCGCCACACAAGACTCCCAGCGAGCACCTGATAGGGCTTCATCTATTGCACTGCCGCGCCAGTGCTGTCTTGCTGCGGTGGCATGGAGAAATAAGTTGTAAGGCACAACCGTTGTCCCGATCAATGCCAGTATCAACGTCAAGTTGGTGCCAGAAAAGTTTGGTAGCAGGCGAATTTCTGGCTGAGACCACAATAATGGTGCCAAAAATAGTGCCAGCCCTATGAACAGTAAGCCCATCATAGCCACCAAACCCACCAAAATGCGCTCAAGTAGGCGATACCGGTTGATCACGATGAGGATCGCAGCAACGGTGGCGCACACCAAAACAACCGCTGCTGAATTCACTCCAAAAGCTGTACTTAGCCCTATTCCAGCACCTGACAAATTGCCAGACTGGTAAGCCGCGTTGCCCACTCCAACCGCCAATACGATCAGCAGAAGCACCGGCACACCCCACCAATAACCAGCGCCAAAATCTCTAACAAGCGTCGCTAAGTCACGATCTGTCGTCAAAGCACTTCGCACTGACAGCTCCTGCAGCAAGACAGTCGCAAAAATTGAGAACGCGATCGCCCAGATAAGCGTTATGCCAGTTGTAGCCCCGGCCACACTGGCCGTTGTGATTGTGCCAGGGCCTATAAATGCCGCAGCAACCATTGCTCCCGGACCCAGACGCAGCCCCATAGAAAATCCTCCCGCTGTTACCCGTACCGCCAGACCGATCAGAAAAACCTCGCCCACCCACAACACGGCCCTGCTGTAATCAGACATCCTGATCTATAGTGCCAGTAAAGACCGCTAGGAGCCCACCATGAGATCAATCCAGTTTGAAAACCAAAGCATTACACCGGGCAAAATTGTATGCATTGGCAAGAATTACGCGGCACATATCGAAGAAATGAACAGTGCAGTTCCCGAACAGATGGTGGTTTTTATGAAACCCAACTCAGCCATTGGAACGACACTAAGAGCCGTTGCCGACGAGCCCCTCCACTATGAGTGCGAGATTTGTTTGCTGGTTAAAAACGGCGACATATTAGGGGTTGGTGTTGGACTGGATCTCACTAAGCGTGATCTGCAAGGGAAGCTGAAACAAGCGGGGCTGCCGTGGGAGCGAGCCAAAGCTTTTGACGGTGCTGCTCTGTTCAGTGAGTTCATAGCTGCACCAGTGGATCCACTTGAACTGCGCCTTGAGCTTTGGGTTGACCGCACGCTGAGACAAAGTGGCGAAGCCACCGCCATGCTTTATAAACCCAGCGTTATTGTCGGCGAGCTGAACACCTTCCTCACTCTGGACGACTTTGACGTCATCATGACCGGCACGCCTGCAGGTGTTGGCCCCATCGCCGTAGGAGAGCATTTTGAGGCGAGGCTTTTACAGAGTGATTCAACACTTATCAGTGCCAGCTGGACAGCCCTGTAAATCGGGGCAAACGACCACCCCTAAAAGCATTAAGTAATAGGCCGCTATTGGCCCTAAATTAGCCAGTGCCAGCCCATAATTCGGGATACTTTCTCTCATAAAGCTAAATTCATGGCTCATATTTGCCGAAAATATGGCGGGATGACACCACGGCTCAGAAAAACTTTAATTGTAACTGGGGTTTTTTTTCAGTAGGTTTTCAGAAACCTGAGAGAGAAAGCCATGCAAGCGATCCTCAGACTAGATCTAGCGGGACAACCAAGAGGCTGGTTGACCCTTCAGGAAACCATTTCCGCCTACGCGAAAGGTGATGTCATATATGGCATAGGTGATCCGCTCCCCCCTGTTTATGGGGGCATTCAGCGACTCACAGGTCATCGCTCGACTCTTGTCGTACAACCGATCATTGCAACCGAGGGTAAAATCTACGACGCCTTTGTTCCGCCATTGTGCAACCGAACCCTGTTTAAGCGGGATGATCATCGCTGTTTGTACTGTGGTAACCAAGCCTCAAGACACCAGCTAACCCGAGATCATGTGTTGCCCGCTAGTCGGGGAGGCACCAATAAATGGGAAAATGTTGTCGCGGCCTGCAAACGTTGCAACTGGCAAAAAGACAATAAAACACCCGAAGAAGCGGGTATGCCGCTACTTGCAGTGCCGTTTCGACCCAATCCCTTCGAGTGGCATTTCCTCGCAAAAGACCGCGTTCTTACCGATCAAATGGATTACCTATCGAAGCGTTTCAAGGCCGATCGAGACTGGGCCCACTGACGCTTATGTCCAATATTAGATTCACTAGGACTCGGCGCAGCTGATAGGCTTACTGTCTCCCAAAGGATGCTGTAATTGATCGCGGCCTCGCTGAGGACTGAGGAAACAACAACTAGGAACACCGTTATGACCGACCGCACGCGCGCCGACATTGCCGACCTGACAGCTCGAGTCAATGCCGCGGTTATTGGCCAAGAAGCCGTAGTCCATAGCTTGATATTAGCTTTACTGTGTAACGGCAACGTTTTACTAGAGGGATTGCCAGGAACAGCAAAGACCCGATCGATCAAAACACTGGCGCGCGCCATGGGCGTAAATCTTGGGAGAATTCAGTTTACTCCAGATCTTCTACCGGCTGATGTGACGGGAAGCGAGACGTATCACAGCAATGAAGGCGGCAGCGAATTGATTTTTGAACCTGGCCCGATCTTTAACGAGCTGGTGCTCGCTGACGAAATCAATCGAGCCCCCGCCAAAGTGCAGTCTGCTTTGTTGGAGGCAATGGAAGAACGGCAGGTGACCGTTGCGGGTAAAAGTTACCCACTGCCACCATTATTCCTTGTCATGGCGACCCAAAATCCGATTGAGCAAGAGGGCACCTACCCCTTACCCGAGGCACAGATGGATCGCTTTCTGTTTAAAGTCAGGGTCGATTATCCCGACGCTGAAGCCGAGCGAAGCATCGTCCGCATGCTGCAGAAAGAAGAGGGGAGTCATCACGCTGAGCAAACGCCAGTAGGAACCGAGGCTATTTTTGCAGCAAGACAAGCCATCCAAAAAATGACCTTCAGCGAGCCTGTCGAGCGCTATCTCGTCGATTTAGTGATGGCAACGCGTCAACCGGAGAGTCTGTCCGAGGAGCTTGCGAGCTGGATCGCCGTAGGGTCCAGCCCTCGGGCAAGTATTTCCCTGCATCGGGCGTCCCGAGCAGAGGCTTGGCTGCAAGGACGCGAACATGTGCTGCCCGAGGATGTGCGAGCAGTGGCTCCAGCTGTTTTGCGCCATCGCTTAATTTTGAGCTACGACGCGCTGGCTGACGGCATTGATACCGACAAGGTCGTCACAGATATTCTCGACCTCGTTGCAGCAGGCTAATCCAATCATGAGTGCCACTGCCTATGTTGCGCTCAAAGACTTGGTACGACTTCGATACCGAGCTCAGGGCTTTAGCTACCGACCTGCTCAGCCCGTTAACTCGGTACTCGCTGGGCGCAAACGATCTCGACTGCGGGGGCGGGGGCTAGACTTTGATGAGCTCCGTCACTACAGACCCGGTGACGATGTGCGAAACATGGATTGGCGGGTAACTCATCGAACCCGAACTCCCTTTGTCAGGGTTTATACCGAAGAGCGAGACCGTCCCGTTTGGGTCGTTGTCGACCAGCGACTCGCAATGTTTTTTGGTAGTCGTCATCAAATGAAATCAGTGGGCGCGGCGCGAACCGCTGCACTCAGCGCTTGGCGAGTGATTGGCGTAGGCGACCGTATTGGTGCCCTGCTCTTCAACGATACGACGTCAAAGGTGTATCGCCCTAGCCGCTCACCCGGCGCGCTAATGAGCTGGCTCGCCACTTTGGTCAGCATGAATCACCAGTTAAGTGCGGACAGCAACGAGACATCAAGGTCTGATGCCTTGCCAGAGGCACTCAAAAAACTGAGTCGCTATCTGACCCACGACAGTTTGGTGATTATTATTTCAGACTTTGACGGCTGGGATGACAAAAGCCTGGCCGCCATCAAAGCCATGCGCCAAAGTAATGACGTGGTAGCTGCTCTGATTACAGATCCTCTTGAGCGAAGCTTGGCCAACGCTGATCAATTGGTAGTCAGCGACGGCGCTTTCCAAATTCAGGTAGAGAGCGGGAAAAAAGAGGCCGATATACGCTTCAGAGAAAAATTCGATGCCCATGTAAATAGCCTAGGGGAGACGCTCAAGCGCCATCAAATCCCTCTGATTTCGCTGACCACTGAATCAGACATCGCTAACCAGCTACTGCGCCAGTTGGGTGGGAGCCCTGCGGCGGCAACAACAGCTGCACGACAATGAGTCGTACTGACTATGCTTGAGGAAACCCTACCTCCACTACCGGCATTATTCGGCAACCCCATCCTTCGCGGTGAGCTCCATGAGATTGTCTCGCCGGAACCCATAGACTGGCTACCTCAAACACTGGGCTGGCAGATTTTAGCGCTGGTATTGGCCATTGGATTACTGCACCGGTCTTGGCGCCGACTCAGAGTCTGGCTGCGCAATCGCTATCGTAGAGAAGCTCAGCAGAGGCTGAGCCATCTAGGCCCATCTGCCGAAGCGTCGGCGATTAACGAGGTGCTTAAGTTGACGGCTATGACCGCGGCCTCTCGGCGGGAAGTAGCGGCTCTGACAGGAGTTAGCTGGTGTCATTGGCTAGAAACTCGAGCGACCACCAAAATTTTTTCTCAGGAGAGCCTGCTAATACTTGGCGAAGCAGTTTATAGCCCTCAAGGTTCAGTGACTCCGGTGCAGCGCAGTGCACTAGTCCGTGAGGCCCACCGTTGGATAGACCAGCATCGAGATGATCATGGGTTCCACTGAGGCTCTTCTCACACAATTTTTTTCGCAGTTAGACTGGGTCCACCCCTGGGCCTTTGTTCTGCTACCCCTGCCGATAGCCATGCGCCTAATGCCTGCTTATCGAGAGCGTCGAGATGCCGTTCGAGTGCCTTTTTTTGCTCGATTACTGGACGCCACCGAATCCCGACCCCAGCGGGGTGCCATGCTGCTTATCAGAAGGCGCGGACAAAAAGTTCTGATCACACTGATATGGCTGAGCTTAGTGCTTGCTGCCGCAAAACCACAGTGGTTAGGAGACCCGATTGAACAGCAAAAGGCCGGACGGGATTTAATGATCGCCGTTGACCTGTCGGGGTCCATGGAAACGGAAGACTTTAGTCAGCCCAACGGCGAGCCAACAGACCGATTAACTGCGGTTAAAGCGGTTTTACAACAGCTTGTCGATGAACGTGCGGGAGATCGTCTAGGTCTTATTGTCTTTGGCAATAGCGCTTATCTTCAATCTCCCTTCACGGAGGATCACCCCACTTGGCTGATGCTCTTAAATGAAACGCGAATCCGTATGGCCGGACCCAGTACAGCCTTGGGGGATGCAGTAGGACTGGCCATTAAACTGTTTAAAGATGCAGAGACCGAGCATCGAGTGCTGTTACTACTCACCGACGGTAATGATACTGGTAGTCTGGTTCCCCCTGTTGATGCCGCACGCGTTGCTGCCACTGAACGCATACGAATCTATCCGATTGCGGTCGGCGACCCTACAGCTAGCGGTGAAGAAGCCATTGATCTCGATACGCTGGCTCGAATGGCAGAGGTTACTGGAGGCCAATCCTTTGAGGCATTAAGCAGCGAAGATCTGGCCTCTGTTTTTAAATTGCTGGACACCCTTGAGCCCAATATCTTTGACAGCGTTAACTTTAGACCTCGCACCGACGTTCACTGGCTTCCGCTTGCAGCAGTGATAATGCTGTACGTACTGTTGCGATTTCTTGCTCGCCTCGGGGCACTGTATAGACCTGGGGCACCGCAATAATGGAGGTGATCACTCACTTCCACTTCTTGCGGCCTGAGTGGTTATTGCTGGCACCTGGCTTGCTCATTATTGAGCGACTGTTGCGATCTTCCCGGGCTAACTCCGATCGCTTCTCTGGCATTATAGATGCCGAACTGCTCCAACATCTTCGAGTACAGAAACCACCCATTGCCAGGTTTAACCCAACCTCGGTGCTGGTAGTCGTAGTTTTACTACTCACGTTAATCATGGCGGGCCCTAGTTGGCAGCAACAACCCTCTCCCCTCGCTGAAGACGCTGCGCCCCTAGTGGTTGTTCTCGACGTCTCTGAGTCGATGGCAACTACCGACGTTGCGCCCAGTAGACTTCTCCGTGGCATTCAAAAAATTCGTGACCTTCTAACGCTAGTTCCAGATAAGCGCGTAGGAGTAATCGCCTACGCAGGGAGTGCTCATACGGTCCTACCCTTGACCAGTGATCACGAAGTTACCAAAAATTTCTTAGCTGTAATGACCCCCGGCATAACTCCCCGAGCAGGGAAATATCCCGAATATGCGCTACCGGGTATCGACAGACTACTGGCACAAACCTATTACAGAAGCTCTGTTTTGCTGGTTACTGACGGTCTCGGCGCGGGGAGCTCTGAGCTGATACAAAGCTGGTGTCGGGACCGTGACTATCAATTGCTGATATACGGGTTTGGCGACCCATCACTGACACAAAGTACCGTTCCCTTGGAACGCGAGGCTTTATCGAATCTGGCCACCCGGTGTGGTGGCCAATATTTTGACGCGAGCATAGATCGTCGTGACGTTGCCGCCATTGCCGGAGCCATGACAGACGCCTATAAAATTATTGATGATGAGGCTTTACCTTGGCGGGACAATGGCTATCCCCTCGTTTTTCCCGTGTTAATTCTCGTCCTACTCTGGTTCCGGCGTGGTTGGACCCGGCTGTGGATTTGGCTGTTGGTGCCCTGCTTTATTACCCTTTCCAATGCGCCAATAGCGCAGCCCAACCTAGATGCGGAAGTGCCGACATCACTGAAAAACCAACCAATAATATCGAGGCACGGTGTACTACAGCCAGCCTTCGATGGATTTTTGTCACTGTGGTTAACCCCAGATCAGTATGGCCGTGTTCTGCTGCAACTTGGCTATTACCAAAAAGCCGCAGAAGTTTTTGAGAATCCGATCTGGCGTGCCACTGCCCGCTACTATCATCAGGACTTTGAGCAAGCCGCAACGCTATTTACCCGACAGGACAATGACGTCGCCCTTTTCAACGAAGCCAATGCCAGAGCTCACCGCAGAGACTATGTTGGCGCGAGAAATCGCTACGATGTGCTACTCGATCGCAATCCCGAATTTCCCGGTGCTCGTGCCAACCGAGAATTCATCCATGAGATTATCGAAACCAGTAATCGCCTGAGTGAATCGCAAACAAACGAAGCCGGTGTTGGTAGTGAAACACTCGACGAAGAAAAAGACCCTCAAATTAGTGAGGGCGCCGACACCCTGGTCAATGAAGTGGAGGAACGCACGCAATATAGCGCTGAAGCCATTCTCGCCAGCCCGGAGACCGCGGCCCTTTGGATGAAAAACGTACAACCCGATCCCGCCAACTTTTTGCGCAGCAAATTCAATAGTCAACTGCAGGAGCGAGGCGTCAGTGAACCATGATTCTGCTCTCTAAAAACTATTGCCGAGCGTCACCTCAATTCGAGCAAAAATTTCACTGCCGCAGCTTCTGGATCACCCGTTTTTCAAGGTCTGCTTTGCTACCACTGGCAATCTTACTGAGCCTATCGAGCTTTACCGCAGCCGATGATCAACTGGTGGAAATCACCACTCGCCTGATCCCTGCGGAAGGGGCTGTCCCTGGCCAGCGCATTAAGCTTGAGGTGGCAGTCGCCACGCCACGCTGGTTCACCGCCGGAACACGGATTAAGTTGCCTGAGGTCCCCAACTTGCTACTGCTGCAAAATCAAGATTTTGCAGCCAACTCGACCGAGCGGCGCGGTAGTGAAAGCTGGACGGTACAACGTTGGTTTATCGACGTGTTTTCGACCAAGCCGGGGACCGTCGTTATTCCGCCATTGAAAGTGAGCGTCTCCATTTCTAAAGCTACCAATGAGGCAATTGCCCGCACTCTAGAGACACAAGCCCTCACCATAACAACCAGCATTCCGCCAGCCCTTGAGGGTTTAGAACATTGGGTAGCAAGCCCCTCAGTGACATTAGTGCAGTCGATCGATGGATCGCTGGATACCTATTTGGGCGCAGCCATTAGTCGTCGCCTCACCATAAAAGCCAACGATGTCATGGCCATGCTCTTACCGCGAGCCACCCACCACAACGAACCGCTGCTCCAAATGTATCCCGAGCCCCCTGTTCTTCGAAACCGCTCTAATCGGGGGACGCTTTCAGCCACTCGCATCGACAGAACCAGTTGGATTGCGTCGGTCCCTGGGACCGTGGAAATTCCGGGAGCTGTTGTGAATTGGTGGGATACTGAGTCCCAAACGCTACAAATACTCAGAAGCGAACCGTTGAAAATTTCAATTAGTGGTGAACTGCCACCCGAGTCGGCAGCTACAGCCGAAACAGTCAAAGCTGTGCTAAGCGCCGCCGCAATTCTCTTAGCAGGGTTTTTTACTTGGCGACTTATAGTCTCTGAATGGTTTGGCGCATTGGGTAAAAGACTGGGGCTACTGCGTCAACCCTGGCAGCGCCTGTGGGCGGTGCTCAAAGGCAGTCCACTGCCTAATAGGCTCAACCCATGGCGCACCAGGTAAATCGCCTAAACTTTGCGATTACCGCAGTTTTCTGAGGCAACGTTTTAATCTGAAGCCTTTTTCATCAACAGGAAATGGCGCCTAGAAATCTTTACGCACTTGAGGAATAGCCGGAAAATTCGTGTTGAAAAAAACAAGTCGATTTCATTTTAACTGTAACCTTCTCAGTCCGTAGAATGATAAAGTTTTAAGGCGTGGGTGAAAATTTTTCCCACCAATGGCCGCTAAATTTGCAACGGCTTGGCTCACACAAAAGCACAGGAAGTCAGAATGTCCAGCGAGCAAGTCATAAGCCTCATAGGCTTTCCCGGTAGCGGAAAAAGCACTTTGGGTGTTTTGTTAGCCAAACGCCTCGGCACAGATTTTGTTGATACGGATATCCTTATACAGAACCAAGAGAAAGCAACCCTCGCAGAAATTATTGAGCGACGTGATCACGTTTATCTTCGGCAGCTAGAAGAGCAGGTGTTACTTGATATGCCGATTCATCCAAGTGTGATCTCTACTGGAGGCTCAGTAGTCTATAGCCCCAAGGTGATGGCCCGGCTTACATCCGCCTCCACCGTGGTCTACTTGAGCGCCAGTCTGGACACCGTCGAGTTTCGGATTTCTTTGGCCCCAGATCGAGGTATTGCCTCATCCAAAGAACAATCCCTCGCCGATATTTACCGAGAACGAGTGCCGCTCTACGAACGCTGGGCAGCGGTGACTATTTCTGTCGATGACGGCACCCCTGAAGCGCTAGTGGACCAGCTGATTAACGCATTGGACGCTGGCTCCCGCTGATTGGACACTCCCCTAGACGGCGGACACGTCCAAATTTTGAGGTCATACCTCGAAACCCATAGTTTGCCTTAGCGTTTGGTCTGGCACGGCTTTTGCTGATTCTTTAGGGCGGTCCGCCCCCGGCAGGAAGCCGGGTCTCCAAAAAGAGAAAAGGATTTCTCTAACCGTAACCGTGGTATTTCAGGCGGGCCGCCCTAGTTTTTTCAGTTATTTAGAGCAGCGCTTTAAGGCCAAAAAGATTCTTGCCTAGAGCGGTGTCGTTGAGGCCAACTACGCGTGTAAGAGTGCCTACGCATTGAGTTCTAAATCATCGGGAGGTGGTTATGGGTGAGCGTACAGCAACACATAGCGAGGATTCAGTCAGCTCAGAAGATTTTTTTGAGCCGTTAATGGGGGACTTAGACGACGAGATGCTTGATGCTATGGATGACTCCAGCATTGACATCTGTTCGCCCTCACTGGCAGAGAAGCGGCGCCGTGCAGAACAGCGCCTGGAGACACTGCGACTTCGAGAAGAATTGGGTGATTTCGATTTCGAGCTCTACGACGACTGAGCTTAGATAATACGATACTCGGTCCTTCCTCTACCGAATTGACATAGCCGATACTAGCCTCACTGGTACAGGGCGAGTCTGTCGAGGGCTACGGGCTCCTGGCAATTAGTCTGGTGCTTGTTGCGCTTGCGCGAGGTCGCGCTGCCACTCGAAGACATTGAGCTCAATAAACACGAAGGCAAACAGCCACAGCGCAGCATCCCAAAAATCTAGGAACTCACCTTCAAATCCCCAGTAAACCGCTGCAACCGCTAGCGTAGCGTACAACACAATTTTGACCCCATTAAATGGCCGCTGAAATTTTTGAGGCACCCCACCCCCCAGTTGCAAACGCACCTCGATTTCCAAGAGCACGACCACCAAAATCCAGGTAGCAGAGTTGATGACGTCAACAAGTCCAAGCTGATAAGCACTATTGAGAGCCATAGGTGTCGCAACAACCTGTTCCAACTCCGTTACAGCGACGATTTCAAAGCCGAGCGCAATACAGTTTTCAGCGTCCAGGGCGATGAACTTATCGAAATCGAGCAATATCGACCAGCCTTGGCCAACTAACTCACAGGCGGGCACCTGAAGAATCTCAGAGTGCCAGAACACCTGCCATTCCCCCACATAACCCCAAAATGCGGAAACGACGGCAAGACCACAGATTAAGCGGATACCGTGAATGACCCATTGGGTTTTACCCACCAAGCGATCATCTGGGATTACCGCAGTTTCAAGCTCAAACAGTAGCAGCAGCAGTACCCACGCTGCGGTATCTAGAGTCGCAGAAAACAGTTGGATTACTGTAAACAGATCCATGCCCGAGGGTGCTGCGTGAGCGGAAGACGCCATTTCTTCGTTGAGAAATAGCGCAATGTTTACAGATAGCAGTGCGTAAACAACATACTTCAGTGCTTTATAAGCACGAGCCAATGTTGCCGCCGATCCGCCCTCGCGCCGAGTGTTGACCATTGTTAGCGATTACACCTGCAATAACAGGTGTTCGCGCTCCCAGGAGCTGATTACTCGATTGAATTCCTCGAATTCGTCAAGCTTCACAGCAGCGTAAGCGCGCATGAATAGCTCGCCAATCATTTGCTGTAACTCGGGGGTATCGTTTAACTGGCGCACACCTTCCTCCAAAGTACGCGCCACCACCACGGCTTGCTCGTTCGCGGTGCCCTGGTGAGGCTCAGTCGGCTGGAGGCCTTGGCGCATACCCAGCAAACCACTCGCAAGCGTTGCCGTTATCGCAAGATAGGGATTGGCGTCGACCCCTGGAAAGCGATTTTCAATACGTAAGTTTTCTGGCGTGCTGTTAGGCACCCTAAAGGCCGTGGTGCGATTATCAAAACCCCAGCTTAAATTAATGGGGGCTGAGATATCAGGGGCTAAACGACGATAGGAGTTTACATTGGGGGCGTAGAAGCTAATCAGTTCGGGGGTATATCGCTGCAGCCCGCCCAAGTAATGCATCATGGCGGCTGTTGGCTTGCCGTCTTTACCCGCAAAAATATTACTGCCGTCCTCGAGGGATAAAATAGACTGGTGAATATGCAGCGCACTACCGGGCTCGCGCTGCATTGGCTTAGCCATGAAAGTTGCGTACATGTCGTGCTTTAAGGCCGTTTCCCGCACCGTGCGCTTGAAGGCAAATACCTGATCCGCCATAGCCAGCGGGTCACCATGACGGAAATTGATCTCCATCTGTGCGGCACCGTTTTCATGGATAAGGGTATCTACTGCCAGTGACTGCGCATCGGCATAGTCATACATGTCCTCGACGAAATCTTCAAACTCGGCAACGGCATCAATACTGTACGAGAGACGCGCCACTTCACGACGCCCTGAACGACCCTTGGGCGGCATGCATTCGTAATCGGGATCCGTGTTTTTGTGAACTAGGTAAAACTCCACCTCAGGGGCAATAACAGGCTTTAGCCCCGCCTCCTCATAGAGCCCTAGCACATAACGCAGCACGTTTCGTGACGACAGTGGATGGGGAGTACCGTCAGCCTTAAGGCAATCTGCAATAATTTGAGCGGTGGGCTCACGAGCCCAGGGAACGCGACGTAACGTCGAGGCATCGGGACTCAGCATCATGTCTGTATCAGTGGGTTCAACAAAATCCCAATGATCATCGGTGTACTCGCCGGTAACCGTCTGAACCAAGATAGATTCTGGGAGTTTCTGTTCCAATTGCTCAGTGAACTGGTGCGCCGGTATGAATTTCCCCCGGGCATTACCGGTGAGGTCAGGAACAATACACTCAACCTCCGAAATTTTATGCTCCTTGAGCCAAGCTGTAATAGTCGCCATTTCCTCTGGGGGTATCAGAAGAGACCCACTGGCGTTTTCAGGGCTATGTATGCGGGTTTCTGTACTGCTGTCGCCCGAGAGCTTGGAACTCATAAAATTTACCGAAAATGGAAGAGCTAGGAGTATGGGGGGCAAGCGCGTTGCTCGGCAAGGGTGTAAAATCACATCACGAGTTGCAACAACCTCAGGATATCCACAGCGAGTGCTTATGACTGCTAGTTCCGAACACGTCGATTCCTGGTATGCCGCTTCCGCATTACCTCATAAAACCTTTCCGGCGCTGTCAGGAGAGGTCGCGACTGATGTTTGTATTGTTGGCGGTGGTTATACCGGGCTTTCCACCGCCATCCACCTTCGCAAGCTGGGGTTTTCCGTCACCTTGTTAGAGGCCGAACGCGTAGGTTGGGGCGCATCGGGCCGCAATGGAGGACATGTCGGCACGGGCCAACGCGCTGATCAAGAAGACCTAGAGCAGTGGGTAGGTCTCGGGGCCGCCAAAGATTTATGGCGACTCGGTTTAGAAGCGGTGGACCTCGTCGTTAATTTAATTGACGAATTTAACATTGAATGCGAACTAGGCGTGGGCAATTTACATCTAGCAGCCAAACGGAAACACACTAAAGGGCTGCAGCAAGAGGTGGAGCACCTCAGTAAAGCCTACGGCTATGATCAGATGCGCTTCGTCGACGCGACTGAAACCGCCTGGATGACGACAGCTACTCACCAGCACGGAGCACTACTTGACCTAGGTGCTAGACACTTACACCCCCTTAAATATGCCTTTGGTCTCGCTAAAGCAGCTGATCTTCTGGGCACAGAGATTTTTGAGGATAGTCGAGTGCTCAGCTACGACGAGTCTAAAGATGGCCAAGTACAGGTGAAGACGGACAGCGGCTTGGTAAAAGCACGTTTTCTAGTTTTAGCCTGCAACGGTTATCTTGGGAATTTGGAGCCACGTATCGCGGGCAACATCATGCCGATCAATAATTTCATTTTAGCGACCGAGCCACTCTCTGAAGCGCAGCAGAAAGCGGTGTGCCGCGATAATTTTAGCCTGTCTGACAGCCTCTTCGTCATTAACTATTGGAAGCTGTCAGGTGATGGTCGCCTACTTTTTGGCGGCGGCGAAACCTACGGCGCCAAATTTCCAAAGAACATTGCGCGATTTGTGTGGCCCCACATGCTTAAAATCTACCCCAATCTTGCGGATGTAGCAGTTGAGCACGGCTGGGGCGGCACGCTAGGTATTACGATGAATCGCATGCCCGACTTTGGTCGCTTGGGTCGTCGAACCTTTTACGCACAAGGCTTTTCGGGTCACGGCGTTCCCACAGCCACGATGGCAGGCTACCTTTTAGCCGCAGCCATTTCAGGGGATACCGACGATTTCTCACGCATGGCCTCGGTGCCAACCCGACGTTTTCCAGGGGGCACCTTACTTCGGCGCCCGGGACAAGTAGCAGGCATGCTGTTTTATAGCCTGCTTGATCGGATCGGCGGCTGAGTGTGCTACGAGTTGAATTGATCGATGGCACGCCGGCGGCCTTCCAGGGGGCTTAGGGCTGCGAGGCTTGCTCCACTCGCAGCGGCCTTGTCGCCAAATGAACCTAACTCGCACGGTTTCCTAGGTTACGATTTGGGCCACCTTTTTTATTGAAATTGGAGGCAATATGACACCCATTCAAAAGCGTTCTGCGCTGGGCGCAATTTTACTAAGCGCGGGTCTGCTACTGACCGGCTGTGCCGACAAGCCTGGAAGTGCCGGCTGGTGTGAGACTCAAAAGGCGATTCCAAAAGGTGACTGGACTGGTGACGACCGTAAGAGTTACGCCAAGCACTGTCTCCTTGACGCCACAACCATAGGTAGTGAAAAGTGGTGTGAAAATCTTGATGAAAAACCCAAGCAAGATTGGACAACTGGGGAAGTCGCTGAATACGGCGAATACTGCGTCATAAAGCAGTAAAGACCCAGTCGTTGCCACGCGTCTCTTAAGGTTAGAGCCTCGGTCAGAGGTCGCTTATGCAGGTCTGCTCACGCAGACCTGCTATTGAATTAATTGCCGCGTCAAACGCGTTCCAAGCAAGGCAATTTTATCTCCGAGCTTTTTAAAGCACTCTCTTCAAAACCCGACACTCAAAGCGCTGCTATCAAAACTCTAAGCAACCAGCTCTTGCTGCGCCTGACTAAAGGCGGCAACGGCTTTGTCGAGGTTCTCCCGGGTATGTCCGGCTGAAATTTGCACTCGAATGCGCGCCTTGCCCTTGGGAACCACCGGATAAAAGAAGCCGACCGCATAGATGCCTAGCTCAAGCAGTCGTTGAGACATCTTTTGGGCCACGACCGCGTCTCCAAGCATTACTGGAACGATGGGATGATCGCCCTCGGGGACCGCAAAACCGTGGGCCTGCATTTGTGCTCGAAAATACTGGGTGTTGTCATGCAGCTGATCTCGCAGTTCGGTTGATGCCTCGAGCATATCTAAAACAGTGAGCGACGCTGCACAAATGGAGGGCGTTAAGGTGTTGGAAAATAGGTACGGACGCGAACGCTGCCGCAACAAGTCGATAATCTCCTGGCGCCCAGCCGTGTAGCCGCCCGAACCGCCGCCTAGGGCTTTGCCGAAAGTGCTGGTGGTAATATCAACTCGGTCCATGACATTGCAGTATTCATGGACGCCACGCCCTTGGGCTCCCATAAACCCCGTCGCATGACAGTCATCGTGATGCACCATGGCATCGTATTTATCTGCGAGGTCACAAATAATATCGAGCTGGGCAATGGTACCGTCCATGGAAAACACACCATCCGTAGTAATCAGTATGCGCCGAGCTCCAGCCTCTTTAGCGGCCCGTAACTGCAGCTCGAGATCCCCCATATCATTATTTTTGTAACGGTATCGAGCTGCTTTACACAACCGGATCCCGTCGATAATCGAGGCATGATTCAATTCGTCAGAAATGACGGCATCCTCTGGCCCCAATATTGTCTCGTACAAACCTGCGTTGGCATCGAAGCACGCTGCGTACAAAATGGTGTCTTCCATACCTAAAAAACGGCTCACCCGTTGCTCCAGCGTTTTGTGAATTTCTTGCGTCCCGCAGATAAACCGCACTGATGCGGCACCAAAACCCCACTGCTGCAAACTGTCACTAGCTGCCTGCTTTACCTTGGGATGATTGGCTAGCCCTAAATAGTTATTGGCACACATGTTCACAACATTGGCGCCATCCTCGAGGGTAATGTCATTTTTTTGATCTGACGCAATAACGCGTTCAGTTTTCCAAAGACCCGCTGATTTAATGTCAGCGATTTCTTCCACAAAACTGTGCTGAGCAGCGCGGAAACTCATATCAGTCCTTCCAGTTCAGTATGATTTTTCCAGATTGGCCCGACCGCATAATGTCGAAGCCTTCCTGAAACTCAGTGTAGTGTAGTCGGTGAGTAATGATGCGCTCTACGGGCAAACCACTCTGCACCATCATGACCATTTTGTACCAGGTCTCATACATTTCCCGGCCATAAATACCCTTGATATTAAGGCCCTTGAAGACCACATCCGTCCACGAAATGCCAGTGTCATCAGGCATTATGCCGAGCATGGCGATACTGCCACCGTTAATCATTTTGCTCAGGATATCCTGAAAGGCCGCGGGTGAACCTGACATTTCCAAACAAACGTCGAACCCCTCGAGTATGCCCAGGCTCTCCATAAAACTGCTGGTGATTTCTTGTTTTGAAACGTTGATTGGCTGAACTTTGGGCACAATCCGTTTCGCCAGATCCAGTCGATATTCATTGACGTCGGTTAGTATGACGTTACGTGCACCGCAGTGCCCTGCAACCATAGCCGCCATGATGCCAATGGGCCCAGCCCCGGTGATAATGACATCCTCTCCCACCATATTGAACGACAGCGCGGTATGAACGGCATTGCCGTAAGGATCAAAAATACTCAGGAGATCAGTGGGTATGTAGACATTGGGGCGAAATACGTTGGTGGCGGGTATGGCGAGGTACTCCGCAAAAGCCCCGTCACGATTGACACCGACACCGAGTGTATTGGGGCATAGATGCAGGCGTCCGGCCAGACAGTTTCGACATCGCCCGCAGACTACATGCCCCTCTCCGGACACAATATCGCCGATTTGCAAGCCTGTGACGTTACTGCCCAGCTCCACAATTTCCCCGGCAAATTCATGACCGCTGACCATGGGCACCGGTATCGTTTTTTGGGCCCATTCATCCCAGTTGTAAATGTGGACGTCGGTACCACAAATCGCGGTTTTATGAACTTTGATCAAAACATCATTGCCACCAATGGTGGGAATGGGCACGTCCTCTAACCAAAGACCTTCTTCTGCGTGTTTTTTTACTAATGCTTTCATAGGATTAGGGCTCCCTGAAACCTTTAGGATACGCACTTTGTATGGCGATGGGGTGAGGTTGGATTACCGGAGTTGGTGATTAATTACACACCGGTAAGCTTCAGGAAAGGGTGGCTCCTTTGCCCATGACCAGAGAATTGTGAGCAGCCGCCTACAAGAAAGATGGTGAAGTGAGACAAGACACTCAGCTAGATGCGGTATGTTAGCTCATGGTTGAGGGCCTATTTACTGACCCTAAAAAAACTTTTTTGCAGCCTGTTGGCTGGGCCTGTCGTTGATTTGGGCCAATTTCTGCACCCTGGCGGTCGCTGAATACCCTCATCAGCCCGTCCTCTGATTCAAATTTCTACCAACAATTGGCGCATTTTTTCCAAGTACGCGTGCCACGCAGCACGGCCCGTATCGGTCAACGCGTAAATCGTTTGGGGCTTTCGGTCGTTATAGCCTTTGGTAACCGCTAAGTATCCGGCGTCCTCCAATTTTCGCAAGTGCACAGACATGTTGCCATCGCTAGTGTTGACCGCCTTCTTTATTGCCGTAAAGTCGGCCTCACCCGCACCCGCGATGTAGGCCATAGCGGCCAGCCTCACCCTTCCGTGAATAAGGTCATTAATATCCTCGGCTGCCAAACTTGAAGAGTCATTCATAATCGGTTCATGCCGCCGCTGACTGCTTGGATCGCGTTAGATATCCGGGAATCACCGCACTGCAGAACAGGCCCGCCGCCATGACCAGAAACATGTCATAGGTTCCTATTGTAAATACACTGGCCACTGACGCAGCTATCGCGGCACCCGAGAATAAGTACTGTCTGGGGTCACCTGAAACCTGTGCGGTTGTCGAATACGCAACGGCATACAACGCAAAAACCGTAACCTGTAGAGATCCAAAGATATATGCGCCATTCAACGTAAGGAAACCTAGGGCTTGCGCTGCGAGCACGGGTATATACAGAGCGCCTATGGTGATACCAACCGCACCCCAAGCTGCTGCAGAGGTTTTGTTGCCAAAACTAAAACCACCAGAACTGCCACCGAATTTTTTATTGAGGTATTGCCCTGCCAAAACGCCAATTGGCGCGGGACCTATAAATGCGAGTGCAATGGTCCACGACGGCAAGGAAATGAGTTCGGCAACAACGCCGTAGGCAAACAACGCTGACAGGGTGAACATTCCGCCCCAAAGAACGCCATGCTCGCCCCCTCGTAGCGGCGATTTTTGACCCTGCTCGGCCATCTGTTTCAAAAATTTAATATCGGCTTCAATCTCAGATTTCATCCTGAATTCCTTTGTAAGAGTACTTTATAAAACAAAGTACATTATCAAAGTTGCAGGCGCAAGCTTTAATTTCCCCGATTCTTATTTTCGACTCCGGCTGGCGTCAGCCCTGCGTTAATGGGCTAGCAGCGCTGACAGAGCTATCGAGCGCAATCTCGCCCCACAGCTAACACCAGCCTTATCAAGACGTCCTATTTTCAAGGCACATCGAACAATCTTTGAGAAGGGTAATAACCGCGATTATTCGCTCTCTTGAGGCACCATCATGCAATAGACTTTACGGACAGTTTCTAGAACCTCAGCGGTGCCCTGCCACCCCCGAGGAAAAACCCAACTGTCGCCTGCTCTTACCTCAGTGACCACCCCTGCCTTGGAGGTGAATTTCCAATGCCCTGCCAACAGGTGGCAAAATTCCGTAAGGTCTAGGTCTAATTCCATAGTGCCAGGCTCACACTCCCACGTGCCGGTATAGACCTGACCTGTAAATGACTCTCCCTCATAAAAGCCCATGGCAGTTTGAAGCGGCAAGGCTCCAACGGGCTCTCCGAAAGACTCGCAGGGCTCGAGATCCTCAAGCGCGGCGGCTCTGTGTTGAACACTAATTTCGGGCATAACATCAATCCTTTTCAGTTAAACGATTTGCCGTTGTCTTTTGCGGGTAACACCAACGGGTGTCGGTGAGTAAATCTGCTCAGGCAGGCACTGTACTGCAATCCAAAATGTGAACACAAAATTTTGCCCAGAGGTCACAGCCGCTTTTGAGGCCGTGCGACAAACCTATGACAGAACTTTCTGACAACCAGACGGGTGAACCCACATCAGCAAGGTCTGTACTGCTGATCGGCGACAAAAACACAAAGGTTAGACAGAGCTTTCGTTTCTCCGCTTTTTGAGTCAAGCCGACAAAGTTACCCACCCGTAAACCACCATCATTATCCCCGCTGATAGCAGCACCGAAGGCACATATGAAAGTGCCTTTAAAACCCTAACCCCCCGCCTAATCCTAGCCCCCTCATTTACCCACGGGTAGGGAATGCTCGGTACCTCTACCCCCAAGAAGGCACAGAGAGGCCCCCACCCCTCAGCGGCTGAATGTATCAACAATTGCTGAGGCGGCACGGCCGCAATTACCTCCTGCCGACGGCGCTCAAAGAAATCCAACATCGCCGCACGGTTCTCAAACTGGTCATTTAACTCATTTTTCCAAACCGTTTTATCAACCATTAGCGCCACTCGGTCGATATGGGGAACGGTTCTTCGCAGCCAGCCCGGAATGGCGGGAAGCACGCGGAAGATCGTACTGGCGACACTTTCATACCAGTCTCCGGGTGCGCGGTCACTGAAGATGACTTTTGCATCTGGAAAGACTTCGAGGAGCTCTTGGTAGTAGGCGGCCGCCGGCCAATCTACCGCCGCCTCATAACCACTGAAGACTTGCCGCCAGTCGACGGAGCCCCCTTGTGCTGCCTGCAAGAACCATCGCGTTTGCTGGCGCCCCTCAAAGCAAGACTTCATATGATGACAAGGCGCGTAACCCAAATGCTCCAGTGCCGTCTTGAGTGACAGCGTCCCCGTCCTTCCAGGTCCCGCTCCAATTATCTTTAGCGACATGTCATACGTCTCACCGTAAAGATTCACGGGCCTAGTAGAGCATGGAGGTTTTCTCGGCACCAGCAACGCTTTAGGGGCTCTAAACACCGAATCAACTCCCAGAGCCCACTGCGGCAGTGAACCGAAAACATCGAACATTAACGCTAATTAATGACGTCGAAGCACTTCCGCGCAATGTACCAATACTTGCCCGAGGCTACTCCCGGTTCACCACTGGGCTATCAGGTATTTCACTCAAAATAGGGCTCGCCAGAGCGAGCGAAAGGGCGCTGACTGCCTGCATCTAACGCTGTGAAGCCGGTGTTTTTATGGAAAATCTTCAGCGGCTTAGTTACCTTAGTGCCATGTGCTCGCAGGGCAACAGAATGCAGGCTTCTCTCTGCAACGATAGTGCTTTGGATTTTTTAACTGTCTGTTTGGGGCAAAGCCAGGAGCAACACAAGAAGTAATACTTTTGAGCGTCGCGGTTTGGAGTTGAGTCTATGGTGATCTACGGTGTCGCTATGCTTGCCTTGTGCATGTTGACAGGCATTTTCTTCGGGGATTTGTTGGGACAACTCATCGGTGTGCAGGCAAATGTTGGCGGAGTCGGTCTGTCCATGCTGCTGCTCATTGTATTGGTCAATCAAAAGCACCCGCGTTTTAACATGAGTGTACCGACAGAAACGGGCATCAACTTCTGGAATGCCATGTATGTGCCCATTGTGGTCGCCATGGCCGCTAAGCAAAATGTTGTTGCCGCGCTATCAAGCGGCTGGCTCGCGATCACCGCAGGCATTGCAGCGGTCGCCGCAGGCTTTTTACTTATTCCTTTGATCGCCCGCATCTCCCCCGGACAGCATCATGATCAGTGAAACCCTCGTTAGAGTGCTTGAAAGTAATACGCTCATCGTTGCCTTCGCGGTTGTTGGCGCGTTAGTTTGGTTTTCCTATTTTCTCTCCGCCAAACTCACCCGCGGCAAGCTGCATGGCTCTGCCATTGCCATTGTTGGCGGCCTGCTGCTCGCCTACTACGGCGGTATTCGCACTGATGGCGCAATGGGACTCGCCGATATTCCGCTATTTGCGGGGCTAGGCATTATGGGCGGAGCCATGTTCCGTGATTTCGCCATCATAGCAACAGCCTATGGAGTGCGATTTGAGGAACTCAAAAAAGCCGGGTTAATCGGTGCAATCTCGGTCATCATTGGCGTTGTCGTGTCTTTCAGCGTGGGCGCCATCGTTGCTTTTTCCTTTGGCTACCGAGACGCAGTGGCGATTAGCACCATTGGCGCCGGTGCTGCGACCTATATTGTGGGTCCGGTAACCGGCACAGCATTGGGCGCAGACTCGAGCGTCATTGCACTAAGTGTCGCCGCCGGTCTGGTGAAATCTGTACTTGTCATGGTCGCTACACCCCTTGTTGCAGGTCGTGTAGGGCTCGATAGCCCCAACTCCGCTATGATCTATGGCGGCCTCATGGGTACAACCAGTGGTGTCGCTGCAGGCCTTGCAGCCACAGATCCAAAACTGGTGCCCTACGGTGCAATGACTGCCACATTTTATACCGGTGTAGGGTGCTTGCTCGCACCTTCTTTACTGTTTTTAATTGTCCGCATGGTGCTTGAAAATTAACCTTCGGTCGCTTGTCGGCTAACTGACGATTTATTTTTTTACAGCGATACACTCAAGCTCAAGTGCCGCGCCCAGTGCCAATCCATCAGCGCCCATGGCGCTTCTTGCCGGATAAGGCGGCTTAAAGTAACTGGTATAAATCGAATTGAAGTCGCCCCATTTTGCGATGTCATCAATCATCACCAAACACTTCACGACATCCTCCAGACCGAGATCAAGTTGCGCGAGATGTGCTTGCAGTTGCCGAAAGATCGCATGGGTTTCAGCCTCTAGACCACCGGGAACAAGCTGTCCCGCCACATCAGATCCGACCAGTCCAGATAGGAAAACCAGCCCTCCCCCAATGTGCACCATGTCGGAGAAAGGAAAGTTTTGCTCGAGACTCAACTCTGAGCTGTAGAAACTTCCCACCTGAGTTTCTATTTCACGCAGCTGCGAAGACGCTCCGTGCTCTACGCTAAACACAGTGGCAGCAAACATAAATGTGCTGAGAATGATGATTATGGCTATACGCATATTCTGCTCCGCTATTTTTTAAGCCGCCAGGCTGCCAGTGACCCTAAATTTTTAGACTTCTAAGCAAGTCCCTAACGGTATTCTTGCAGTGCCTCATGATCTCATCGTTAAAACCGCGATCACGGTTGCAGGACACCTCCCGACTAGGCCTTAAAACCAACCCCGCCAGCACAGCGGCGCAGCCGAATGTAACGCACTGCGCACTGTGCCTGGCTGCCGTAAATCTAGGCTTTGTGCACTACTTCACGACAGCCTGTGAGGTGCCCGCCCCGCCGACTAGTGGCGACCAGTGCGCCGCGCGAACCTTCCAGGCACCGTCTTCTTTTACAAAGGCTTGGGTCACTCGTGTTCGGTAGTTGGGGACTGCTGCCGAGCCAGTAGGCTGCATTACGGCTTCTTGATAATAGTGCGCCACCGCCGCCTCACCCTCGACCAGAACGGTAACGTCAATATGTTTCACGCTGCCTTTAAACGTCACAAACGTGTTATCAAGGGTCTCTCTGTTAATTTCATTTAGTAACCCGCCGCTAGAGAAGAACTCCTTTGACCCTTTGCGCGATATGCGCAGGGGATCCTGAGCTAACTCTTTATTGGTGTATTCAATATTTGCGACAACAACCGCTCTGACCTCTGAGGCAGTATCTGCTTGTAGCTGTGCAGACATTGCACAACTCGCAATGATTAATAGGGACATTAGAATCTTCATAGGTTTCTCCGGTTAACAGATTGGTAGCGACCATGAGCTATAAAGTCATAGATCGGTCACTGAACATTTGCGTAGTGCAAAAGCAAAAAAGCTTCGAAACTGCGTACTACCGTAACCAGCCCACGCCAGATTTTCAAATAGCCGAAGGCCCCTGAATATCGCGCCATAGTGGGTCGATGTACGACGCTGACTGTTATCAAAATCATTAGGGACAAAAGAGGCCAGCGATGTCGTGTGCGTCCGCACCTAAACCGATAGCCAAGCTGTCTTAACAGCGCGGTATCAAACCTTAAAAATCACCAGCATGCCTGCTAGGATAAAGTCTCCCTGCATATCAGAGTTTGCGTTGTGTGCGGCACGCATGTTTAAAGTGCGTCAGAGTGAAACCTAATTAATGGAAAGGGCGAGGTTTATTTCGATGTTTCTCGTTTCAGTGAAAATGGGTATCAAACAGAGCTTCGACTTCAACGGCACTGCCGCAAGATCTGAGTTTTGGTTTTTTATGCTTTTTTTCCTACTGTTGTATCTGGTTGTCGCCATAATCGATGAAGCGACAGCAGCCACAACCATCAGCCTTCTTGACCTGCCCTTTGGTCATCTAATCCCTATGGGTATGGTGGATCCTGAGGTCGGGTTACTTGTGTTGTTGTATCGCCCCATCATGGCGATTCCGACGACCTCAGCAACCGTTAGACGTTTGCATGACATTGGACGATCGGGATGGTGGGCTCTACTTTGGGTTCTGCCCATCCCTGTGCTGGGGTGGCTTTATCTTGTTCCTTTGCTATGCCAATCCTCTCAGGCTCAACCTACCTAGACCCCGTAGACTAGAGTCGGTGCAACACAACCGCCTGTGAAAAGCGTGGAAAATGCATTTTTTACCCGTAGGCGCTCGTACAAATTTATTCTTGGGTGCCTCAACGCCAACAACAAAAACTTTGAGCAAGACACGCCGCTAGGACAGGGGCCCGAATCATAGACTCGCCTGCAGTAAGTGCAACTCTACTGAAGCTATCGATGCCAAAAGTTAGGGCACCGATGCTGTATTTATTCCTGCTATCTGCTCCTACTTCCAGGGAAGAATTCGAGAGCTCCCCGTGACAATACGTAGTCCCAGCCATATGCCAGGGGAAAGACAAATCGCAAGATTTCTACCCATAAAATCAAGAAAATAGGTTTCTAGTGCCTTGCCTACCTCCCCAAGAATTTTCATGTCTATGTCTAGCACAAAGTGCACAAACAGAATCGCTACCAAGGTCAGTGCATGAAAAAATGCGTACCAAGAAATCAGCAGTGTGGTGCTTTTTTTTATTTTAACCATGGTCCATTCCTGCTGATTACCAAGACCAGCCGCTAAACTACGAAGACGCGGGGATTCGTACCCTTACGGACGTTCAACGAC
Organism: Luminiphilus sp. nBUS_16; assembly: GCF_051201645.1. Taxonomy (GTDB): domain Bacteria; phylum Pseudomonadota; class Gammaproteobacteria; order Pseudomonadales; family Halieaceae; genus Luminiphilus. The sequence continues at coordinate 202,993 of NZ_CP179205.1, read as the reverse complement.
CTCAAAAAAGCCAACTGCCGACAGAAAGTGAACATTAATCACATTCCCAGCGGCCATCGGCGGTCACCGAGACGCTTTGAGAGTATTGTGGTACCACCACAGGCGACATTGGAGGTTTTCCGTGGATATTGGCACAGTTGTGACACTTGTTACCGCGCAAGGCGAAATCGTAGGACGCTTGGAAGCCTACGATGAGCACCACATTACCTTAAGCCGTCCCCGTATCAGCAGTGAGCTCTCGATTATTGACGAAGCCGTTGCCGAAAATTTTTTCGCCTCGGGGATCTCGGTAACAGGAGAGAAATGCCCGGAAAGCTTGTCATTTAGCCTCTCTATGGTGCTTGCTATCACGGTTACTGAAAAGTCATTCGCAGAAAAATGGGCTGCTACTGCTCACGATTGGGTTATCTAGAACGAAACACTGCAGCGCATACACCGAATTTCGAGAGGGTGCTCTCAACTCACCGCCGTACCGGCCCAATCTGTCAATGATCAGGGTTTGACGCAACCTTTTCTCCTGCGACCGCAATGGCGTGGGCATCATCATGACTCACAAGTCATGGTCGAGGGAATTTGATCATCGCTTCAAAACTGCCATCAAAGGGTAGGCGCTCGTTAAGCTGCGCAACCTAACAGGCATCGAAGAGTTTGCGGCGGCACGCTAAGAGTTATTCGACAACTCAGTAAATCCCAGCCCAAAGGGCGATCCCCTGGCTGAGCAAGCTGAATCCAGAGACTACCGCAATTAACAGCAAAATCATGATGATTGGCCTAAACGGTTTGCGCTCGACAGAGTTAACACCCGATTTAAGAAAGGTATCTACTTTAGCCTGATCTTCTGGATAAAGGCGCCGTTCATTGTCATCAGAGCCCTGAGGCTCTGATGCGTGCATAGACTCGGTCATGCCACTTGCCCTGTTTTAAGTCCCCCCAATCCTAGCAAAAGTCAGGCATGAATAAATAGGATGTTCCATCTGACCGGGATTGTAAGGCAAATTTAGGTTTTTCAGACGAGGGGGTAGCTGTGTGGATCCATCGGCTGGCGCAGACGCTCCAACAGGATTTTTTACCCAGTCATTGCCTGATTTGCCATAACTCCTGCGAACCCAATGAACTACTTTGCGGCGGTTGTCGCCATTCAATTCGCCGTAACCCCTGGGCCTGTTTACACTGCGGCCATCCGGGATCTGCCCTGACAAACCACTGTCGTGGAAACACTGCGCTGGACTTCTTACAGGCTGGGCTAGAGTACAGTGGCGTCACACGAGATCTTATTCATCGCTGGAAATTCAAAGGGGCAATAGAGCTCACTTATTTGTTGGTGCAGCTCGCCCTGGAAACAACCCCCATCAAAGAGCGCTACCATGCTTTAGTGCCAGTGCCTATGCATTGGCGAGGTCGGTGGCGCCGAGGTTACAACCAGAGCAGACTGCTGGCGCAAGTATTAGGCCAAACCGGTAAGCAGCAATTCCAGTGTCGGCTAGCCATGGTAGACAAACTTCGAGCCAGCCCCAGAAAAAGAGCCCACCACCACATGGATCGCCAGCAACGGCTGAAGAGTAGCCGAGGGCGGTACACGACAAGCGCGTCTTTTAGCGGGCAGTCCGTCCTTATTATTGATGATGTTGTTACTACGGGTACCACATTAGAGGCAGTGGCTGAGACTTTAAAGAGGGCCGGCGCAGTGCGTATTGACGCTTGGTGCCTTGCCCGGGCGCCCGAATTCTCTGGGACGTGACTACCCCGTCAGCTTGACGGCTAGGTTATGCTAGTCATTTAGCGTGACGTTATTGCCATGTCCCATCCCTACGACGCACTGACTCCCGACGCTGTCGTCGACTGTGTAGAAACAGTAGGCTACCGCTGTGATCTGCGCCTAATCGGACTGAACTCTTACGAAAACCGGGTTTACCAGGTTGGAATTGAGGATGAAGTGCCGGTCATCGTTAAGTTTTATCGAGACCAGCGCTGGACGGACGAGCAAATTTTAGAAGAGCACCGGTTTGCTCTAGAACTGGTCGAGCACGATATTTCTGTCGTAGCGCCCGAAATTAAAAATGGCGAAACGCTGCATAAAGCCCTCGGCCAGCGTTTTACGGTATTTCAGCGCCGGGGAGGGCATCCCCCGGAACTGGATAACCTCGAGCATCTATATCAACTGGGTAATGTGTTGGGGCGCATTCATCGGGTAGGTGCAGCAAAACCCTTCGAGCATCGCATTCAAATAGATATCCCGCGCATGGCGACGGCCAGTCGCCAGTTTCTCAGCGAGCACTTTATTCCACGGGACCTTCAAGAAGCCTACGGCACCCTGGCGCTCGACTGTGAACAAGCAGCACAAGAACTTCTGTCGGGTATGGCAACATCCGATTTACAGCGCATTCATGGCGACTGTCACTGCGGCAACATTCTTTGGCGGGACGACACCGCCCACTTTGTCGATCTCGATGACTGCATCATGGGACCGGCCATCCAAGATCTCTGGATGTTTTTGAATGGTGAACGGCACCACCGAGAGCAGCAGTTGGCGGAGCTCATTGCAGGTTACGAAGAATTTCACGATTTCGATCCGCGACAACTAAACTGGGTAGAAGCGCTTCGAACCCTACGCATCATGCATCATGCCGCCTGGCTGGGGCGACGTTGGGACGATCCAGCTTTCCCAAAGGCCTTTCCGTGGTTTGGACAAGAACGCTTTTGGGGTGATCACATTCTTGAGCTCAGAGAGCAGATGGCTGCCATGAATGAACCCGCACTACGCCTGCTTTAAGCCGCTATTTTTCTCGGCGCGCCCCAGGGTAGATACAACTCCACAACCAACGGGAAAATGTGTTAGCTGACAAGACCTCGCGGTCGATCGCATCATAAAAATCCGCCGTAGCGTAAGGATCTTGATACAAGTCTGCTCGGGTACGCCTTGGGGTTTCGGTATCAAGCTGCTTCACAACCTGAGCAGGGTTGCCTGCTACGACCACATTATCCGGCACGTCACGAGTCACCACGGCACCTGCTGCCACAACACTGTTTTCACCAATGGTCACGCCTTTGAGCACTTTGGCTCCATCACCCAACCAGACGTTATCGCCAAGGCGAACCGGTGTCACCAAATCTGACCTAGCCACGCGATCATAGAGACCGTGCCAATCGGAGTCAGTGACATAAGCGCCATTAGCCATCATGACGCCGTCACCGATAGTAATTTCATCACTGCAGGCAATGCGCACTCCAGGACTGAGCAACACCCCGTTACCGATCGTGATCTTCCCTTCTCCTTGGGCTCGCCCCCAAACGCCAATCTTAATTCGCTGGGCCGCTTCGCCGACCGCAGTAAAAGAGTGCCCAATGTGGATGTTATTACCCGCAATATCGACCCACCAAGGATTCATAATGTTTGGGTGAGCACCCAGAGAAGCACAACGTGGGCGTAGAAAATAATCGATCCAGGCTTCGCGACAATTTAGCCAAGCTTTTTTCACCCAATAGGGACGCAAATCCGCGCGCATAATTGAAAACTCCTTTTGCAAGCGCGGTATGATGGCAAGGTGGATAACGACACGCAAATTCAACGGTCACCCCTGCAGAGTGATCAACAAGCACCGCACCCCGATCTCGAGGCGCTGGTCATCAAGCACTGCCGCACGCTCTGGCGTAAACCCGTCCCCGAGCACACTCGTAAAGCCTTCGACTACGCCCAAGATTGGCTCGCTGAGCGTGGCAATCCGCCGCTGGTCCTAGATTCCTTTTGCGGTACCGGTATGAGTACCCAGCGCTTAGCCGAACACCACAAAAAGATTGCCGTCATTGGTCTCGATAAGTCTGCTCACCGACTGACCAAAAATACGCATTCTTCTGATCAATACCTACTGCTGCGTGCTGAATGTGAACCCTTCTGGCAGCTGCTAGAAATAGCCAAAATCAAGGTTGCCCATCATTACCTGCTGTACCCGAACCCATGGCCTAAATCTTCCCAACTAAAACGGCGCGTACATGGCCACCCGGCTTTTCCGTTGTTGGCGCGTTTAGGAGGCTCAATAGAAATGCGCAGCAACTGGCAGGTATATGCCGAGGAATTCGCCCTCGCCTCTACACTCATTGGTTTCACCGGCAAACTTGAACGTCTTGAGGTCAGCGAGCCTTGGACACTTTTCGAAAAAAAATATGCTGAGCGCAATCAGACTTTATGGTGTTTTAGCGGTGTTTTTTCTAGCTAGAGCAGACTGTCATCCTGCGCTACTCTAGGCACTGGCAGGTTTGAATCCTAAACATGGTGACCGTTATGACGGCAGTTCACTCAGTACCGATGAAAGCATTACAGGGCGGCGATCCTATTTGGCAGCAAATGCGCGCCGAAACTCAGCGCGCTGCCAGCCAAGAGCCTGTTCTGGTGAGTTTCCTCCATGCAACAATTTTGCATCATGACGAACTGGAATGTGCGCTTAGCTTTCATTTAGCGAACCAGCTCGACAGCCCGACCGTACCCGCCATGACGCTGCGGGAAATAATGCTGGCGGCCTTTAGCAGTGACGCCACCCTGCGCAGCGCTATCCGCGATGATTTGCAGGCAGTTCTTGATCGCGACTCGGCCTGCCAGGAATATCACCTGCCTTTCCTCTATTTCAAAGGATTTCAGGCCTTACAAACCCACCGTGTTGCTCATTGGCTGTGGCGGGAGAATCGCCAATCACTGGCGTTATTTCTGCAGAGCCAAGTGTCACAAAAATTTGGCATAGACATTCATCCCGCTGCACGCTTTGGCCACGGCATTATGCTCGATCATGCCACCGGCTTAGTGATTGGTGAAACAGCCGTGGTGGGTAACCACGTCTCAATACTCCAATCTGTGACTCTAGGCGGAACGGGCAAACAAGAGGGCGATCGTCATCCCAAAATTGGAGATGGCGTACTCATTTCGGCGGGAGCCAAAATTTTAGGCAACATTACGGTAGGGGAAGGCGCTAAAGTCGGCGCTGGCTCAGTAGTACTCCACCATGTGCCACCCCACACCACCGTGGCGGGAGTCCCCGCCAAGGTTGTCGGCGTTCCCAACTCGGAAACACCCGCGCTAGATATGGATCATGCGCTTCCTGAATCAGATTGGTGATAACTAGGCGATAACTCGACCACCGCGTCGACCATGGCAGAAACATGATCGGGATTAACCCCAGGGGTGATGCCGTGTCCCAGATTAAACACGTGCCCCGTACCCTGACCGAAACTATCTAAGACGCTAGCCACTTCGCTACGAATGCGTTCGGGCGCCGCAAATAACATAGACGGATCCATGTTGCCCTGCAGGGCAACCCGATCACCGATGCGCTGACGGGCCTCACCAATATCGGTCGTCCAATCAAGCCCCACGGCATCAGCACCGCACCCTGCAATCGCCTCTAACCACTGACCACCGCCTTTGGTAAAAACAATCACTGGAATTCTGCGGCCATCAGCAGTCTTAGGTAACTGCTCAATAATTCGAGTCATGTACTGCAAGGAAAACTCTCGGTATGCCCCGTGACTTAAGGCACCGCCCCAAGTATCGAAAATCTGTAACGCTTGTGCTCCGTGCTCAACCTGTGCCGTCAGGTACATGGCAACCGCATCGGCCAGCTTCTCAAGCAGCATGTGCATAACCGCGGGGTCGTTGAACGCGAGGGATTTCACCTTGGCAAAGTCCTTGGATGACCCACCCTCAACCATGTAAGTAGCCAACGTCCAGGGGCTGCCTGAAAAACCTATCAGAGGGACCTCACCCTTAAGCTCACGGCGAATCAACGCCACTGCATCCATGACGTAACCCAACTCAGAAACCGCACGACTCGGATCCAGCGCCTCAATATCGGCAGCACCTTGGAGCGGCCGCTCAAAGCCCGGGCCCTCCCCCTCAGCAAAATACAGGCCCAGCCCCATGGCATCGGGAATTGTTAAGATATCGGAAAAAAGAATGGCAGCATCCATAGCGTAGCGCCGCAGCGGCTGCATCGTGACCTCGCAGGCCAGCTCAGGGTTACTGCACAAGCTCATAAAGCTTCCGGCCTGTTGCCGGATCTCGCGATACTCAGGCAGGTACCGCCCTGCCTGACGCATCATCCATAACGGTGTTCGATCGACCGGCTCGCGCAACAACGCACGAAGAAACCGGTCATTTTTCAGGTCTGACATAGATTAAACACCCAAGTAGTCGAGGATTCCCTCAGCAGCCTGACGCCCTTCCCAAATCGCCGTGACCACTAAGTCTGAGCCGCGCACCATATCACCTCCGGCGAAAATTTTGGGGTTCGCGGTTTGAAATTTGAAAACCTGTTCCTCAGGGGCGACAACGGCGTCCCAGTCGTTGACGGCTACTCCCTGGCCCTCGAACCAATCTGCTGGGCTAGGTTGAAAACCAAAGGCCATAATAATCGCGTCAGCCTGAATGACCGTATCACTGCCGGCAACGCTCTCAGGGCGTCGACGCCCGTCTGCATCGGGTTCGCCCAGACGGGTTTCCACCACTTTGATGCCAATAGCCTCGCCAAAGTACTCCATGACTTCGACTGGCTGCCGATTGAATAAAAACTCCACGCCCTCTTCCTTCGCGTTTTGCACTTCTCGTCGAGACCCCGGCATATTGACCTCATCTCGGCGATACACACAGTAAACCTTATCGGCTTGTTGACGAACGGCGGTACGAACACAGTCCATTGCGGTGTCACCACCGCCAAGCACCACAACCGTCTTATCAAATAGGTCAATAAATTTATTAGGATCTTGGGGATAACCCATCTTTTCGTTGACGTTGCCGATCAGATAATCCAAAGCCTTGTGGACTCCGGGCAGGTCTTCTCCCGGAAACTTACCCTCCATGGCTTTGTAGGTGCCCATACCCAGAAAGACGGCGTCGTGCTCTGCCATCAAAGTGTCAATTTCAACGTCAACACCAATCTCCGTGTTGAGCCTAAACTCGATTCCCATGCCTTCAAAAACTTCTCTACGGCGCTGCATGACCTGTTTTTCGAGCTTAAACTGGGGTATCCCGAAGGTGAGCAACCCACCAATCTCCGGATACAGGTCATAAACCACGGCTTGTACACCATTGCGGGCCAAAATATCGGCGCAGCCCAACCCTGCGGGTCCAGCACCGATAATCGCAACTGATTTACCCGTGGGTATGACGTCCGACAAATCCGGGCGCCAACCCATCGCCAAAGCGGTATCAGTGATGTATTTCTCGGCGTTACCAATCGTGACTGCACCAAAACCTTCATTTAATGTGCAAGCACCCTCACACAGACGATCCTGAGGGCAGACTCGGCCACAGACCTCGGGCAATGTGTTGGTTTGATGACTGAGTTCGGCAGCCTCAAATAAATTGCCGTCGGACAACAGCTTTAACCAATCCGGGATAAAGTTGTGTACTGGACATTTCCATTCGCAATAGGGGTTGCCACAAGAGAGGCAGCGGTGTGATTGCTCGGCAGCCTCACCGGCATCGAAGGCGTCATAAATTTCGACAAAGGCCTCAGTGCGAGTCTCCATATCTTTCTTGGGTGGATCCTCGCGGCGAACGTCGAGGAACTGGAAATTATTGGCAAGTCGATCACTCATAGCGCCCCCCCTTAGTCCGTGTCTCGTAAACGTGATAACAATTTTTCAAAATCAGCAGCCTTAGGTGTCACCAGCCAGAATTTACCCACATAGTCTTCAAAATTATCGATCAAATGTTGACCCCAAGCAGAGCCTGTTTCAGCCACAAACTCGCGAATGTTGTCCCGAAGATAGTGCCGATAAGCTTCCATAGCTTCACTGCTCACCCGATGAACCTCGACCAACTCACTGTTGATACGGTCGATAAAACTGCGGTCTTCATCGAGGACATAAGCGAAGCCGCCGGTCATGCCCGCACCAAAATTGACACCAGTAGCCCCAAGCACCGTAATACAGCCACCGGTCATATACTCACAACAGTGATCGCCCGCCCCTTCGATAACGGCGAATGCGCCCGAGTTTCGAACCCCAAAACGTTCTCCAGCAACACCCGCCGCAAACAATTTGCCGCCAGTCGCGCCGTATAAACAGGTATTACCTATGATCGAGGTATCTTGGCTAGCAAAAACGGAATCTCGGGGCGGGTAAACCACCAGCTTACCCGCAGCCATGCCCTTACCGACATAGTCATTGCAGTCGCCTTCTAGGTACATGTGGACGCCGCCAGCGTTCCAAACACCAAAGCTTTGGCCCGCTGTACCCTTGAGACGAATTTCGAGTGGGGTCGCGTCAAATTCAGTATTGCCGTAGCGTCGCGCGATCTCGCCGGAGATTCGCGCACCGATTGACCGGTCACAGTTGGTGATGCTGTACTCAAACTCGCCACCGGTTTTACCCTCAATAGCAGGCAACATATCTGCAAACATCCGTTCGGCCATCTCAGCACGGTCAAATGGATCGTTGCTGGTCACCTGGCAAAACTGGGGCTGATCAACCGCATCAGGATCGACCCAGACAATGGGATCCAGATCTAGTCGAGCTTGTTTGTCGGTGTTCCCGGGTAAGCGCTTCAATAAGTCGGTACGCCCAATCAAGTCTTCTAATCGAGCAACCCTCAACTTAGCTAACCACTCTCTGGTTTCCTGAGCAACGAAGTTGAAAAAATTAATGACCCGTTCCGCATCACCGTTGAAATGCTCATGGCGCAATACGGCATTCTGTGTCGCCACGCCGGTAGCGCAATTATTGAGATGACAGATGCGCAAATATTTACAGCCCATCGCGACCATGGGGGCCGTGCCGAAACCGAAGCTTTCCGCCCCAAGGATGGCAGCCTTAATGACATCGAGACCGGTCTTCATACCACCATCTGCCTGCACTCGAATTTTACCCCGCAAGCGGTTGCCACGAAGGGTTTGGTGCACCTCTGCAAGCCCCAGCTCCCAAGGAGATCCAGCATGACGAATCGACGTCAGCGGGCTAGCGGCGGTACCGCCGTCGTAGCCAGAGATCGTAATGAGGTCTGCGTAGGCCTTGGCAACACCTGCGGCAATAGTGCCGACGCCTGGCTCTGACACCAATTTAACGGAAACTAGTGCGGTGGGATTTACCTGTTTTAAATCAAAAATGAGCTGAGCTAAATCCTCAATAGAATAAATATCATGGTGCGGTGGCGGGGAGATTAACGTTACTCCCGGTACTGAGTATCGCAACCGGGCAATTAAGTCGTTGACCTTGCCGCCGGGTAACTGGCCTCCCTCGCCCGGTTTCGCTCCTTGGGCCACCTTGATCTGTAGCACCTCTGCGTTCACCAAATAGTGAGGAGTAACTCCAAAACGCCCCGACGCTATCTGCTTGATTTTGGAAACGCGGTTAGTACCAAAACGAGCAGGATCCTCTCCTCCTTCCCCGCTATTTGAGCGGGCGCCGACATGATTCATTCCCATCGCCAGAGATTCATGGGCTTCGGGGGATAGTGCGCCTAATGACATACCCGCAGAATCGAACCGTTTCAAAATGGTGTCTACCGGCTCTACCTCATCCACTGAAATAGGCTCAGCGGGTAAATCTAGCTCAAACAAGTCGCGCAGTGCTGCGACGGGGCGGTCGGTGCAATAGTCGGCGTAGCGCTGATAGTCAGCATAGTCGCCAGTGGCCACAGCCTGCTGCAAGGTCATCACGACGTCGGGGTTAAACGCATGGTACTCACCACCGTGCACGTATTTCAGTAAGCCCCCCTGATCCAGGGCTTTACGACGAGACCGCGCCTTGGCGGCCACTCGCCAGAGATCACGCTCCAATTCATCAAAGCCTGCCCCTGCTATACGCGAGGCAACGCCAGTAAAACAGGCGTCTACAATTTCTTTGTCTAAGCCTACTGCCTCAAAGAGCTGAGCACCCCGGTAAGAGTTAACAGCGGAAATGCCCATTTTAGACATAATTTTGAGAAGCCCTTTGTTGATGCCTTTACGATAATTCTTATAGCAACGGGTTGGGTCTCCTAGCAGCTCTCCAGAGCGCAATTGCCCTTCTAAAATACTGTAGGCCAAATAGGGATACACCGCGGTAGCGCCAAAGCCCAGCAGACAGGCAAATTGATGCGAGTCTCTGGCGCTGCCGCTCTCAACAATAAGATTAGCGTCTGCACGCAACCCCGATCGAATAAGGTGATGGTGAACGGCACCGGTTGCCAAAAGACTGTGTATGGGGAGTCGGCTTTCGCCGATTTGCCGGTCTGATAAAATTAATATCGTCGCACCGCCGCGCACCGCTGTCTCAGCCGTCAAACAAAGCCCTTCCACAGCAGACCGCAAATTGCCATTTTCGGGATCATAGGTCGCGTCGATGTCGGCGATCTTGAGCTTTTCGTCTTCGATATTCAGCAGTGTGTTGAACTTTCCTTGGGACAAAACGGGTGACGTAAGGCCCACGCGACAGGCGTGCTCCTCGATTTCAGCAAATATGTTGCCCTCTCTCCCCAAATCCACTTCAAGGGACATCACAATAGATTCACGAAGTGGATCTATGGGTGGATTGGTAACTTGCGCAAATTTCTGGCGGAAATAGTCGTAAAGAGATCGGTCTTTAGCGGACAGAACCGCTAGGGGCGTATCGTCACCCATAGAGCCTACGGCTTCGTTACCCGATTCTGCCAGTGGCCTCAGAACCTGATCGCGCTCTTCAAAACTGACCTGAAACATTTTTTGGTAGGTATCTAATTCAGACTCGGAAATACCGGGAGCCGATTCACCTTCAAAGCTTCCTTCGATATACCGAGCGTTATCCCGCAACCAGCGCTTATAGGGGTGGCGTGTTTTCAACATGTTATCGATGTCTTGAGTATGCAGAACTTTGCCTTCCTGCGTGTCGACAACCAGCATCTGCCCGGGCCCTACACGTCCCTTGGCAATAACATCGGCAGTCGAGTAACCGTGTGTCCCAATTTCCGAAGCGAGCGTTATAAAACCGTCGGTAGTAGTCACCCAACGCGCAGGCCTCAAACCATTACGGTCTAGTAGACAGCAGGCGTATCGCCCGTCTGTCAGCACGATACCCGCAGGCCCGTCCCAAGGCTCCATATGCATAGACTGGTACTGATAAAACGCCTTGAGATCCGGGTCCATGCCCTCGATATTTTGCCATGCTGGCGGAATCAACATGCGCAGCGCTCGAGGAAGTTCAACGCCGCCTGTCGTTAATAACTCAAGCATATTGTCGAGGCTGGAGGAGTCTGAGCCCACTGTGTTGACCAGAGGGGCAACGCTCTGGAGGTCGGGCAGCAGGGGCGACGCCAATTTGGAGGTTCTCGCACGAGACCAACTGCGATTTCCTTCTATGGTGTTGATTTCACCGTTATGGGCCAACATTCTAAAGGGCTGAGCCAATGGCCACCGGGGTAATGTATTGGTTGAAAACCGCTGGTGAAAAACGCAGATGGCCGTCTCCAGCCTCACGTCGTTGAGATCTGGGTAAAAACGCGCCAGATCTTTAGGCATGACCAAGCCTTTATAAGACACCACCTGATCAGAGAGGCTGCAAATGTAAAAATCAGGGTCGTTGACCATAGCGATTTCGGCTTGACGTCGCGCCATAAATAATCGCGCAGTGACCTCTGCATGATTGAGTTTTTCGGCGTCTATGAAGACCTGTTCTATGTGCGGCAGCTGTGCGAGGGCTATTTCGCCACATACATCTGGGCTGAGAGGCACCTCACGCCACCCGATAACCTCTAGCTCATTGCCTGCTAACGCACTTTCAAGTGCGCTCTTTGAGGCCTCTTGGGCCGCGGGCTCAGCGCCCATGAAGATCATGCCAACCGCGTAATGTTGGCCAAGATCCTTGGCAAAGTGAGCTTGTGCCTCGGCGCGCATAAAGCTGTCCGGCATTTGCAACAGCAAGCCGCAGCCATCACCGGTCTTACCATCCGCCGCAATTCCGCCTCGGTGGGTCATACAGGTTAACGACTCAATAGCCGTTTCTAACAGCCGATGGCTAGGCTGACCTTCAATGTGGGCAATCAGACCAAAACCACAGTTGTCTCGGAATTCCTCAGGGCGGTAGAGGCCCTGCAGGTCGGTCGAGACTGGCGCGACACCCGCAAAATCGTTAGGGGTCATAAATACTCACACTCAAATAGGTCGGCAAAGTAAGCCGGAAACAAGCCCACCCGTCAGGGTCAAGGCAAAAGGCTGGGTATTTTACACATGTAGGAACGGCGGAACAATTCTGTTGTTGAGGGTCTTTACGCCATGGCTTGGGCAATTTCCTCAATGGTCACATCATCAACCAAACAGGCCTCACCCAAATCCTGAAGTAAAATGTAGCGGATTTTGCCTCGATCGACTTTTTTATCCCCGGCCATAACCTCGAGGAAAATCTCTGGCGACATGTCTTTTGGTGGTTCAACCGGCAGGCCAAAACTCGTAAGAAATTGCACCAGCTGGGCGACCGTTTCACCAGAAATCTGGCCCCTGGCGGCAGAGATTTTAGCGGCCATGACCATGCCGCAAGCGACAGCCTCCCCGTGTAACCATGCGCCGTAACCCATTGTTTGCTCAATCGCATGGGCAAAGGTGTGGCCAAAATTGAGGATGGCTCGCAGTCCGCCCTCCCGCTCGTCCTGCGAAACAACCTCAGCCTTTATCGCACAGCTTCGCTTGATGGCTTCAGCCAAGACCTCATCGCTTCGGCTCTGCAGCGCATCCCTTTGCTGCAAAAGCCAACGAAAAAACGCAGGATCCCAAATGCATCCGTATTTGATCGTCTCAGCAATACCTGCGGCAAACTCGCGATCAGGGAGTGTCTGCAAGGAATCGAGATCAATCAGAACCGCCTTGGGCTGATGAAAAGCACCAATCATATTTTTGCCTAAGGGATGGTTGACCGCTGTTTTGCCGCCTACTGAAGAGTCGACCTGTGCCAGCAGTGTTGTTGGTAACTGAATGAAATCGACACCCCGCAAAAAACACGCTGCGCCATAGCCGGTCAAGTCGCCAATAACGCCACCACCCAGTGCGATAAAGACGCTTCGGCGCTCATGATGATCTTTAAGGGCTTGTTGCCAAATACGATCGGCGCTCATCAGGTGCTTTTGGTCTTCCCCATCTGGCAATATCACCTCTGTGACCTTCCGCGTTTCGCCCAAAGCTGCTCGAACCCGTGGCATATACAAAGGAGCAACCGTGTCGTTACTCACCAAGACCACGGGAGCGTCCCCTAACAACTCTAGAAAGCGGTCACTGTCACCGAGGCAGCCGTGGCCAATGATAATCGGGTAACTGCGATCAATAGCGCTAGCGGGCAAATCGACCTGAAGACTATAAATTGGCTTGGACATAATGGAGTGACTCGCGAAAACCGTGCATCAAAATTATTTATCGGAACTGATCTTTGCCTGATCGTCTCAGGATCGAGAATCTGATACGGGCTCACCCAAAGCAGAAACAATCTGTTCCGCTAACTGTCGCGCATTTTGTTTGGCTGTTGGCAGCGTGAGGTCAGCAATCTCTTTGTAGAGGGGCTCTCGTATGGCCATTAGGTCGGTCAATACACGCCGCCTATCCTGCCCCGCAAGCAACGGCCGTTTCTGGTCTTTACTCGTGCGCCTAACTTGCTCGCGCAGCGTGGCCTCCAAATACACCACAAAACCACGCTCACTCAAAACACGGCGGTTCTCATCTCTCAATATAGCACCGCCACCTGTGGCCATCACGATGGCGCCCTTAGATGATAGCTCTTCTAGTACCTTGGCTTCTCGGTCGCGAAAACCCGATTCACCCTCAATTTCAAATATCCAGGGTATATCGGCCCCAGTTCGCTGTTCGATCTCAGTATCGGAGTCAAAAAACTCAAAATCGAGTAGCTGGGCTAAAGCCCGCCCCACCGTGGATTTACCCGCCCCCATGGGGCCCACCAAAAATACTCGGGCACAGGAGGTCACAGGGTCAGTCGAGAAGCGCCTCGGAAAGAATCCGCGGCGTAATGAAAATTAGCGTTTCTGTCTTGCTGGTCTTGCTGGCAGTATTTTTAAAGAGCGTGCCAAGATAAGGAATGTCACCTAGGAAAGGAACTTTCCGAATTGAAGTGATTTCTTCATTCTGAAATACACCGCCCAAAACCACCGTCTCACCATTACCCACCAACACCTGCGTAGTTAACTGCGTGGTGTTAATCGTGGGAATCAGCCCCCCAGTACCACTTGGCACCAATTCACCTAACGAGTCTTGATTAACCACTAAATCAAGAAGAATGCGATCGTCGGGGGTGATGTTTGGAGTGACTTCCAACTTAAGCACCGCCTCCTTAAAAGAAACGGTTGTCCCACCTGAGGCCGCTCCTTCTTGATAGGGGATCTCGCTACCCGACTTAATCGTCGCTAACTGTTTATCGCCAGTAATAATTTTCGGCTGACTGACAATTTCCCCCTGTCCCGAGGACTCTAGGGCTGACAGCTCTGCGGTTAAAAACAGGTCGTTAGAGGTGAAGCCCACCGCAAAACCACTGGTTGCTTGAGAAACACCTAAATCGACCAAGGCCGCACCAAGTCCCTGCTGCTGTTGCTGACCGTCGCCTCCTTGTTGCCCCCCACCCTGCTGTCCATTTCCTTGAACCGGGTAGTTTAATGTAGGCGTCACCCCTGCAACGGTATCTTCATTGAAACTAACCACCTGTTCACGGCTACCCGATGCCGAGTAAATGTTGCCATTACTGCTATCCGTACCGATGTAACCGCCGCCCCACTCAATGCCCAACTCCTCATCGAGATTGGTTGATGCAATGACGATTCGAGCCTCAATCATGACCTGGCGAATGGGTACATCGACGCGCTCAACGAGGTCGCGTATCTCCGCAAGCTTCGCGGCCGTATCGGTCAATATGATTGAGTTGGTACGATCATCAACAACCACTGAACCTCGATCAGACACCAAGGAACCGCCCTCTTCAGACCCCGCCTCAAATAGGTTAACTACCTCAGAAGCTTTTGCGTAACGGATACGGATAAACTCTGATTGCAGTGGTGCGAGTTCCGCAATTTGCTTATTCGATTCGATTTCTTGCAACTCACGCTCAGCAATTTCTGCCGCGGGCGCGACCATTAGGACATTACCGACGCGGCGACTGTCTAGGCCCTTGGTTCTCAGCACCAGCTCCAATGCCTGATCCCAAGGGACATTTTGAAGTCTCAGGGTGATGTTACCGCTCACGGTATCTGAAGCCACAAGATTGAGGTCGGTAAAATCGGCAATGAGCTGCAAAACTGCTCGCACCTCAATGTCCTGAAAATTAAGTGAAATGCGCTCACCTACGTAAGTAAACTCATTCAGGCGTGCTTTTTTCTCACCCTCACTCAAAGGTTTGACGCTGAGTATGTACTCTTCACCCGTCTGATACGCGAGATAATCGTAGAGTCCTGTCGCCTCCAGCAGTAACCGGGTTCCCCTCTCCGTTGTCGTTACCTCAATTGAATTCACCGGTGTTGCGAAGTCAGTCACGTCAAAACGCCGCAACAATCCATCGGGGACAGTCGTTGCCAGGAACTCCAAATTTATTTTCCCGCCCTCAGAAAATACATTGACATCAACTGAGGGATCACTGAGCTGCAGGATCAGCCGCCCTTCCCCGGACTCGGCTCGACGAAACTGCAAATCAGTCAGCTGCGAACGCGGCTCAATCACTGGCGTCATTTGACTTTCCAGCACATCGTTTGGCGGCGTTGCTTTGGCATACCCTCCGCTGCTGTCTTGCCCAACCTGCAATAGAAGCTGATTACCGCTTATCACTGCCTCGTAAGGCACTAACTTAATGAGATTCAGAACAAGGCGAGTTTTGTCACTGCCCTCAAGCACTAAGACCCCAGTGGCATTGCCAAAAGGTAACGAAAAGCGCTTTTGCTCAAGGCCACTTTTGGTCCCAGGAAAATCAATCGCGATCCGGGCTGGCTCTTCAATAGTATAGGCACTGTAATCAGCGGGAGGCGCTTCGCTGAAGTCGAGACGCACTTCAAATTTACTGCCGGGCTGCGAACTGAACGTAATATCCTCAATGACAGGCTGCGCAAGCAGAGGGGCTGCAAACCCCAGCAGCAATAACGCTAGGCTGGTTTGTACATTACTCATCCGCTTCATTTGTGAGATCTCCATTAACAGCACGTAAAACTCATGATCCCGTAAGCTCTATTACCCGGGGACGTTCGACCCATCCTTCGGCCGTGCCATCGGTGACGATTTCTATCACTGCGATAAATGTCTCGCCCATCTCCGTTATTCTACCGTGATCCCGACCCAAAAAGTTGCCGGGACTGACTCGATGAATTCCCCCTTGAGGGTCACGCATTAGCGACCAATAAGTGCCACCACGCTCAAGGCGCCCGACCATCTGCAGAGAGTCCAAAGTGAATTGCTCCAAAAATTCTCTGGGCCTATCAAAATCAGGCATGATTGTGGAGCGCGCACTCAAACGCGCAATCTGTCGAACCTCAACAGGCCGGTCAAAGGGCGCCCGCTGCCCTGTTGCCGCGTAAGCAAAAGCTTCGTATGCAGTGAACGTCGGTATAGGCTCAATGACGCCCCCAGGGCGAGCCCGCTTCTCCGCCATAAACGCATCGAGATCACTCATGTCATTGTCAACACAACCCAGTAAAGTGGCGGCCATAATGACCGTAGCCATAAAACGACCCAGCGATGAGTACTGTCTACAACTCATCTGCCAACCCATCTCTGTAGCGGTACGTTTTGGCAACAATGTTCATTTGCAGCTGGCTTGTGTTGGCGCCGGATGACTCAATGTTAAAGTCATGTAAAGTCACAATGCGTGGCAAGCCCGCCATTCCCGAGATAAATGCCCCGAGGTCGTGGTAAGACCCAACGGCTATGATGCTGATAGGCAACTCTATGTAAAATTCCCGTGGCACCTCCGGTAGCAGATCAATCTTACTGATCGCAAGCCCATTCTGCTCACCTTTGTTAGTAATGTCCTCTAACAAACCTGGAACCTCTGTATCGCTAGGCAGCTGGCTAACAAGAGCCCCAAAACTTTCTTCCATTTCAAGCATCTGACGTTTGTATGCCTCAAGGTTGGCGGCCTCGAAGGATAAACGCTCAAAATCACGCCTCAGCTCTGCCTCGTTGCCGCGTTCATTGTTCAGTTTTTCCTGAAGACCCCCAACGTGGTAGTAATATCCGACAACTAAGGAAGCCATCAGTAGCATTAACGCTGCTAGGATTTTTACCGGGGTTGGCCAGCTCCCCAAGTTATCAAAATCGAGGTCTGAAAAGTCGAAGTCGCGCAAAGATTTGAGAGTGTCCTCGATAGCCACCGCTACAATTCCTCTTCCTGCTCAGGGAGCTGCACACTGACGGTGAGCTTAAAGGTGGTAGCCTGACCTCCGTACGCGGGCGCGGCTGTTACACCGTCTAAATTTGGGCTCTGCAGCCAATCTGACGCCTCCAATCGACGCATTAAACTGGAGACACGATTATTGGATTCAGCCACCCCTTCGATTTCGATTTTACCATCGCCTGAAACAAGGCTGGTGTAAAAGAGCCCGTCGGGAACCGTCCGCACCAATTGATCCATTATTCTGACGATAATGGGTCGATTACCCTGTAGATCTTGGATGATCCGCATACGTTCTAGCAATTCAGTGCGTCTACTGCGCAGATCGCGTATCTCAGCGACCTCCTCATCCAATTCTGCAATACTTTGTCGGACATAGGCATTGCGCCGTTCCTGAAAACTGATTTTACTATCGAACACCAAGTCAGTCACAAAGAGAACAAGGACCGCTACCAACACCATCAGTGCTAAGGCCCCCAAAAACTCTTTCTTGCGTTCTGCTCGAAGCTCCTCGCGCCAAGGAAGTAGATTGATAGTCGCCATCAGTCAAAACTCCGCAGAGCCAAACCACAAGCAATCATCATTGCAGGCGCATCAGAATTCAGTGCCACAGCATTGACGCGAGGTGAAATACTCATATCAGCGAACGGATTTGCGGTAATGGTGCGGCATCCCAAACGGCTGGCGACTAACGGTTCTAATCCGTCCATTGCCGCCACACCTCCAGCGAGGATGACGCAATCAACACTGTTGAAATCGCTGGAAGAAAAAAAGAACTGCAGTGACCTCCCTACCTGTTGCACCACCGCCTCACGAAAAGGTTCGAGTACATCAATCTCGTAATCGTCCGGTAAGCCGCCCTGTTTCTTGGCGAGCCCCGCTTCCTCAAGCGGCAATCCATATCGGCGCATTATTTCGTCAGTCAGCTGTTTTCCGCCAAACAGCTGTTCCCGGGTGTAAACCGTCTCGCCTTTGTGTAACACCGACAGCGTTGTCATGGTTGCGCCAATATCCACAACCGCGACGGTGGCCGACTCTTCGATTTGCCACTGAACTTTGATCAATCCATAGGCCCGCTCCATGGCATAGGCCTCTACATCCATCACTTTAGGGGTTAGCTCGGCGAGCTCCATGGCTTCTACTCGAGCATCAATCGTTTCGCGCCGGCAGGCCGCTAACAAAACGTCGACCTGATCAGAGCGGCCTGCAGACAGTTCCTGAACCTCAAAGTCGATGGCGACTTCGTCGAGCGGGTATGGAATATATTGATCGGCCTCTAGAGTCAGCTGCGTCTCCATATCATCGTCGCTCAAGCCCAGAGGCATGGGGAGAGACTTAGTAATCACCGAAGAACCAGCCACTGCAGCGCAAACCAGCTTATTTTTTGATCTCGCCCGAGCGTAGAGGCTCCGCAATGAATCAGCAACAGCCTCCGTATTGTTAATGTTTTTTTCCACGACGGAATCTTGTGGGAGAGAGGCAACTGCAAACGCTTCAACGCGAAATCGATCCCCCGATCGACTCAGCTCAATCAGCTTTATGGTTGTTGAGCTGATATCAATGCCCAACATCTGAGACGGTTTTCGCTTTCCAAAAATCCCTAGCACTCTCTATATCTCATCCCGCTTTGCTTATGCGCCGCCTAGTCCGTCACAAGATAAACGACGCTAATATGAACATGGTGGGTATACTACTTCTTTTTAGTGCACTTCAAGCCTGTAAAAAGGCCACTTTGACGCAGTAATTTGCGCCCCCACCTGACAAAGTACACACCCTCAATCACTGATTTTTCATTGCCGTTTTTTTCGGAGCATTCAGTTCTTGGTTTTAACCCGAACATTGATAGCCAGTTTTATTATCGCAGGCTGCGCTGCCCTTTGGTGGCTGGCAGGCCTGTACCTATATTTGAGCCCTAACTTACCTGACGCAGACACATTACGCGACGTTAAGTTGCAAACTCCCATGAAGGTCATGAGCAGTGATGGCCAGCTAATTGGGCAGTTTGGCGAACAAAAAAGGACCCCTCTTCAATTTGAGCAAATTCCTAAGGGTTTTATCAATGCCCTGCTCGCTGCCGAGGACGATCAGTTTTTTGAACATGGCGGGGTTGACGTGCTGGGACTGGCCAGGGCCGTCTCGGAACTCATTGCCACCGGACAAAAGCGTTCTGGGGGTAGCACGCTGACCATGCAGGTTGCGAGGAACTATGCACTCTCTCTAGAGCAAACTTTTCTTCGCAAATTCAATGAAATTCTCTTGGCACTTGAGGTAGAGCGCGTCTTAACAAAAGCAGAAATCTTCGAACTTTATGTCAATCGAATATTTCTAGGGCATCGATCTTATGGTTTCGAGGCAGCAGCTCAAACCTACTACGGCAAGCCACTATCTGAACTATCTTTGCACCAGCATGCGATGTTGGCAGGCATTCCCAAAGCGCCGTCCAGAAACAATCCGTTAAGCAACCCGGAAAGAGCCAAAATACGACGAGACTGGATTTTAGGGCGTATGGCCTCACTGGAGATGATTGACGAGAACACCCGCGACGCCAGTCGCAGCGAGCCCGTGGTGGCGGCCTACAGCGGCCTACGTGTCGAAGTGGAAGCAGACTATGTTGCAGAAATTGTGCGCAAGGAGATGCTTGACCGCTTTGGCAATGGCGCCTACAACGACGGCTATGTCGTCTACACTACGGTCGATGGCAAAGCTCAGCTTGCCGCACGACAGGCGTTGGTCAACGGTCTTCGAACTTACGATAAACGCCATGGCTGGCGAGGGCCTGAACGCCAGTTACCGCCTTTAGAGGGAGAAAGTCAGCTCGAATTAGAGGAAAGGTGGCAGCAGGCACTTGATGAGATGCCCATTATTGTCGACCTTACCCCCGCCATCGTTACAACGATCGACGCTACCGGCGCTACGATTCTCAGTAAATCGGGGGACCGGCATCGTCTTAGCTGGCAGGGCGACCTCGACAGCATACGGCGTTATCGAACCGAAAATCTGACGAGCCCTGCGCCAAGCTCCATCGAAGATTTGCTCGCTGTCGGCGATCTTATACGCATTGAGTTTGATTCAGAAAAGCAGATCTCAAGCCTCGCACAGATACCTCGTGCACAGGCGGCACTGGTTGCTTTAAACCCAAATGACGGCGCCATTCGCGCGTTGGTCGGAGGGATGGGGTTTGAACTCTCAAAATTCAACAGAGCAACGCAAGCGCGTCGCCAACCAGGCTCAAACTTCAAAGCCTTTTTGTACGCCGCAGCGCTAGAGCACGGCATCACCCCTGCCACTCTGATAAACGACGCACCCATCGTATTGGATAATTTATCAAGCGATGAAATATGGCGACCGGAAAATGACAGCGGTCGATTTTATGGCCCGACGCGACTCCGCAACGCCCTGACCTACTCCCGCAACCTAGTTTCCATTCGAGTTCTTCAACGATTAGGCCTCAATCGATTTATTGATTACGTTGAAAACCTAGGATTTGACACAGAGGGGATGGCCAGAAATCTGACCCTTGCGTTGGGCACCCATGCCTATACACCACTAGACATTGCCGCGGGCTACGCCATTGTCGCCAACGGTGGTTTCCGGGTTGAGCCCTACTTAATAGCGCGCATAGAGGATGCGACAGGCAAAGTCATTTATCGTGCAGATCCATGGGTTGTTTGCTCTATCTGCGGCGAAGAATCTCCCGAAAAAGAGGAGGCCCTTCGCATGGAAGATATTCTACAGCCAGTCGCCGAGGATATTAGGAAAGCACCACAGGTCATGGATCCACGAGCCAGCTACCTGATGTCATCAATGCTGCGAGACGTTATCAAGCGCGGCACGGGTAGGCGGGCGCGCGTTTTAGAGCGCAACGATATCGCCGGAAAGACCGGTACAACTAATGGACCACGAGATGCGTGGTTTTCAGGCTTTAATCCCGACTTAGTCACCACATCTTGGGTTGGCTTTGACGACTACAGCCTGCTTGGCAAGCGTGAATTTGGTGGTACCGCAGCACTGCCTATATGGATAGACTTTATGCGCGAAGTCCTACCAAAGGAGCAGTCGCTTCCGGACATGCCTAGTGGCGTGGTACGACTGAGAATAGACCGTAAAACTGGACGCCGGGTGACGGGTACTCCTGAGGGCAGTGCTTATGAATACTTTTTTGAAGAGTTCCTTCCTGCTCAAAAATCCGACGGCGACGCTCCTGTAGGCACCGATGAACTGGATGGATTATTTTAAATTCGGTCAATCAACGCCAGTTGCGATCCGCCCCGAAGCCAACCCCACCCCAAAGTTGCTCTTCGTAATCATCATCTATGTCACAGCGAGCAACACCTGAAGCCTGAGCTGCGCGTGCTACCGCTGGCGCAATGATAGGCATCAACCTAGGATCCATGGGCTTTGGCAAAATGTAATTCGGGCCATATTCCAAATCGATCAGGCTGTAAGCATCTAAGACAGATTCTGGCACTGGCTCTCTCGCTAATTTAGCCAGGGCATTAACCGTAGCAATTTTCATCGCTTCGTTGATGGTCGAGGCCCTGACGTCCAAAGCGCCCCTAAAAATAAAGGGAAATCCCAGCACATTGTTGACCTGATTCGGCAGGTCAGACCGACCTGTTGCCATGACAATATCATTGCGTGTTGCCATAGCAAGTTCACGCTTTATTTCGGGATCAGGGTTAGAGCACGCAAAGATGACAGGACGGGGCGCCATTGATTTTACCATTTCCTGTGAAACCAAGTCAGAGCCCGAAAGCCCGACAAAGACGTCGCAATCTTGCATCGCCTCATCTAGGGTCCGTTTATCCGTATCGACAGCAAACAGCGCTTTTTGCTCGTTGAGATTCTCTCGTCCAGAGTGTATGACACCCTGACGATCCAACATAAGCATGCGACTGGGATCAGCGCCCATTTCCAACAAAAGCTTCATGCAGGCAACCGCCGCAGCACCCGCTCCCAAGCAAACGACATTGACGTTATCTAGGGTCTTTTTCTGAATTTCCAGAGCATTCACCAAAGCCGCCGCAGTAACGATGGCGGTACCGTGCTGATCATCATGAAAAATCGGAATATCGCACAAGGCTTGCAGCCGACGCTCAATTTCAAAACACTCAGGTGCTTTGATATCTTCCAGATTAATGCCGCCGTAAGTACAAGCAATGGCACTTACCGTGTTGACGAAAGTATCAACGTCCTGCGTATCGACCAAAACATCGATGGCATTGATGTTAGCAAAGCGCTTAAAGAGCAGTGCCTTGCCTTCCATCACTGGCTTACTGGCTAAAGCCCCCAAATTCCCCAGGCCCAAGACCGCACTGCCATTAGAGATGACCGCGACGCTGTTGCCCTTGCCCGTGTAACGGTAGGCCATCTGCGGGTCGAGGGCGATTTGACTACAGGGTTCAGCAACCCCCGGAGAGTAAGCCATGGCTAAATGGCGCATGGTATCCGCAGGCTTGGTCAGCTCGACGCTAATTTTGCCGGGTATTGGCAGCGCATGGTAATCGAGGGCATCTTTCAGAAGTTGCTTTGACATATACGTCGACCTTCAGCTCCAAAATGCGGCAATGCGGCATTTGAGACAAAAAAAACGCCGGCTTGGCCGGCGCTTGCTTCCCCTTGGGGACCTATTTCTTCAGGCTTCTGCCTGCGAAGCGCTTGTTAAAACGATCTACTCGACCGCCAGTATCCAAGATTTTCTGCTTCCCAGTAAAGAAGGGATGGCATTGGCTGCAGACATCCAACAAAATGTCATCGCAGACGGTAGAGCGCGTCTTAATTTCGTTGCCACAGCTACAGCGAGCAGTGATTTCCTCGTAACGCGGATGAGTGTCGGCTTTCATGAACGGATCCTTTGCATCCCCCAGATGGAGGTGCCATAAAAAAAGAGGACGAAGGTTACCAGAAACCAACGGTTTATCAAGGCCCCAGTAGCAATGGGGATACCAACAATTCAACATTGAGGACACAACTTGCCACAGGAACCAAACAACACCCAAATCCTGTTGCGGTGCGCTGTACCCATTCCTGTGCGGGGATACCTAGACTACCTCCCAGCTGAGGGTATTGATGCACTGCCGCTACTCGGCAGCCGCGTCCTTGTACCCCTAGGCTCGAGACAGCTGGTCGGCATTGTGGCCGAAATTCTGGGATCCACCGCTATCAACCCCGAAAAACTGAAGTACGCCAAGGTTTATTTGGATGAAACCGCACTGATTAGCCCCGATGTACTGGAGCTGCTGAACTGGACAGCTGATTATTACCAGCACCCACCGGGTGAAACATTGATATTGGGGCTTTCACCTCGAGAACGGCGCGGCGAACCCCCGGCAAGCACACGAGAGGATGGCTTTAACCTCACGCTTCGCGGTGAGGGTCTGGCGGATACGGCACTCAGTCGAGCACCTCGCCAGCAGGCCCTCATTGCTGCATTACGTCATGGACCCAAAACTCGGACCCAGCTGCGCCTGGCAGGATTTAAGTCGGAAAACCTGCGAGCACTAATATCCAGAGCGCTGATCGAACCGGTGGCAGTGGATGACAACAAAGCTTGGGCCTCTAAAAGCCCACTCAATGCCAACGACGAACAACGCCAGGCCATTGCTGCTATTACGACCTCTCTCAATACATTTGGCTGCCACCTATTAGAGGGAGTCACCGGCAGCGGTAAAACAGAGGTTTACTTGCAGACTATTGCCGCCGCCCTCGCCTTGCAAAAGCAAACCCTTGTCATCATTCCGGAAATTGGCCTGACCCCACAGTTAGTTCAACGCTTTGAAGAGCGCTTTGATGCTCCTATCGTGACGCTGCACTCAGGCCTTGGTAACGCTGAAAGAGATCGTAATTGGCAGGCCGCAAGAACTGGGCAAGCTGCAATCGTTATTGGGACGCGCTCTGCGGTATTCGCGCCGTTGTTAACGCCGGGTTTAATCATTGTTGATGAAGAGCACGACATATCGCTGAGTCAGCAAGACGGCCTTCGCTATTCCGCTCGAGATGTCGCGGTCAAGCGAGCTCAACTTAGTGATTGCCCCATTGTTCTGGGGTCGGCCACTCCCAGTCTGGAATCTATGGCGAACGCCAGCAATGGGCGTTACCACTGGCACCGCCTCACACAACGTGCCGCAGGTGCCCACCCCCCCAGCAAACGCCTCGTTGATATTCGTGGCTTGGCACTTCGCGCAGGTCTTTCGCCCCAGCTAGAGGACGAGATGGTGGAGGTACTCTCTCGGGGCGAGCAGGTGTTACTCTTTTTAAACCGTAGAGGTTTTGCCCCTTCGTTACTGTGTCACGACTGCGGGTGGACCGCCGAGTGTCAGAATTGCGACTCACGACAAACACTGCATAAAAAGCCACCCAGGGTGCAATGCCATCATTGCGGCCAGAAAAACCCACTGCCCAAACGCTGCCCACACTGTAACGGACACCGGCTGGTAGCCAGTGGCGTAGGAACCGAACAAACCGAACAGGCGCTGCGTAAGCGCTTCCCAAGTGTACCTGTACACCGCGTAGACAGTGACAGCATGTCTGGGCGACATGCTATGGCCACATTTGCTCAAACGGTCGAGAACGCGAACGCCTGCATTATGTTGGGCACACAACTGCTGGCCAAGGGCCACCATTTCCCCAAGGTCACTTGTGTGGGTGTCCTAGACGCCGACTCACTGCTAATGAGTCCTGATTTCCGCGGCGAGGAGCGCTTAGCGCAGCTACTTACTCAGGTGGGAGGCCGAGCAGGCCGTGCCCAGCGTCCAGGAGAGGTATTAATTCAAACTCGCCACCCTGAACACCCAATCATTAAAGCCGTCCTAGAACAACCCTGGCGCACTTTGTCAGCGCAGCTGTTGTCATCGAGGGAGGCGCAGGGCCTCCCCCCGAAGGGTGCGCTCGCGGCTTTACGTTGTGACAGTGCGGATCAAGACGCAGGATCAGCGTTCCTCACCGCCATCATGAACGCTTATGAAGCTACGACAACCGACCCCTCTATTCGCCTTGTGGGCCCACTATCAGCACCGATGGCGCGGCGTGCCGGACTTTATCGAAGCCATATCGTCATCGCAGGAACGCAACGATCCAAAGTACATGCCAGTGTGAAAAATCTGGTGGCGCTAGCCTCCGAACACCGCCTGCCCAAGGGCTTGCGTTGGTTTGTCGATATAGACCCCTCTGAACCCTTATGATCACTGGCCAGACCCAAAAAACTCTAGCCTCTGTCAAAACAGTGCCAGCTCGGGGATAATTCCGCCCGTCCCAGCGTGTCAGACGCGCAAAAACCGTGGAGTAATGATTATGAAGGAAGCGCTTACTTCGCTTCTGGATCAGGCTATTAAAACGTTGGTAGCCAAAGAGCAGGTGCCAGAGGTACTGGATCTTGTCCCCCAGATTGATCACACCAGAGACGCCAGTCATGGCGACCTCGCCACTAATCTAGCCATGGTGCTCGCAAAAAAGGCCGGCATGGCACCCAGAGAACTCGCAGCAGTGATTATCGACGCACTGCCTGCTAATGACCTCATCGCTAAAACAGAGATCGCGGGCCCCGGCTTTATAAACTTCTTTATAAACCAAGCCAGTCATGTCGAGGTTATCCGCTCTATCCTGACAAACGGACCCAAATTTGGAAGCAGCAATCAGGGCGCCGGGCGCCGGGCTCAAATTGAGTTTGTTTCTGCGAATCCCACAGGACCATTGCATGTCGGTCACGGCCGCGGTGCCGCTATCGGCGACTCACTTGCCAGACTGCTGGTTGCCAGTGGCTGGTCTGTACACCGTGAATTTTATTACAACGACGCCGGACAGCAGATCGTCAATTTAGCGCGATCAGTACAAGCGCGAGCCCAAGGTCTCACCCCCGAGGACGCCGACTGGCCTGAAGACGGCTATCGCGGCACTTACATTACCGACTTGGCTGAGGCCTACCAAAATAAAATCACCGTTGCAGCAGCCGATCGCACCATCACGGCACTGGGTGACATCAATGACTTGGAAGCCATTCGTGACTTTGCTGTTGCATGGTTACGTCGAGAGCAGGACCTCGATCTGAAGGCTTTTGGGGTTCGTTTCGATGAATACTTTTTGGAAAGCGCGCTCTACGAGAGTGGCGAAGTCGCAGACGCGGTAACCGCGCTACAGAGTGCCGGACATACCTACGAAGAGGGTGGTGCACTTTGGCTGAAAACCAGTGACTTTGGCGACGACAAAGACAGAGTCATGCGCAAAAAAGACGGGGAATATACCTACTTTGTGCCCGACGTAGCCTATCACCTTAACAAGTGGCAGCGCGGCTTTGAGCGGGTAATTAACGAACAAGGCGCTGATCATCACAGCACTATCACGAGGGTTAGAGCCGGACTCCAGGGTTTAGCCAAAAACATTCCCGAGGGTTGGCCCGAATACGTACTGCACCAAATGGTGACCGTCATGCGTGACGGCGCCGAGGTCAAGCTATCCAAGCGGGCAGGCAGCTACGTGACCTTGCGAGATCTCATTGAATGGGTGGGCAAAGACGCAACGCGCTTTTTTCTAGCCGCCCGATCAGCCTCATCGCAGCTGACCTTTGATATTGACCTTGCTCTTGCACAATCCAATGAAAATCCAGTGTTTTACATTCAATATGCCCACGCCAGAGTCTGCAGCGTAAAACGCAAAGCTCTCTCCGAAGGCGCCGACTGGACACCGGAAGCAGGGCTTGACCACCTGGGCAACCTCACCGCCCCTGAAGAGCTTGCCCTAGCGCTGCTTTTAGCTAAGTTTCCCGATGTGGTTGCCAACGCTGCACAGCGCCTTGAGCCCCACGACATCGCAAATTATCTGCGTGAAGTCGCCGCCACGTTTCACGGTTTATATAACGTCCACAAAATGGTCGACAAGGATCACAAGAGTCAGTCCCTCGCACGAATCAGCCTTGCAGAGGCAACGCGTCAAGTCATTGCAAACGGGCTAGACTTGCTCGGTGTTTCAGCCCCAGAGAGTATGTAACCTTGGCGACACAACCGCGCAAAAAAACCGCAACCAGGAAACCGGCAACCAAAGGCTCCGGGGCCCGAGCAGCAAGTCGAAAGCCCGCGGCTAACGCTCGAAAGTCCCCTGCAACCGGTGGTCCACCCTCACTGACGCTGGCTCACATTCAAGGATTTGGGGTCGGGATAACCGCGGGACTTTTGTTCGGCGTTGTGGGCTTCGCCTGGTTGACGAACCAAAATACGACGTCCGCCACTGAAGTTGTTGAAGAGTTTCAAAGTGCGCCTGAAGACGACCCGCAACCTCGATTTGACTTTTACACAGTGCTGCCCTCGCAAACGCTCGATTTGACCTCAGATGTTGAGCCGCCCGATCTCGACGGTGGCGGACAAAGTGATCTTTATGTGTTGCAAGCTGGCTCTTTTAGAGCTCGGAAAGATGCTGACCGACGTCGTGGTGAATTGGTCCTACTTGGACTGGAACCCACCATTGATCAAACTGAAGGCGATAACGGCGCTTGGTTTCGGGTATACCTTGGACCTTTCGAGAGTCGGTCAAGAATGGCTCAAGCACGCTCTGTTACCGCACAGCAATCGATCGATACATTGCTACTACGCAGACCACGTTCGCCCTAAAAGGCGGGGAGAAAACACATGGAACAATTCCACGGGACCACCATTGTTTCGGTGCGCAGAGACGGCCGGGTAGCGATTGGCGGCGACGGTCAGGTTTCCATGGGCAATACCGTCATGAAGGGTAACGCCAGAAAAGTGAGACGTTTGTACCGCGACAATGTCATTGCCGGTTTTGCTGGAGGCACTGCCGACGCATTTACGCTCTTTGAACTTTTTGAAGCGCAACTCGAAAAATATCAGGGCCAGCTAACGAGGGCCGCCGTAGAACTCGCTAAACTATGGCGCTCAGAGCGAGCGCTGCGTCGACTTGAAGCGCTATTAGCCGTGGCAGACTCGGACACATCGTTGATCATCACCGGGAACGGCGATGTGATAGAGCCGGAAAATAGCCTCATTGCCATTGGCTCAGGTGGGCCCTATGCCCAAGCAGCAGCTCACGCCCTAATAGAAAATACGGCGCTATCGGCTGAGGATATTGTCAAAAAAAGCTTATCGATAGCCGGCGACATCTGCGTATTCACCAACCACAACCAAACCATAGAGACCTTAGCCTGAATCATGTCCAATATGACTCCCCGTGAAATTGTCCATGCTTTGGACCAACACATTATCGGTCAGGCGGAAGCCAAGCGCGCAGTGGCTATTGCCCTGCGCAATCGCTGGCGTCGTCAGCAACTGGAGCCTGACCTGCGCAGCGAAATCACGCCAAAAAATATTCTGATGATTGGCCCCACTGGTGTGGGTAAAACAGAAATCGCACGCCGACTCGCGAAATTGGCCAATGCCCCCTTTGTTAAAGTAGAGGCCACCAAATTCACCGAGGTGGGTTACGTAGGGCGCGATGTAGAGTCCATGGTTCGCGATCTCGTAGAGACTGCTATCACCCTACTGCGCGAGGAAGCCCTCGTGAAAGTTCGTACTCGAGCTAAGGATGCGGCTGAGGAGCGCTTATTAGACCTACTGTTGCCACCCGATCGTGATGACAGTAACGCAAGCACCCGGCAAGTACTGCGTAAAAAGCTCCGTGAGGGCGATCTCGATGATCGAGAAGTCGAGATTGAGGTCAAAAATCCTACAAGCAGCGTGGACATTATGGCCCCCCCCGGTATGGAGGAAATGACGCAACAACTCCAAGGCATGTTTGCCAACCTCAATAAAGGTGGCAAACCCCGTAAAGCACCGATTCAGGAGGCCCTCAAATTATTGGAGGAAGAAGAAGCGGGCAAACTCATTGACCCCGACGATTTAAAAGCCCAAGCCCTATCAGCCGCTGAACAAACTGGCATTATTTTTATTGATGAAATCGATAAAGTGGCAAAACGCGGTGAGATGGGTGGTGCCGATGTCTCCCGTGAAGGGGTACAACGTGACCTATTGCCGCTTATCGAAGGCTGCTCGGTCACCACCAAGCACGGCACAATAAAGACTGACCACATCCTTTTCATCGCCTCGGGTGCTTTTCACCTCTCGAAACCTGCAGACTTGATTCCGGAGCTTCAGGGTCGCCTACCCATTCGAGTCGAACTGGAAGCGCTGACAACCGACGACTTCCGTCGGATCTTGACCGAGCCCAAAGCCGCCTTAACCGCACAATATCAAGCTTTACTGGCCACTGAAGGCGTGACCATTCATTTCACCGAGGCGGGGGTTGAGCGAATTGCTGAAATCGCCTGGCAAGTTAATGAACGTGCCGAAAATATAGGCGCACGCCGATTGGCGACGGCCATGGAACGATTACTTGAGGAGATCTCCTTCAGTGCATCTGACGCCGGCGTCGGTGAGTCTGAGGTGACCGTTGATCGCGATTACGTCGACAGTCAGCTCGGTGAGTTGGCCAATGACGAAGACCTCTCGCGATTCATACTATGAAACCGGACGAACCTGAACCCAGCGTTGATCGTATTCATTACTCACGCAATCAGCGAACCTTAGACCTAAGTTTTAACGATGGCTTAACGGGTTCGTTGAGCGCAGAGTTTCTTCGGGTATTTTCTCCATCTGCCGAAGTTCGTGGTCATGGGCCCGGTCAAGAGGTGCTGCAAACGGGCAAATCAGACGTTCAAATTACCGCCATTAATTCGGTGGGGCACTACGCCATACAGCTTGTTTTCGACGATGGCCACGATAGCGGCCTGTACAGCTGGAGCTATTTGCATGATTTAACCCGCAGACAGCCCGAATTGTGGCGCGAATACACCGATCGCCTTCAAAGCGCTGGACTTGGCCGGGACGCTGATACGCAGGTGCTGACTTTTCAGCCCTAGCTCAACCCCAATTGGCGCCTAACGCAGCGGGAACCCACCTCGGTTACAATAAGCGAATAAGCCACGAGCGAATGAGCCACGTCGGAAACGTACTATGACTGATAAAACGAATACCCCATCTGGCGAAACCACTGACTTTGGCTTCGAGACAGTGGACAAGAACCAGAAAGAGAGCTTGGTCCGCGGCGTCTTTGATTCTGTAGCGAGTCGTTACGACCTCATGAACGACCTCATGTCCGCAGGCATTCACCGCTTATGGAAACGCTTTACTATTGAACTCAGTGCCGTTCGTCCCGGGCAGACCGTACTGGATATCGCGGGCGGTACCGGCGATTTGGCAGCGAAGTTTTCTCGACTGGTTGGTGATGATGGAAAGGTTATCCTCGCAGACATCAATGACTCGATGCTAAAGGTAGGTCGTGACCGTCTGCTGGACTCGGGCGCCGTTGGAAATCTGCACATGGTGCAGTGTGACGCGCAAATGCTGCCTTTTCCTGATGCCTCAGTGGACTGCATCACGATTGCTTTCGGACTGCGCAACGTCACAGATAAAGACAGGGCGCTTCGATCGATGGAAAGAATACTCAAGCCCGGCGGCCGCTTGCTGGTGCTCGAGTTTTCAAAACCCACCAATCCGATGCTTGAAAAAATTTACGATACCTACTCTTTTCGGATACTGCCGATGATGGGGCAGCTAATCGCTAATGACTCTGAGAGCTACCGCTATCTGGCAGAATCCATCCGGAAGCACCCAGACCAAGACACGCTATTAGACATGATGGAACACGCAGGTCTTGTAAATTGTGAGTACCACAATATGACCGGCGGCATTGTCGCTGTTCACAGGGGCATTAAGGCTTAACTGTGAGTACTCAGCATGATCCGGCGGTAATTACCGCCGTCTTAATGGCGGCAGAGGGTGCAATAAATCGTGCCCTTGAGCTAGACCCCGCGAGCGCCCGTGACTTGGCCGGCCTCAGCGGGACCGTATTGGCCATTGAGTGCTTGGCCCCTGCGCTGGAGATTTTTGCTGTCGTTGAATCCGAAGGGCGACTCTACCTGGCATCCTATTGTGAGCAACCGTGCAGCGTCCGTGTCAGAGGAGGTCTAAGTGACTTTCTGGCGCTCACAACCGCTGACGATCCAGCCGTCACATTGATCAACAGTGATCTAGAGATTATCGGCAACAGTGCACCACTTGTCGCACTGCAAACGTTAGTCACCAACATGCAACCAGATTGGGAGGCCCCCTTAGTGGAGGCACTTGGTGACGTCGCGGGACACCAACTGGCCAATCTGCTTAAACAGATTTTCCGCTGGGGGCAAAGCAGCAGTAAAAGTTTGCGGCGGCAACTATCTGAATTCATTCTCGAGGAAGGCAGACTATCGCCACCCGCTGCAGAGCTTGAACACTTTTATCAGGAGATTGACGCCCTTGTTTTAAAAGCGGACCGCCTCGAATCGCGCTTAAAGCGACTGGCGCAACGGCTGGACACCCAAACCTCATGATTGGGCGCGTCCTGACAGTCTGGCGCATTATTAGAAAACAGCGGCTGTATGAGCTTGCACCCGTCCATCGTCAGACAAAATTAGGACGCTTGGTTTTTCAATCTAAGGGCGCTGCGTCAGACCAAAGTCGGGGGCAAAGGTTGCGGGTGGCGCTGGAAACACTGGGCCCCATCTTTATCAAGTTTGGTCAGTTACTGTCCACACGGCGGGATCTCCTACCCGATGATATTGCCGATGAGCTCGCCCAGTTGCAGGATAATGTGCCGCCTTTTCCCTCAAAGGACGCCATTTCTTGTGTCGAGGCTGCCCTGGGCGGACCCCTCAACGAACATTTTGCCACTTTCGAACACGCGCCACTCGCCGCCGCTTCGGTAGCTCAGGTTCACGCTGCAACACTGCCATCAGGGGAAGCAGTCGTTGTTAAGGTTTTGCGTCCCGAAATAGAAGGGCTTATTCGCAAAGATCTCAAACTCATTCAGGCCCTTGCCTGGGCAATAGACCGATTTTTTAAGGACGGGCGGAGACTGAAGCCCCGCGAGGTCGCTGCAGACTACGAGCGAACCATACTCAACGAGCTCGATCTCCGCCGTGAAGCCGGCAATGCCTCGCAGCTGCGCAGAAACTTTTCCGGCAGCAACTTGGTCTATGTACCCGAGATACACTGGCCGCTCACCGCTGAAAAGGTCATGGTCAGTGAGCGTATTTATGGCCTGCCTGTCACCGACGTAGAAGCCCTAAAGCAGCAGGGGGTTGATATGAAGGTTCTGGCGGAGCGTGGCGTAGAAATTTTTTTCACTCAGGTCTTTCGCGACAGCTTTTTTCACGCTGACATGCATCCAGGCAACATTTTCGTCGATGCCAAAGACCCGCTTAACCCCTCGTATTTGGCTATCGACTGCGCCATCGTAGGCCAGCTCGATGAAGACGATCTTTACTACCTGGCACGCAACCTGCTGGCTATTTTCCAACAAGATTACAGACTCGTGGCAAAGCTCCACGTGGAGTGCGGCTGGGTGGCGCCAGACACCTCGATCGCTGAATTTGAATCGGCTATGCGCACGCTCTGTGAACCCGTCTTTGAGCGGCCCCTTGCAGACATCTCTTTCGGGCACATGTTGATCAGCCTCTTTCGTACCGCAGGGCAATTTGAAATGTCGGTTCAACCCCAGCTGGTGCTGCTGCAAAAAACCCTGCTTAATATTGAAGGACTAGGTCGTCAGCTTTATCCCGATCTAAACCTATGGGATACCGCCAAGCCATTTCTGGAACGCTGGCTGGCAGATCGTTACGCACCTCAAACCGTGCTGCGGCGCTTGCAGCAGGACGCCCCCTTTTGGCTGGAAACGCTCCCCCGATTGCCTGATCTCATCATCAAAAATTTGCAGGACCTCCCACCAGACCCGCCCAAAAAAATCACCCTCAATGGCAGGACGATGGCATTCACGCTGCTGGGGCTGGGTTTCATAGCCGTCGGCAGCGGCTCTCCAGAAGAACCCCTCGCCTTTATAGCGGGCGCAGTCTTCATAGTGCTCGCCGCTTTTTCTCCCAAGCAACGCTGACACAGTCTGGCATACTGCACACATGACATCACAAATTGACACAATGACACCCCGTTGGAATGCCCAAGGACTTATCCCGGCTGTGGCCCAAGACGCTGAGAGTGGTGAGGTGCTGATGCTGGCCTGGATGAATGAGGAAGCTTTACGACTCACGCTGGTGGAAAAGAGAGCCGTTTATTGGTCTCGATCTAGGGCCGCGCTGTGGCGAAAGGGAGAAACTTCAGGTCACATTCAGCGCTTAGTTGATATTAAGCTAGATTGCGATGGTGATACCCTGCTACTGAAAGTCGAGCAAACCGGTGCAGCCTGTCACACTGGGCGTTATAGCTGCTTTTTTTATGGTCATACGGGCGATACTTGGGTGGCAGAGGGCGATACCCCATGAGCGACGTACTCGAAGCATTGCAAGAAACGCTTGAAGCCCGAAAGTCTGACGGCGCCGAAAATTCGTATGTGGCAAGTCTGTATGCAAAAGGGCTCAACAAAATTTTAGAAAAGGTCGGTGAAGAAGCCACCGAAACTGTACTTGCGGCCAAGGATTATGACGGCACAGACGCTGCTCGATCGGCCGTTATCGCTGAGACAGCAGACCTCTGGTTTCACTCTCTAGTGATGCTGGCACACCTAGACCTTCGGTATGACGAAGTTCTCGATACACTGGGCAATCGTATTGGCACCTCGGGCATCGAGGAAAAAGCTACAAGAGCTGAAAACTAAACCGCACGCGCGTCGCGCGGTTAGGCAAAAATGGAGAGTACAACTATGGGACTTGGTGGAATTAGTATTTGGCAATTACTGATCATACTGGCGATCGTCGTCATGTTGTTTGGGACCTCGCGCTTAAAAAATATTGGTAGTGATCTTGGAAGCGCCATTAAAGGCTTCAAAAGTAGCGTCAAAGATGAGGGCGGCAAGGATTCGGTGGCTAACGAGCGGCAAGAGTCCGATGTAGACACCAAGGATTCGACCCCGTCTTAATCAGACCCGCACATTTAGGTAGCAATCTCAGTGTTTGATATTGGATTCTTCGAACTGCTTTTAATCAGCATTGTCGGGCTGTTGGTTTTTGGCCCAGAACAATTTCTGGACGCCGTGCGGACCACGCTGCACTGGGTTAAAAAATTCCGCCGCAGTGTGGATGACGTTCGCCTTGAGGTGCAGCGAGAGCTACACAACGATGAAATCTTGAAACAACTCAAGGACAGTGCCTCCGAGCTCGAACACGAAATTCGTGATGTGACCGCCCCTGTGACCGAGAAAATCGCTGCCCTGGAGCAAGAGGCGCAGGCTGAGACCATCCCCAATGAAGACGCAGAGAGTACTGACAAAAAGCCGCTGGAATCTAGGGTAAACCACCCTTGAGCAAGCTATCAGACGCCACTGAGACCGAGCCTCAAAACGATACGATGCAACCCCTTGTGGCGCATCTGGTAGAACTACGCGATCGCCTGCTGCGAGCGGTGCTCGCCATTCTGGTCGCGTTTATCGGCTTGTTCCCTTTTGCCAATGAAATCTACACCTTTGTCTCTCAACCGCTCAGGGAATTGCTTCCGGAAGGATCGAGCATGATCGCAACCGAGGTCGCGTCACCCTTCCTGACCCCATTTAAGCTCACTTTAGTGGTCGCGGTATTTGCCGCTATTCCTTACATATTATTTCAGGTGTGGGCGTTCGTGGCCCCGGGCATGTACCGCAAAGAAAAGCGCATTGCCTTTCCCTTGTTGGCGTCCAGCGTCCTGTTATTTTATGCCGGAGCAGCCTTCGCTTACTTCGTAGTTTTCCCACTTATATTCGCTTTTTTCACCAGCGTCGGCCCCAGCGACATCACCGTAATGACCGATATCAATCGTTATCTGGATTTTGTGCTTAAATTATTTTTTGCATTCGGTATTGCGTTTGAAATTCCAATCGCAGCCATCATTCTGATACTGACGGGGGCCACCACTCCTGAGAAACTTGCCAAAAAGCGCCCCTGGATTATCGTGGGATGTTTCGTGGCAGGCATGCTGCTAACACCACCCGATGTCATTTCACAGTCGCTGCTAGCACTTCCCATGTGGCTGCTATTTGAGCTGGGCATTGTGTTTGGCCGAATGTTACAGCAGCGGTCCTCAAAATCGGAGACACCATGACCAAGCGCTCGGTAAGTTTTGAGGTAAGTGCTCGGGTCTACCTGCGGACACGCTTCGACCTTAATCAACCTGAGAGGTAGTTATGATGAAGTTCTTCTACCAGTGGCTGGTTTTTGGAGTGCTCCTGACAGGCGTTGCCAACGCCCACGCTCAGAGCGCCAAAAACGAGGTTACAAATCAACAAGGCTCCGCGCTAGCTGTCTACCAATCTGAGCAGAAATTAGAGGAGCTCAGCAAGGAAACTAACGAGCGCAAGTTATCTCCCGCCGCCGCACGGACACCTTTGGATGCGATGCTGGGTTTCCGAAAGTATTTACGCGCTGGTAACTTTGATGTTGCAGCTCAGTACCTTGACCTGCGCTACGTACCAGATGAAATTGCGGCAATCGAGCCCCAGAGACTGGCTCAGGCATTGGCTTTTGTTTGGACAAAGCAAAACGTACTAGATATCAGCGTCTTGAGCGACAGCGTGGAAGGGCACCTGGATGATGGCCTTCCCAGCTATCGAGATCAGGTAGGCGAGGTGCAACTGAGCGAGACTGTCGTACCCGTCTTTCTCCAGCGCATTCCCGACAGCCAGGGTGAGTCTGTTTGGCGTATCTCCAATGCCACCGTGGTGCGTATTCCGGACATGTGGGAAGAACACGGCTACTCCGATTGGGCGATCTGGCTCGCTAAAACACTACCCACATTCACGCTTTTGGGTATGACCAACTGGCAAACATTTTCCATGTTTATCGCCCTTGGGCTGCTTTGGGTGATCTCAGGCCTGATTACGCGCCTTATGAGCTGGCTTTCTCTGCGCATTCCTAACAAATTCCCCCTCGCTATCCAGCATTTTTGGGCGCTGCCCATGCGCATTATTATTTATGTCGCACTGCTGCGTATTGCCATGGAGCAGTTGGGCCTGTCGATCACCGCCCGGGTGTACCTGAAAAGCTCACCCCTCGAATATTTAGCAGCGACCGTTTTTATCGTGGCACTTCTCACTTTGTGGCGTGATTATAAATTCAGGCAACTCGAGAGTTCCGGTGATCTATATTTGACCGCACTGCTGCGGCCGCTCATTTTAATGGTGAAAATCATTATTGTGGTCGTGGCCATGCTGGCATGGGCCAAAAACGCCGGGTTTAACATCTCGACACTCATTGCTGGCCTGGGTGTGGGTTCACTAGCCATTGCCTTGGCTGCTCAGCGCACTATGGAGAACATCATTGGTGCGGTCACCATTTATGCGGCTCGACCGATACGACCCGGCGATCTATGCCGCTTTGGCGACCTCAAAGGCACCGTCGAAGAAATTGGACTGCGATCCGTCACTGTGCGAACCCTAGATCGCACCCGAGTCTTTATTCCCAATGCTAAGTTTGCGGCGGATCAGGTTGAAAATATCTCGGTTCGAGATCGCATTCGATTCTTAAAAAACCTCCAGATACAGATGCCAACATCGGAGCAACTTCGGGTCATTCTTGGCGAACTCCGCGAAATGCTATCGGCACACCCTAGGGTCCTGCCAGACACAATTTCAGTGCGGCTTGTAGATATCGAAGCCGCCACCGCGGTATTTAGAGTAGATGCCGGCATTATGACGACAGACTATCAAACCTTTCTCGCCATTGCGGAGGACCTGAACCTACGAATCATTGAGACTGTGCACGAAAATGGCGCTATCTTTTCGGGGCCGGGCCAAGTACTGCAGGTTCGTGATTTCCATAAAGCTAGCGAAGAAACGATGTCAGAGGTCGCGGCTAAGCTTGACGGCTGGAGGGACTCTCAGCAGCTCCCCTTCCCTGACGTATCAGAAGACCGAAAGGCCGAAATCGAAGGTAGCCTAATTTATCCTCCCGCTGGCTCCCCCGATCGATGAGTGGAGACAAGAAAAAACCTCAGGAGATGCCTGAGGAGTCTACCTCGGCTGGATTTACCCCACTGCGTGGTCTGCTTGGGCTGCTGTGGCGACACAAGTTGCGGTTGGTGGCAGCAAGTTTGGCCCTGATTGTTACGTCAATGCTGCAATTATCACTGGGGTATGGCCTGCAGTTG
The DNA here is from genome assembly GCF_051201645.1 of Luminiphilus sp. nBUS_16. GTDB lineage: Bacteria > Pseudomonadota > Gammaproteobacteria > Pseudomonadales > Halieaceae > Luminiphilus. The sequence continues at coordinate 165,596 of NZ_CP179205.1, read as the reverse complement.
TTAATCGACGATGGCTTTGCCGGTGGCGATCCCGAGGGGTTACGCAACGCGGTGGTATTTATCGTAGCCGTTGGTGCCGCCATGGCAGTCGGGGCTATGGTGCGTTTTTATCTCGTTTCTTGGTTGGGGGAACGGGTCAGCGCCGATCTTCGAAGCGCCGTTTTCTCCAACCTTGTGGGCCTTCATCCCAGCTACTTCGAGTCCAATCAGTCGGGTGAAATTATGTCCCGATTAACGACAGACACCACGTTGCTACAAACACTCATAGGCTCCTCGGTTAGCTTGGCAGCTCGCAACACCCTATCCCTCGTGGGCGCGCTGATCCTAATGCTCATCACTAATTTAAAATTGAGCCTAATTATTCTCGTAGGCGTACCCCTCACCTTGCTGCCTATCTTGTTTTTTGGCCGGCGAGTTCGCAACTTGTCCAATAAAAGCCAACAAACCATTGCCGAAGTGGGCAGTCACGCAGGCGAGATCCTCCAGTCGATCAAGATAGTGCAAAGCTACAATCGAGAAACCATGGAACAAACCGCCTTCGATCGGGATGTAACCATAGCGTTTGATGTGGCCCGCGCTAGGATCCGGCAGCGCGCCCTTCTCACCGGCTTTGCCATTTTACTGTTAGTCGCCGCTATGGCGGGCATGATGTGGAGTGGCGGGCAAGACGTCATTTCAGGCCGTATGTCCGGCGGAGAGATGGGTGCCTTTGTATTCTATGCCGTCATGTTAGGCGCAGCTTTTGCGACGCTGTCGGAAGTCTGGGGGGATCTCCAGCGCGCTGCAGGTGCGGCGGAACGCCTCATGGAGCTGCTGAACGAGACTAGTGTCATCTCCGACAATGGCACAGACATTCCGGACATTCGTTCGCCCATTAGGTTTAATAAAGTCACATTTTCCTATCCCAGTCGACCGGATCAACCCGCACTGACAGATTTTGAGTTATCGGTACCACCCGGAAAATCTCTGGCCCTAGTCGGCCAGTCGGGGGCGGGGAAATCAACGCTCTTTGAACTGTTACAGCGCTTTTATGACCCACAGCAAGGCTCAGTCAGCTACGGAAACTACGATCTGCGCCAAATTCCCCTGGCGGCCTGGCGCGAGCGCGCCGCTTTGGTACCCCAAAGCCCGGTACTTTTTAGTGGCAGTGTTCGTTACAACATCGCCTACGGTAAGCCAGACGCTACCGACGCTGAAATCGAGTCCGCAGCGCGAGCGGCGTATGCACATGACTTTATTTCGCAGTTGCCCGAGGGATATAACAGCCCTCTCGGTGCTCAGGGTGTTCGATTATCGGGTGGTCAGCGCCAACGAATCGCTATCGCGAGAGCGGTCTTGAAGAACCCCGAAATTTTATTACTCGATGAGGCAACCAGCGCCCTAGATACGGAAAGTGAATTTTATGTCCAGCAGGCTCTTGCAGAGATCATGCATGACAGGACGACGATCATAATCGCCCACCGTCTCTCAACGATCATCAATGCCGACAATATTGCTGTAGTAGACCAAGGCCGGGTCGTCGCCACGGGGACTCATAACGAGCTGCTTTCAACGTCACCGCTTTACGCGCGACTTGCCAGTCTGCAGTTTGATCAGGAAAGCGGAAAACCTGAATGATTCGCACCCCTAAGCCGATGTCGTCGAAGCGTTAATGGTATTGTGCCTGCAAAGCCTAAAAGCTTGAAAAAATATCCAAAAAAAAAGCCCGCTAAAAAGCGGGCTTTTTGTCAAAGACTTGTTTAACTGCTGAGCTCTGACACCAGTTTTCCCAAACTCTCTTTAGCATCACCGAAGAGCATGCGGGTATTCTCTTTATAGAACAGAGGATTCTCAATGCCCGCGAAACCCGAGGCCATTGACCGCTTCAGCACGAAAACCGTTCGCGCGTCGGCAACGTTGATTACCGGCATACCGTAAATAGGTGAAGACTCCACCTCTCTAGCGGCGGGATTCACCACGTCGTTGGCGCCAATAACAATGGCCACGTCTACTGTATCCATCCGAGGATTGACCTCGTCCATCTCTAGGAGTTGGTCGTAGGGCACGTCGGCCTCCGCTAACAACACGTTCATGTGCCCCGGCATTCTCCCAGCCACAGGGTGAATACCAAACACCACCTCGGCGCCATTAGCTTCGAGCAGGTTTGAAAGCTCTTTAACGACGTGCTGCGCCTGAGCCACCGCCATGCCGTAACCCGGAACAATCGCTACGCTGCTGGCTGCTTCAAGTATGTAGTAGGCGTCATCGGCGCTGATGGGCTTAATTTCACCCTCAATCTCAGTGACTTCGTTTGAGACGCTCGCAAATCCGGAAAACAAAACATTTGAAAGCGAGCGGTTCATGGCTTTACACATGATCTGGGTCAAAATAATGCCAGAAGCACCCACCAAAGATCCCGCCACAATGAGCACGTTGTTATCAATCGCAAAACCGGCTGCACAAGCGGCAAGCCCTGAGTATGAGTTGAGCAGTGAAATCACCACGGGCATGTCGGCACCGCCAATGGGGATCACCACCATAATGCCAAAAACGAGTGCCAAACCAATGACTGCGTACAAATACAGCGTGTTTGTTGGCTCCATCACAAACAGAGTTGCCCCGCCGATGATACCCAGCACCACCAATGAGTTAACAATTTGCTGCCCGCTAAATACGATTTGCCCGCTACCCAACTTTTCACTCAGTTTGCCGTAAGCGATGAGCGAGCCGGTCAATGTGACGCCCCCGATCAAAATGGACAGAACAATAGTGATCAAGGTGAACGTTGCAGAATCAGGTGACAGAGCGGCCCACCCCACAAGAAGCGACGCGGAACCCCCTAGACCATTAAACAGGGCGACCATCTCAGGCATTGACGTCATCGCAACCGAGCGCGCGACAACAGCACCAATGAGACCGCCGACTACCATGCCTCCAGCGATGTAGGTGTAATCAACGATGCCCTGATCAAGAAGTGCCACAACAATCGCCACCAACATACCAGCGGCAGAGACCATGTTTCCCCGGCGCGCTGTTGCAGGAGAACCCAGCATTTTCAGACCAAAAATAAAGAGGCCCGACGCGACTACATATCCCAAACCCGTCACAAGCGAAGTATCCATTATCAATTCTCCCGCTTCTTGAAGAAGCCCAGCATGCGGTCTGTAACAAGGTAGCCGCCCACGACGTTGATGCTTGCTAGAGCTACGGCACCAGCGCCCAGCCACTGCGCAAGATCGCCTTCTCCGCTGCCAGCTAACGCTACCGCGCCTACGGCCGTGATCCCCGAAACGGCGTTCGCCCCTGACATGAGTGGGGTATGCAATGTTGCTGGGACTTTATTAATCAGCTCAAAACCCAAGAAAACCGAGAGCATGAGAATAAACAGAAGATATTCGGCACCGTTCATGATCAGCTGGCTCCTTCGATGATGTCTTTAATAGTAGGGTGCACAACAGCACCAGCGTGGGTGATAACACAGCCAGGCAGAATGTCGTTTTCCATATCCAAAACGAACGCTCCGGTCTCTTTGTCCCAGGTGTCTTCAACAAGATTGAACATATTGCTGGCGTACATTTGGGTCGCGTCACGTGCCACCAAATTCGCTAAGTTGCCGGTACCCACGATCGTTACGCCGCCCACATCCACAACTTCATCGGGTACTGAGCCTTCAACATTACCGCCGGTCTCAGCCGCCATATCGACCACAACAGATCCGGGAGCCATTCCCGCGACCATATCGGCCGTAACGAGGACCGGTGGCTTTCGCCCAAAGACCTGTGCTGTCGTAATAACCACGTCAGAGTCTGCAATCACGGCCTTTTGGGCTTGCCGCTGAATTTCTACCTGCTCGGGTGTGAGCTCTCGTGCGTAGCCATCTGCAGTTTGACCCGTATCGCCCAGATCGATCTCAAGAAACTTCCCACCCAGTGACTGAACCTGCTCCGCAACCACTGGCCGTGTATCAAAAGCAGTAACACGCGCGCCGAGGCGCTTGGCAGTTGCAATGGCTTGTAAACCCGCCACGCCAGCGCCAATGATGAACACCTTAGAGGGCTTCAAAGTGCCCGCTGGGGTCATCATCATCGGAAAGATTCTGGGTAGCCGCGTCGCGGCCAACATCACCGCCATATAGCCCGCAAGGTTGGCCTGCGAACTTAGCGCATCCATTTTTTGTGAGCGCGTTGATCGGGGAATCATCTCCATGCTCACCGCGGTTATGCTCTTCGCCGCAAACTCGCGAATCAGCGCGTGCTCATTGAAGGGGTCAAGATATGATACATGGATGCACCCCGACTTGAGCTTCGCAATTTCGTCCAGCTCGGGTTTGCGCAAGCGCAGCACCATGTCCGCGCTACCGAGAAGGGCGTCGCGATCTGTCACCACTGACGCGCCTTCTGCGGCGTAGGCTTCATCACTGAAGCCAGCACCGGCGCCTGCGCCACTTTCTATAGCTAAATCAGCTCCAAGTCGAACCAGTTTCTTGACTGTGTCCGGAGTGACAGACGCGCGGTCTTCACCGGGGTGCGTCTCACGGGGTATCGCTAGTCGCATAGTGTCTTAACCTAATATTTTTGTGATTAGAGGCGCGAGAGTGTACACAATGTGAATATTCACGTCTCGCAGAAGTTAGGCGCACTCGTTCTGGGCCCTGTGCCCAAAATCGTACCTAACTGGCGCGGAGTTTGAGGAAAGGGTTAAGCCAGCGATGCTGCCAGCTGGTGAAGCGCAGGGGCGCGTCTAGCACTGTCAAACAAATACAATCTTCGCCATCTAGGGCAACAGGGGCGTGGGTGTCCTCACCGCTCCTAAAAATGAAGTCCCCTGGATGATAGCTGTCTCTGCCATCGCTAAATCCGCCTTCGAGGACGAGAGTCATCTCACTACCGCCATGGGTGTGCTCGGGAATGCGGCCGCCCGCCGCTATGCGCAGCAATGCAAACTCATAGCTTTGGTCGCCTGTGGACAGATAACTGACGCTCAATGCGCGGGTAACGCGCTTCCAAACCAACTGCCCGAAGTCTTTATTAATCAGTCTTTGCAGCAACCCAGGTAGCTCTGATGCTTCAGTCTGACCGCTGTAGGTCAAAGGAGCCGGGTCTTCGAGGCGGGCTAGAACGGTATCGAGGAGCGCCTCTGGCACCGCCACGGGTTCGAGCCGTTCAAGCATGGCTCCACCCACGGTCTGGAGTTGGTCGTCTGTGCGACGACACCGCTCGCAATAAGATAAATGTGCCGCCACGCAAGCGGCTTGCGCAACTGGCAGACTGCCTGCCGCGTGCTCCATTAGGAAATCGTTAGAAGGATGATGCTTTGCCATATCTGTGCTGCCCTTAGTACCCCAGCTTTGCTAAGCGCGGGCTACCTACTGATTGTTTCAGGGATTTACGCCCCAGCTCCACAATCGGTTTACTGCCTGTCCATTTGTACCTGAAGTTTTTGTATGGCGAGCCTCACTCGGGACTTCACGGTGCCCAGCGGCAAGTCGAGCTCGGCTGCCGCCTCAGAATGCGATTTACCTTCCATGTACACCTTGGCCAAAATTTGCGCCTGATCTGGGGGCAACTGTCCCATTAAACCTTTGATGCGATCTGAACCGCGTCGGGTATGGAGTACCGTAAAGGGCTCTTCTCCCTCGAGTTCGATGTTGAGGTCGTCTGCAGCCAGAGGCGTGTCGAACTTTTGCAGCCGGCGAAACATGTCGGTTCGGCAATTCCTAGCAATTGTATAAATCCAAGTGCTGGCAGCCGCTTTTTCTGGATTGAAACCGCTCGCCTTTTGCCAAACCTTGAGCATAACTTCTTGAACAAGCTCGTCGGCATGGGCAGCGGATAGGCTCGATCCGGCTAGCGCAAACGCTTTGATCAGTGGTGCGAAATGCCGGAAAAACCGAGTGAAAGACGCTCTATCACTGCTCTTACCGATCAAGACTAGGCATTCGCTCCACTCATCGGTACGCCGTCCAGTCGGCACAGCCCACTTATTGGAACTGCGACCCGTTTCCGTCTCGCCATCATTTTTGTTTTCGACCATGCCGCACCGTAAAACTTGTGAAATTCTACCAGTTAGCATACACGAAGCTGCAACCATCACAACCACGCTGATCCGCGCCCCTACCAAAGACGTAATCTCTACACGAATATTCTTGGGACTGTGGGTGGCACGCTGGTGAAGGTTGCAATAATCGGGTCAGGCATTTCCGGCTTGGGCTGCGCGCACCGGCTGGCGGCTCTTAGGCATAATGTCGCTGTTTTTGAGGCGTCTGATCGCATTGGCGGCCATACCGCCACTTACGATGTAAAGCTGGGCGCAAGACGCTACGCCATAGATACGGGCTTTATTGTTTACAACGACCACACCTACCCCAATTTTATCGAACTTCTTGAAAGCTTGGGCGTTGCCACTCGCGCCACGGCCATGGGCTTTTCAGTCTCGGATGATACAACCGGGCTTGAATACGCCGGCAACAACCTAAACACCCTGTTTGCGCAGCGGCGTAACTTGGTCTCTCCCAAATTCCTCTCCATGGTGAGAGATATCTTGAGGTTCAATAAAGAATCGGTTGCCGATTTAGATGCCGGGCTTCTAGCTACAGGCGAGTCCCTGGGCTGCTATCTCGAGAGACAGCGCTACAGCGAGGCTTTTTGTAAAGACTACTTGCTGGCGATGACATCTGCCATCTGGTCCGCTGATTTCTCAGACGCCCGAGATTTTCCAGTCGAATTCTTTATCCGATTTTTTCGAAATCATGGCCTTCTTCAGGTTGCTAACCGACCCCAGTGGCGAGTGATAGAAGGCGGCAGCCGCGAGTACATCCCACCACTTACCTTTGGCTTTGAAGACCGGATCTTCCTCAATCATCCCGTTCAACGTGTTGAACGAACCCCGGGAAGAGGCGTCCAGCTGCAGTTTAAAAACGGTTTAAGGCGCCAGTTTGATCAGGTTGTAATTGCCACTCACTCGGATCAAGCTCTCGCCATGCTGGCCGACCCATCGGCCAAAGAGCAGGCGATTCTTGGAGCCATACCCTACCGTGATAACGATGTTGTTCTTCATACTGACGATCGGGTTCTCCCCAGAAATCGTAAAACGTGGTCAAGTTGGAACTATCGCATGCGGCCAGGTAATGACAGGGCGGTGGTGACTTACAATATGAACATTCTGCAGGGAATCCAAGCGCCGGAGACATTTTGCGTAACCCTGAACGACACAGATTCCATCAACCCAGCCCGAATTCTCGGTCGGTTTAACTATGCCCATCCCCAATTCACCGTGGCTGGCGTGGAGGCGCAAGGGCGCTGGGAGGAGATCAATGGCGTTAACAACACTTGGTTCTGCGGTGCTTACTGGCGAAATGGCTTTCATGAAGACGGTCTAGTCAGTGGTCTCAGGGTCGCCGAGGCCTTGGCTGAGACGGATTCAATGGCCGCATGATCTCCAAGCTATATCGTGGCACGTTGTTTCACTGCCGCCACAGCCCCAAGCAACACCGTTTTTCTTACAAAGTCTTTATGCCTCTGGTACAGCTTGATGCGTTACCCGCGTTGACAGACAACATCCCTTTTTGGTCAGCGAGACGCTGGGCGCCCGCAGCGTTTCGACGGGAGGACTTCCTGGGTGACGCTCAAACCCCCCTCATTGAGGCCGTAACAAACTGCATCACTCTTGAGTGTGGTCCTCAGAACCTAGGCCCCATTTTTTTGCTGGCGAACTGGCGCTACTTCGGTATTCAGGCTAACCCTATCGCGTGCTATTTCTGCTATGCCCCCGACGGCCAAACACTGCGTTATATCGTTGCCGAGGTGACCAATACTCCTTGGGATGAACGTCAAAGCTACGTCATTCCCGTGGAGCACTCTCAGGGTAAAGTACACACCGAGTTTCAAAAGACCTTGCATGTCTCTCCTTTCAACCCTATGAACATGAAGTACCGCTGGTCAAGCAGCGCCCCTGGGGATCAGCTGGCCATCAAGCTAAGTGCTTTAGAGGGGACTGAAAAGGTTTTTGATGCCACGCTTTCTTTAGAAGCCCGTCCATTCACGGCGACCCATCTGAACTGGGCGCTTTGGGGGCTGCCATTTATGACACTTAAGGTCATTGCCGCTATTTATTGGCAAGCACTGAAACTTTGGGTAAAAGGGGTGCCGTTTCACCCTCATCCGAATCGGGGATAACCCCGTAATTTTGCTGAAGAGAACCATCGAGGTAACACCCAATGTCTGAATCCAGTGTGCGAAACATTGTAAAGCTGCCCACTCTCAGCCGAGCTGCTAAGCCCCAATTAGCCAGAGAGCTGCTGCTGCGCTTGTTTCGAAATATTCGCGTCGGCACGCTGACTCTGCACGACGGCGATGAGGTATTTGCCCTCGGCAATGATGACCGCCCCGAGGCACCCCATGCGCACGTTGATATTCATGACAACCGAACTTATTGGCGCATTCTTACGGGGGGGACAATAGCCTCCGGTGAGGCCTACATTGATGGCGAGTGGAGTAGCCGAGACCTGACTGAAGTGACACGCTTGTTCAGTGCCAACATGGAAACAATGATGGCAATGAAAGATAAGCAAAGCTGGATTATGCAGTTAGGGTTAAAGCTTGCCCATTTTGGCAAACGAAACACGGAAACAGGGTCGAAAGAAAATATTGCCGCACATTACGACCTGGGTAATGATTTTTTTGAACTATTCCTAGATCCCACCATGATGTATTCGTCCGCGGCTTACCCCAATGCATCAGCAACTCTCGATGAGGCCGCGGTGCACAAACTCGACCTGATTTGCCAGTCATTGGAGTTAAAACCCGATGATGAGTTGATCGAGATAGGCACCGGGTGGGGTGGCATGGCCATGCATGCGGCCGAGCACTATGGCTGTAATGTCACCACAACGACAATATCTCAAGAGCAATATGAACACACCCTGCAAGCCGTGAAAGCTAGGGGTCTGGAAAATCAAATTACCGTGCTTTGCCAAGACTACCGTCAGCTCGAGGGCACCTTCGATAAACTCGTGTCCATTGAAATGATCGAAGCGGTGGGACATGAATTCTACGAGAGCTATTTCCGCTGCGTTAGTAAGCTGTTAAAGCCCACCGGCAAAGCGGTCATTCAGGCCATTACCATTCCCGATCAGCGCTATGACTTTGCCAGACAGTCCGTTGACTACATCAAGCGTTATATTTTTCCCGGAGGCTGCTTGCCGTCGTTAAGAGTTATTAGCGAAAACTTAGCCAACCACACTGACTTGCAAATCACCCAGCTACGCGACATCACCCTAGACTACGCACGCACCCTCGAAGCATGGCACCATAGCTTTTTGGAGCAAACTGAAAAGGTGAAAGAAATGGGCTTTGATGACCGGTTTATTCGTATGTGGCGGTTCTATCTCAGCTACTGCGAGGGCGGGTTCCGCGAGAGAATCATCGGCACCTTTCAAATCACCATGGCAAAACCCGGCTACCGTCCGGAATAGGCCATGCTACTTTCCCTTGTGCCCATTTTACTGCTGGTGGGTATGCTGGCAGGCGCAGTACAACTTTTCGGTTCAGATGCATCCTACGGGCCCAATCAAATCGTTCTTGTTATTGCCACGGGTATTGCAGCTCTTGTAGGGCTGCGCCGTGGCCTTCACTGGCCAGATATTCAAAAAGCACTAACTGACGGCATACAGGTGGGTCTCGGGCCCATTCTTATTTTACTTGCTGTGGGTGCTCTCATCGGAAGTTGGATCCTAGCGGGTACGGTACCGGCCATGATTTATCACGGCGTCGCACTGCTCGATCCCGAGATCTTTTATGCCGCATCTGCCGTCATCTGTGCGCTAGCGTCGATAAGTATCGGCAGCTCTTGGACAGTGGCTGGAACCCTAGGCATTGGCCTTATTGGTATCGCTGAGAGCTTTGGCCTCTCGAGCGCGATGACCGCAGGGGCGATCATCTCTGGCGCCTATTTCGGCGATAAACTGTCGCCGCTGTCAGACACGACAAACCTGGCAGCAGCCTGTGCCGGTGTCGATTTGTTTCAACACATTCGCCATATGCTTTGGACCACGGTACCCGCATTTGCCGTGGCCCTTGCCTTTTTTCTACTGATGAACAGCGAGCAAGTCACTCGCCCACCCGAGGATATTGCTCAGCTGCGAACCGCTCTTGCAGCCGAGTTCAATGTAGCCTGGTACAGCCTGTTACCCCTGCTAGGCATGCTGGTGCTGATTTTCTTAAGAGTGCCGGCCTACCCCGCCATATTGCTGTCCACCGCCATCGGCATTGTTTTTGCGTTACTGGTTCAGCCTGAAGCCGTTCGTCGTTTTGGTGAGAGCCTCGACAGCAATGGACCTGCACCTACTTTGAGGGGGTTATGGACTGTATTGTTCGCCGGCTATACCGGCAGCAGCACAGATCCATCGCTCAATGAGCTGCTGAGCAAAGGGGGGATGGCAAGCATGCTTAACACGGTTTGGCTCATTGTCACTGCCCTGTCTTTTGGCGGTGTACTTGAGCGAACAGGTATTTTGGCGCACTTGTTAGAGGCAGCACTCAAGAGAGTACGCAATACGGGAGATTTAGTATTGGCCACGGTGACCGGGGGTGTTGTCACCAACGTTCTCGCGGCCGATCAGTTTTTAGCTATTGCCTTACCCGGACGTATGTTTACAGTAGCCTATGACCAGCGTGGCCTGAATCGACTCAACCTGTCTCGGTCCCTCGAAGACTCTGCCACATTGACATCGGTGCTCATCCCCTGGAATACCTGCGGCGCCTACATGAGTGCCACCCTGGGCGTTTTGACCCTAGAATATTTGCCCTTCGCTGTCTTTAATTATGTATGCCCGCTGATTGCCATCACTCTTGGCTACCTGATGATTGCGCAAAAACCTGCCGATAAGGCAGCGCCAGCATGACCGTGCTCGATTGGGACTACCCCGCCCCACACGTTTACCCTGTGACAGTCAGCTCCGAGGATATCGATGCGCTATCCCACACCAATAACGGCGTGTACGTGTATTGGTGCGAGCAAGCCGCTTGGTCTCACACTCGCGACCTTGGACTCGGCGAAAATCAGTATCGAGCGCTGAATCGCGCAATGGCACTCACGCAGGCGGAATACCAGTATCTTCGCGCGACCCATGAAAGCGATGAACTTCAAGTCGGCACTTGGATAACCCGGTGGGACCGAAAGTTGACCATGGAACGCCAGTTTCAAATCATTGATATCAACAACGGAAAAACTGTGTTGCGCGCCAAACATCAGTTCGTCTGTATTGAAATTTCCACGGGCAAACCCCGTCGCCCGCCTCAGGAGTTCGTAGATCGATACGGGCCTGTGGTACTTAGCCTTTAAAAACCTTAACTGCGTGACCACGCAAAGCTCAAGACGGCATCTAAATCTTGCGCTCCCGTCTTTAATGCCAGTAATCGATCGACGCCCAAAGCGACACCTGCACAAGAGGGCAGGCCCGCCGATAGAGCCCCAAGCAACTGCTCGTCAGGACTGCGACTCCTTTGGCCACGCGTTTGACGTAAGCTGTTATCTGCAGCAAACCGCGCTCTGAGATCGGCGGCATCGCCGCACTCCCAGTAGCCATTGGCCAACTCGATACCATCCACATAGCATTCAAAACGAGCCCCACAGGGCTCTCCCATCACATCTATAATCTGTCGTGCCAAGGCGGCCTGAGATTCAGGATAATCAACGACTAAAACAATGCCCCAGCCCGCTATTTCAGGCTCCACGCAATGACTCATCAACAAATCGAACAAATCATCTCGCTCAAGCTGCGATGGAATTTCCCCCAACCGGCGTGAGGCCAATAGCTCGAGATCCTCTCTAGAAGCACTGTGAGCACTGGTGCCCAGCACCTCCTGAAAGAGCGCTGACCATGACCAAACCTGCCACCCCGGGCGTTCCAGCACAGCCGCAACGAGTTCCCCAACCTCACGCGCCAGTTGATAGTGGTCGATACCCAGTCGGTACCATTCCAGCAACGTGTACTCAGGGTTATGACGGGCTCCCTGCTCCTCCAGCCGAAAGGCCTTACAAATCTGAAAAATATCGCCACTGCCCGCCGCTAACAGGCGTTTCATAGCGTATTCCGGAGAGGTCTGTAAAAACCGCGTTTCTGTGCCGCAGGGCACTTCAAAATTTTCTAAGGCAGGGTCTGACACTCCCGCACGACACAACAGTGGTGTCTCCACCTCCATGATGTGGTGCTGGGCAAAGTAATTTCTGAGATCCGCCAGCAAAGCCGCTCGCTGCCGCTGGACGGCATGATCAGCTCCCGGGCGCCAGGTTGTCACTGCTGCCGTTCAGCTCTTACTCGCGCGACTGACGTACTCTCCGGTGCGGGTATCAATCCGGATAGACTCACCCTGTGAGATAAACAAAGGAACGCGTACTACAGCACCTGTAGTCAGGGTAGCCGGCTTGGAGCCGCCCTGGGCGGTATCGCCTTTCAAGCCTGGGTCTGTTTCAGTAATCTCAAGCTCAATAAAGTTAGGCGGGCTCACGGTAATCGGTGCCCCGTTGTATAGGGTGACCTCATACTTTTCCTGCTCTCTCAACCATTTCTGCGTATCCCCCACGGCATCAGCACCGGCAGCATGCTGGTCGTAGCTGACCGGATCCATGAAGTAAAAGAATTCACCATCGGTGTAGGAGTACTCAAGCTCCACATCGAGGACATCGGCGCCCTCAAGAGAGTCGCCAGACTTAAATGTGCGATCCCATACGCGGCCTGAACGCAAATTACGTAATTTCACGCGGTTAAATGCCTGGCCTTTACCCGGTTTCACGAACTCGTTTTCGAGAATGGAGCAAGGCTCACCATCGAGCATCACTTTTAGACCGGATTTAAATTCGTTGGTAGAAAAATTGGCCATAGGGCGCTCCTTACGTCAGTCGCCGCGAATCATACCGCAGCATTGCTCCGAGTTCAGCGCTCTTAATCACCGAGTTCGCTTCCAGCGCCCAGATAATATAAAACGCCATCGAGACCCGCATGATTCAGCTGCACATCCACCTGTTTCTGAATGACGGGTTTAGCAGCGTACGCCACCCCGAGTCCAGCCGTCGTCAGCATCGGTAAATCATTGGCGCCGTCACCCACCGCGATAGTGTCAGCGAGATCAATATCTCGCCGCCTTGCAATTTCCACTAACGTTTCACGCTTGTAGTCACCATCAACAATGGGTAGCTGCACTTTTCCCGTCAACACTCCTCGATCGATCTCTAGGCCGTTAGCATGGACCTCATCAAAACCGAACTGCCGCTGTAAATATTGAGCAAACGGCATAAATCCACCGGACAAAATAGCAGTGTAAATGCCTCTGGCACGCAAAGTTAGGATCAACTCACCCACACCCTCGGTGATAGGCATGGCGTCCATGATGCCATCGACAACAGCAGCATCTAGGCCCTTGAGCAACGCCACCCGCTCAATAAAGCTTGCTTGGAAATCAAGCTCACCTCGCATGGCACGGTCGGTGATGGCAGCGACTTGCTCACCGACTCCCGCGTACCTTGCAAGCTCATCGATGACCTCGCAACGAATCAACGTCGAATCCATATCAAAGACCGCGAGGCGATACCGACGCACTCGCGAAGCCAATGTTTGTATCGCCCAGTCCATTGGTGCTTGAACTTCAAGCGCCCTGAGGGATTGTGTCAATGAATTCACATCCACACCTGCGGGCAAGGAATAAACACGCGCTGATCGTCGCTCCGCCAATGATCGAGGCACGGCCAATGCTTTGACGTCGAGCACTGTTACCGATAATGCCCGTAAGGCTTTATCGATAGGGGCAAAGGCATCGGCCTGACTACTGGTCGAGATAGCAGTCAATGCGTAGAGATTGTCAGTCATAGATTATTCCTTGGGGAGGACAAGCATAGCGCAGACGTGAGGTTTATACTGCGAGTTACTCAAAAGAAGGCCGAAAATAGTGCGCGCACTCACCATCGCTTTCCGCAGCTTACCGCTGCATCAGCAGCTAGCCGCAACCGCGTGTTTGTGCTGTCTCATTTCCAGTCTTGCATTGGTCGCGCTAGCCGCACAGTCCAGCAGTCACAGCCAAGCCAACCTGCAAAGCGAGTACGGGAAAGCTGTTGCCGAGCAATTAGCCCGGCGACTGAGTGCAGAGATGGCGACTGGTGACCGCCTGGGAATCGCCGGCGAGCTAAACAAACTTGCCGAACAGCAAAGTATCGTCGCAGCGAGAGCACTTGACGTCGATAAACGCGAACTTGCCGCGGTTGGGAAGCAACAATCCAGCAGTTTGATCTTTCAGGCCCCGATTATGATTGCTGGGGATCAGGCGGGTATCGCGGAAGTCGCGCTCAACACAGCCGTTCGCGACAGTACCCAGTTTCGATTTGTGGTCAGCCTCTCTGGTCTGGCGATATTACTAAGCATTGCTGTGTACCTGACCACCCGAACTCTCGCTTTGCGAGTGGGCAAAAACTTACAAGCCGTAGCGGCAGAGCTGGGTGCTGTCGGAGATTCCCAAAAGGTAAGCACTAATGAGATCGAAGCGCTAAGAGAACGGGTTGCAGCACTGCCACTGGATTTATTGAGACCGCCCTCCGAAACGCAACAGGAGGGTAATCAGCACTATGTTGAAACCGCCATCCTTTTCATTCACTTCAGAAGCCTACCTGGTTACTTGGAAACAGTGGACGAAAGACGGCTGCAGCGCTATGTCGCTCATGTGCACCGAATGATCTACGGCGCGTCGGGCTTTTATAATGGTGAGCTGCAGGTCGTACGCCAGTTCGGTATTGCCGTGTGGTTCACCGGTAAACACAAAATTGCCTCCCCGACGGTTCGGGCTGCAAGTAGCGCGTGGCTGATTCAACAGACCGCACCAAAGCTTGAGCAGCAACTCAGATTGTCGGTTGGCTTAGGGCTTGCCGTAGGCGACAGTGAACTTGGACGCGGCGATAGCGAAGACATTTATCCGGGGTTGTATACCCAAGCTGCTGTGGATGAGCTAGAGGCGTTAGCCCGCCAATCGGGGAACGAAATTCACCTGCTCGAATCTTTGATACAAGACGTACAGCTGATCAACCGTGTCAGCATCAAAGAGGCTACAGCCGGACGCTATCAACTGGGGACATTTGCCGATGGCCATAGGGACCTGCTCGAGCGCCAACGCGAAATTTTGCTGCGGGCCCTGATTACCAATGAGCAGCCCGAAGAATAAGTTCAGACTTCAGTCTGCTCCTACCACGCCCACAGCAACTACCTTCTGAAAACCGTTAGGCAACTTATTGCCACGCCTTCCCCGCTCACCACGATAATGCTCGAGATCACTGAATTTGAGTTTCAAGTGGCGTTTACCCGCAGTAATTTGCAATACATTGCCAGCAACCAAAACGACCGCGCCCACCATTAATTCCTCGCGGGCAGCCGCCCTTGGGGTTGGAATACCAATGATTTTATTTCCCTTGCCGCGAGATAGCTCGGGAAGCTCTGAAAGCGGGAATACCAGTAACCGACCTTCATTTGTCACCGCGGCAACCATTGCTGACTCGTCCGCGCTGCCAACACTGCCGGGCTGTAGTACGCCAGCACCTTTAGGCAACGACAAAACCGCTTTTCCCGCCTTATTTTTAGTTTGCAAATCAGCAAATCGTGCGACAAAACCATAGCCCGCGTCACTGGCTAACAGAAAGCGATCTGCATCTACTCCCGTGAGTAAGGCCTCGAAAGTTGCCCCCGATGGAGGGTTGATGCGGCCTGTCAGTGGCTCTCCTTGGCCACGAGCCGAGGGCAACTGGTGGCTGGGTAAACTGTATGACCGACCGGTGGAGTCAAAGACAACGGTGGGTTGGTTGCTGCGTCCTTTGGCCGCCAATTTAAACGCGTCTCCCGATTTATAGCTGAGCGATTCGGGGTCAATATCGTGGCCTTTGGCCGCTCTTATCCAACCCTTCTCAGAAAGAACAATGGTCAAGGGGTCCGCCGTGGTCAGCTCCAATTCACTGAAAGCCTTGGCCTCTTCACGCTCGACAATAGGCGAACGACGCTCATCGCCGTGGTCCTTAGCAACGGCCTCCAGTTCTTTTTTTATCAGGGTTTTTAGTCGTGCATCACTGCCCAACGTTTTTTCGAGATCATCACGCTCCTCAGCCAATTCATTTTGCTCGCCGCGAATTTTCATTTCCTCGAGCTTGGCAAGATTTCGCAGCTTCAAATCGAGAATAGCGTCGGCCTGTAGCTCAGTCAGCCCAAACCGTGCCATGAGCGCGGGGCGAGGCTCGTCTTCCTCACGAACGATGCGAATGACCTCATCAATATTCAAATAAGCAACGAGGTAGCCCTCAAGAATGTGTAGTCTCTTCAGGACTTTTTCTAACCGATGCTCCAAGCGACGGCGCACGGTGGTCCTGCGGAACTCCAACCATTCGAGCAAAATTGTCGCCAACGATTTCACGCCCGGACGACCGTCGATTCCTATCACATTAAGATTGACCCGATAGTTTCGCTCTAGATCAGTGGTCGCAAACAGATGACTCATCAACGCATCAAGATCAACTCTGTTTGAACGGGGCACTACTACGAAGCGTGTTGGATGCTCATGATCAGACTCATCACGGAGGTCACCAACCATTGGCAGCTTTCTGGCCTGCATTTGGGCGGCAATTTGTTCAAGGACTTTCGATCCAGAAACTTGATGCGGTAAGGCGTAAATCACCACGGCACCATCCTCGATCCGCCAAGCCGCGCGCATTTTGAGGGAGCCCCGACCGGTTTTATACATCGCACTAATTTCAGAGCGAGGCGTTATGATTTCGGCTTCAGTGGGAAAGTCAGGACCCTGAATAATATCACTGAGATCTTCTAGCCCGGCCCGGGGCGCCTCTAACAAACGGATAGTTGCACTAACAACCTCCCGGAGGTTGTGCGGTGGAATATCAGTGGCCATACCCACAGCAATCCCTGTTGTGCCGTTGAGCAACAGGTTCGGAACACGTGCCGGCAACACCATAGGCTCATCGAGAGTGCCATCAAAGTTTGGTTGCCAATCAACAGTACCCTGTCCCAACTCAGCCAAGAGAATGTCAGCGTAGTGCGTGAGCCTAGATTCGGTGTAACGCATCGCTGCAAACGACTTAGGGTCGTCGGGTGATCCCCAGTTACCTTGACCATCGATTAAGGGATAGCGATAGCTGAAGTCCTGAGCCATAAGCACCATGGCTTCATAGGCGGCGCTGTCACCATGGGGATGAAACTTGCCAATGACATCACCGACGGTGCGCGCCGATTTTTTAAATTTAGCCGTAGCTTTCAGACCCAGCTCACTCATCGCATAAACGATACGTCGCTGGACGGGCTTGAGCCCATCCCCGATATTGGGCAGCGCGCGATCCAGAATGACGTACATCGAATAATCGAGGTAAGCCTTTTCGGCATAATCGCGTAACGATAGGGTTTCAGGGCTCGTTGCGCCCATTACCGGATCAGACATTAACTGGAACTCTCAGTATTTAAGTGACTAGGAATAAGTTTTACGGTTCTGACACACGTTGGCGCAATGCCACTACCTCTCCGTTCAGTGCCGTAATAGAGCGCGCCATATCGACCAACAGGCCCTGCACAGCTTCTGGTCGTGTACGAATAATTTCAAAAAATCGGTCCTTGGGAACGCGCAACACCGAACAGCGTTCTAGAGCAGTTACGGTGGCATTCCTGTGCCCATTAGTCAGTGCCGCCATTGTGCCAAACAGCTCACCCGTGGCTATTCTGGCAACGGGCTGTTCATCTACCAACACCTGTGCAACTCCCGCCACCATTGAAAATACGTCATCAGCGGGGTCTCCCTGCTGAATAATGACCGCGCCGGGGGAATAAACCTCGGTGTCTCCCCTTAGCCCGGTTTGTCGCTGGATACTTAAACCACTCATTCGATACATGAGGGATTGTGTTTGGATGAGTGCCGCGAGCCATAGCCTTTGGCGAGCATCATCTGCACTGATTGCGCGGAGAAACGCCCCCTGCTCCCAAGTTCGGACGGTAGCACCCTCCTCCGAACCAAATTGGAGCGCTGTTACAGTGGCAGGAACTAGGGCGCTGTCGCCAAGAACAAGGTCACCGGGCTCCAACACGCTCACCACAGTTTGTTCATGCATAACAGATACTAAACCCGACTCTACGCAGGCAATGGTGTTATCGGGGAGAGGGGTGAAGTAAACGGAACGACTGGCAGGTAAATCAACCGTACTCGATTCGATATCGAGCCCAGCAAATACGCCAGACAACGATTGTCTTGCCGCCCTGTTGAGGAGGTCAAAATCGTCCTGTACCTGTCCCATGGTCAGCATGATCTGCAGCCCTTTAATTCCTGTTCCACGGAATCCTAACCCGATAAACTACCCATGTCCCCGGAAAGGGCATTCCTTGACCAAAAAAACTGGCCACACTATGTCTAATACCCTTCAGTGGCGTTTTCGCCACTTCAATGTTTTCAGTGCATTAGAGTGGCACGCCATGCTGAACATGCGCAGCCGCATATTCGTTGTTGAGCAACGCTGTCCCTATCAAGATCCCGACGACGTAGACCCACACTGTTGGCACCTTGAGGGTTTACTGGACGGGGAACTCATCGCCAGCTTGAGGATTGCACCCCCAGGGGCAGTTTATGAGGAGGTGTCGATCGGCCGAGTCGCAGTGGCCCCCGACAACAGGGGCCAGTCACTAGGTCGCGAGCTCATGGTTAAAAGCATGGCCTACGCTCAAGACCTGTGGCCTAACCACGGCGTAAGAATTAGCGGTCAGGCGTACCTACAGGAGTTTTATCACGGCTTGGGATTTACAACCGTAAAAGGCCCCTATCTCGAGGACGACCTGCCCCACTTCGAAATGCTGCTCAGTTAGATCGGCCTTACCTGACCGATCTATGGCGCGAAGCCGACAAAAATATATTCTTGCTTTAGGCTGCGCTGCGAGCTGCGCGCTTACGCTCGTGTTCGAGCAGCAGTTTCTTGCGCAGTCGAATGCTATCAGGAGTCACTTCGACAAGCTCATCATCCTCAATAAACTCCAAAGCCTGCTCCAGACTATGTCGTACTGGAGACGTCAAAATGAGCGCTTCGTCTGTGCCTGAGGCCCTAACATTGGTCAGTTGCTTGGCTTTCGTCGGGTTAACAACCAAGTCGTTACCACGGCTATGCAGCCCAACAATCTGACCCTCGTACACGTCCTTGTTGGGATCGACAAAAAGGCGACCTCGGTCCTGCAAGGTGTATAAAGCGTAGGCTAGGGTTTTACCTTTCACCATGGAAACCAGAACGCCGTTTACGCGTCCGCCCAACTCTGCACGTTTAACAGGGCCGTAATGATCAAAGACGTGGGTCATGATACCCGAGCCTGAAGTGAGAGTTAAAAACTGCGAACGAAAGCCAATTAGCCCTCTTGCCGGAACAATAAACTCAAGGCGCACGCGTCCGTTACCGTCTATCACCAGGTTTTTCATTTCAGCCCTGCGCAGACCCAACTCCTCCATCACACCACCCTGATGCTCTGACTCACAGTCAATCACCAGATTTTCATAGGGCTCACAGAGCTCACCGTCGATTTCTTTTTGAATCACTTCGGGTCTCGAAACACCCAACTCAAAGCCTTCACGGCGCATGCTCTCTATCAGCACTGACAGGTGCAGCTCACCGCGACCGGATACCGAAAACTTGTCTGGAGAATCACCCTCTTCCACGCGCAGAGCCACGTTGTGTATGAGTTCCCGATCGAGACGCTCCCGGATATTACGTGAGGTCACGTACTTGCCTTCGAGCCCTGCAAAGGGCGAGTCATTGACCTGAAAGGTCATGCTAACCGTGGGTTCATCTACCGAGAGAGGCGGCAGTGGCTCTGGGGTATCCGGACTGCACAGCGTGTCAGAAATATTTAATGCCTCAATTCCGGTCACGCAAACGATGTCTCCAGCACCAGCTTCAGTCACTTCAACGCGCTCAAGGCCCTGATAACCCATAACCTGCAGGATTTTTCCGTTACGACTGTCGCCATTGCGATCGATAACAGCGACCTGCGTGTTGGGTGTTACCGAACCTCGGGTGATGCGTCCCACACCAATAACACCGACATAGCTGCTGTAGTCGAGCGCGGAAATTTGTAACTGCAGCGGGCCCGATGTGTCTACCGATGGTGGCGGCACTTTATCGACAATGGTTTGAAACAACGGCGCCATATCGGTGCCCATCGCTTCGTGCTCTTCACCTGAGATCCCGTTGAGGGCAGAGGCGTAAATAATAGGGAAGTCGAGCTGCTGCTCGTTGGCACCTAGGGAGTCAAAAAGATCGAAAACTTGGTCAACCACCCAATCAGGCCTGGCACCAGGACGATCGACCTTGTTAATGACCACAATGGGGTTAAGTCCGCGCTCAAATGCTTTGGAGGTCACAAAACGCGTCTGTGGCATGGGTCCGTCTACGGCATCAACCAGCAAAAGGACAGAATCCACCATAGATAGCACCCGCTCCACTTCGCCGCCGAAATCTGCGTGTCCGGGTGTATCCACAATATTGATACGATAATCTTGCCAGCGGATCGCCGTATTCTTGGCAAGAATGGTAATGCCACGTTCTTTTTCCTGGTCGTTGGAATCCATAATCCGCTCGGTCCCTGCCGCTTTCCGGTCAAGGGTGCCGGACTGCTGCAGCAGACAATCCACAAGTGTTGTTTTGCCATGGTCTACGTGGGCGATGATGGCAATATTTCTCAGCTGGCTGATCACGCGGCGTGTCTCTCCAAGATAAGGGGGGTTGGGCGGCGCGGAGTCTACCAGAGGCTGCCGCACAACTGGTCTGCAATATTACGGTTACAAGCGAAAATAAGATCTGGCGCTGCTGAGGATCATTTGCCCATTTATGGGGCAAAAAATGCGCGATTTTAGTGCGTAGCGCACTTTTATAGTGCGGATATGCCGATTACTTGGCATCCAAAAATCCTGCGCTTTAGATTATTTACTATAATTTTCAATGGTTTATATTTTTTTTAGCCGAGAAGACTCCTCTGGCATACACCTTGCACTATCCCACACCGTTGATTCATGGCATGGTGCATGCCCCAATCATCAAGCCTTGGGGCTCGTTAAAGCCCCCATTTAGATATTTGAAGGAGTTAGCCATGTCGGAGCGCACGCTCACCTTAATCAAAGACAATGATATTCGCTGGGTAGACCTGCGTTTCACCGATACCATGGGTAAAGAGCAACACGTCTCTATTCCCGCCACGGAGGTGGACGAGGATTTTTTCGAAGAGGGCAAGATGTTTGACGGCTCATCTATTTCCGGTTGGAAGGGCATCAACGAATCAGACATGATTTTGATGCCTGACGATGGCAGCTCAATTTTAGACCCCTTCACCGATGACGCGACCGTGATTCTCCGGTGCGACATTATTGAGCCAACAACGATGCAAGGCTACGAGCGTGATCCTCGCAGCGTCGCCAAGCGCGCGGAAGCCTACCTCACGTCGACAGGTATCGGCGACACCGCTTTTTTTGGCCCAGAGCCTGAATTTTTTGTCTTCGATGACATTAAATGGCACTCCGATATTAGTGGTGCCGGGTACAGCATCAATTCAGAAGAGGCGGCCTGGTCATCTTCAGCCCATTACGACGATGGCAACACCGGCCACCGGCCAAAAGTTAAAGGCGGTTACTTCCCTGTACCACCCGTGGACAGCCTCCACGATATACGCGCCGCCATGTGTTCAGCCATGGAGCAGATGGGCCTGGATGTAGAGGTACATCACCACGAAGTGGGCACAGCGGGTCAGTGCGAAATTGGCATCCGCTTCAACACGTTGGTTAAGAAAGCAGACGAAGTGCAGATCCTCAAGTACTGCGTTCACAACGTTGCCCATGCTTATGGCAAAACCGCTACCTTCATGCCCAAGCCTTTAGTCGGTGACAATGGCTCGGGAATGCACGTGCACCAATCGGTTGCCAAAGACGGCGACAACACCTTCGCCGGTGACGGTTACTCGGGACTTTCCGAAACTGCGCTCTACTATATTGGCGGCATTATTAAGCACGCCAGAGCGCTGAATGCCTTTGCCAATGCGTCTACCAACAGCTACAAGCGACTGGTACCCGGTTTTGAAGCTCCGGTCATGCTGGCTTATTCAGCCCGTAATCGCTCTGCTTCTATCCGCATTCCTTACGAGCCATCACCACGAGGCAAGCGCGTTGAGGTCCGGTTCCCCGACCCTACAGCAAACCCTTATCTAGCCTTCGCTGCCATGCTGATGGCCGGCTTGGACGGCATCCAGAACAAAATTCATCCTGGCGAAGCGGCAGATAAGGACCTTTATGACCTGCCAGCAGAGGAAGCTAAGGCAATTCCAACGGTGGCTTCCAGTCTTGAAGTAGCACTCAACGCTCTCGATGAAGACCGCGACTTCCTAACACGAGGCGAAGTTTTCACCGACGATATGATTGATGCCTACATCGGTCTGAAGCGCGAGGAGATTCAGCGTCTCGACATGACAACTCACCCCGTTGAGTTTGACATGTACTACTCGCTTTAAAGTGCTCGAGAGTCCTTACGCCTGATTGGGGCGTGAGGGCTCTAAATTCTCTGATGCCGTAACCGGCATTCACGCTCTGGTTCAAAACGACCAATCAGTGCAAGCTGTTCTTGGGACAACCCTTGGAGCCGGATCAATGATCAAAATTGCCAAAGGATTAGGTGTCGCAACCATTGCGATTTCAGCGCTCAACACCCTGCCCCTTCAGGCAGAAATCTATAAATACACCGACAAAAATGGTAAATCTGTGTTCAGCGACAGGCCTCCAGCAGAAAGCCAGTCAGGCATAATCCAAGAAGTTGAGCTCAATCCTACCAACCTCTCAGAACCGCCCCCGAACATTCCAAAACCTATCAGGGAGCCCAGAGGCCCTGAGGCTCTGATAACGTACTCCACCATCATCACAAGTCCTAGCGAAGGCACAACCGTGCCTATGGGTCCCGGAGATTTTGGCGTGACCGCCCAATTCTCTCCCCCTCTGGAGGTTGACGAGTTCGCGCTCCTGGAAATCGATGGAGCAGCAATAGGTCAACCGCAGAAGGGTAATAGCTGGCAGCTTCGAAATGTTTATCGAGGGGAGCACCAAGTCACGATTAAGCGTCAGAACACGGAAGGGGAAGTGTTGGATGTATCGGCTCCGGTAACTGTTTATGTACTCAGGCCGTCCATAAGGTGAGCTCTATCAGTCAGTACAAGCAGGGTGCACCTCAAGTCGCCGCTCAGGATCAGATGCTCGAAGCCCTGGCGACAGCCGTGATTATGCTCGATACCGAACTACGCATCGTTAGCTTGAATCCCGCCAGTGAAACCTTGCTACAGGCCTCCAGTGAGCGCACTCGGGGCGTACATTTTGATCGCCTGGTCAGCCTGAATCAGGACTGGCAAAACCTTCTTACCCAAGTACAAAGTGAAAATTTTCCCACGGTGAAACGTGAGATGCCGCTGTTACTTCACAGCGGCGCTCAGTACTGCGTGGACCTCATTATCAGCCCCCTGCAAACTGCCGGTGGCAACCCTAGCCTTCTGTTAGAGCTCAACCCCGTAGACCGGCTCAATGCCATCAGTGAAGACGCACAACTCAGAGAAGCACAGGCCTCTATGCGCCAAGTCATCAAAGGTTTGGCCCACGAAGTAAAAAACCCACTGGGGGGCATTCGAGGAGCGGCTCAACTGCTTGCGCGGGAGTTAGGTGACGGGAAGCTCACAGAATACACCGACGTCATTATGGAAGAGGTGGATCGCTTACGCACCTTGGTAGACCGGATGCTCGGCCCAAGAGAGCGGCTGTTAACCCGCTTCATGAATATCCATGAAGTTCTTGAGCGCGTCAGACAACTTACAGAAGCCGAATCTGGCGGCAAGGTTGTTATCGAACGGGACTACGATCCATCGCTGCCTGAATTCAAGGCAGACCCCGACCAACTGACCCAAGTCATATTAAACATCACGCGCAACGCCAGCCAAGCCATGTCGGGTCAAGGCACGATAACGCTTCGAAGTCGTGCCAAGCGCCAATATACCCTGGGTGGTAAACGCCACAAGTTGGTGTGTTGCCTAGACATTGTCGACGCAGGTCCGGGCATCCCCAGTGACCAATTGCACCAATTATTCCTACCGATGGTGACATCTAGCACCAAGGGCAATGGGCTGGGTTTATCGATCGCCCAGATGATCGCCAACAGACATGGTGGCCTTATCCAGTGCGAGAGCGAACCCGGCCATACCTGTTTTACCGTTTTATTACCGATGGAGACTTGAGACGTGTCTGAAGACCGAACAGTTTGGGTGGTTGATGACGATCGCTCCATACGCTGGGTTATGGAAAAGGCTTTAACTCAGGCAGGGCTTCTATGTCAGAGCTTTGAAACAGCAGAGGCCTTGCTAGACGCCATTGCATCAGGAGCCCCTGATGTTGTGATCAGTGATATTCGCATGCCGGGCATCGATGGCCTCGCGTTGTTGGGCGAATTGCGCGCTGAATACCCAGAGCTGCCGGTCATCATTACAACGGCGCACTCTGACCTCGACAGCGCCGTAGCCTCTTATGAAGAAGGTGCTTTTGAATACCTACCCAAGCCCTTCGATGTCGATGAAATTGTTGCGACCGTTATGCGCACCCCGACCATGCGCAAAGAACGAAGAGCCCCTGTTGCTGAACTACCCGATAAGCCCACTGAAATCATTGGTAATGCCCCAGCCATGCAAGAGGTGTTTCGAGCTATAGGCCGCCTCGCTCACAGCCAAATCACCGTCCTTATTAATGGCGAATCTGGCACCGGAAAAGAGCTGGTGGCACGGGCATTGCACCGTCACAGCCCCCGTAAAGATGGGCCTTTTATTGCACTCAACATGGCGGCCATCCCAAGGGAACTAATGGAATCAGAGCTATTCGGGCATGAAAAAGGCGCTTTCACGGGAGCATCGGCCAGACGAGTGGGTCGATTTGAGCAGGCTGACTCCGGCACGCTTTTTCTTGATGAAATCGGCGACATGCCAGCAGAAACTCAGACACGATTACTGCGTGTTCTAGCCGATGGCGAGTTTTTCCGAGTGGGGGGCGCGACCCCGGTGCAAGCTGATGTCAGAATTATCGCAGCCACCCATCAAAACCTAGAAAATCTCGTCGCAAACGGGCAGTTTCGAGAAGATCTATTTCACCGCCTTAACGTCATTAGGATTCACCTTCCTCGCCTTGCAGATCGGCAAGAAGATATCCCAAAGCTGATGCAATTCTTCCTGAGTAAGGCTGCCCAAGAACTCGGGGTGGAAGGAAAAGTATTGTCCACTTCAGCGTCACGCTACCTTTGCCAATTACCCTGGCCAGGCAACGTGAGACAACTTGAAAATACCTGCCGCTGGTTAACCGTGATGGCCGCGGGCCGTGAGATTCATCCAAGCGACCTGCCACCTGAATTACTAGAGCCCGCTCAAACCGCACGAACTCCCGACGCCGCAACATGGCAAGACGTGCTGGCGACTTGGGCGCAGCAGCGGCTTGCTGCGGGCGAGTCCAATGTTCTGCGGAAGGCACTGCCAGAGTTCGAGCGCATAATGATTACCGCCGCCTTAGCTCATACCGGAGGCAAACGCGCTGAGGCCGCAGAAACGCTGGGTTGGGGTCGCAATACGCTGACGCGCAAGATCAAAGAATTAGAAGAGGACGGCACCCCCGCAGGGGGCGCCTAAACGTTTACTCGGCGTCTGACTCGACCTGTGCCGCAGCTTCCTGCTGAGCCTGACTGGCAACAGCCTGTCGGTACAACGCTTCAAAGTTGACCGGAGCTAGCATCAAGGGAGGGAATCCACCCTTCACTACCAAGGCGTCAATACTTTCCCGTGCGTAAGGGAATAAAATATTGGGCCCAACCGTTGCCAAGACCTGCCGCAGTGCCTCGCCCTCAATGCCAACAACGAAGAATATGCCAGCTTGCTGAACTTCGACCAGAAACGCCGTGTCGTCTTCCATTTTAGCGGTAACCGTTAAGGTTAAAACGACCTCATGATTGCCTTCTTCGTCAACTCTGGAGCTTTTGGTATTGAGATCAATGTTGACGTTTGGCTGCCAGCTTTGACGAAATATCTGTGGCGTTGACGGTGATTCAAAGGAAATGTCCTTTGTGTAAATCCGTTGCAATGTAAATTGCTGCTGGGGTGCCTGACCCTCTGCCGCGGCTTGTTCTTCAGCCATGAAACGACTCCTTAATTAGCTGTGTTATTAAAAGTTAACGGTGTTGTTGAAAAAAAGATGGTGAAGTCTAACCCGTCAGGCCTGTCCCGACAGCATACTATCGAGACGCCCTTGCTGCTCGAGACCGAAAAGCTCGTCACAGCCACCAACGTGGACATTACCGATCCAAATTTGAGGGACACTAGTAGCACCGGCACGCTCTGCCATGGTGGCGCGCAGCGCCGGGTTCCCATCAACCGGTATTTCAGAGAACTCTGCTCCTTTCTTGTTAAGCAGTGCCTTGGCACCTGTGCAAAAAGGGCACCAGCGCGTTGTATACATAACAATTTCAGGCATCAGGAGCTCACCACTGGTAGTTTCATGGCATTCCACTCCATCATGCCGCCTGACATTTTTTGCGCTCTGGCAAAACCCGCATCTCGCAGCTGGCGTGTCGCAGTGCCCGATGACTGGCCCAGCTTACAAACTACAATGACGGGTTTGTCTTCACACCCTGAAAGCTCGGCTTTCCGAGTTCCCAATTGCGCCAGGGGAATATGCTGAGCATCGGCAATGTGCGCCTTTTTGTACTCTGCACCGTCGCGAATATCGAGAAAAATACCGCCCTCTCCGTTGACTAAATTAATCGCCTGCTGAGGCGACACTGCGGGTCCAGCTTTCCGGGATTCGTGCAGAAAAAGCATCGTTAGCGTCGCCGCCAGCCCGAGTAGTAGGAGCCACTGTTGGGCGAAAAATTCTAGTAAAAGGTCTAATTGCACGGTTGTCTCGAGAGGTGACGGGCACCCGCTGTATGCGGCGCTGGCGCAGGAGTATAACGGTTTGCTTCGTAGCGCTCCAGCGGGGTTTATGGGCGTAGTGGCGGCGGCAGGGTTACAATGGCGTTTTAGCTCAAGATAGAGGACCCTCAGGATTATGAACAAGGCCGAGCAAGGACCCACCCTTTTAATCATTCTGGACGGATTTGGCCACCGTGAGGACCCCAGAGATAATGCCATCGCAGCGGCTAGCACTCCGACTTGGGATCGACTGTGGCAGACAGCGCCAAAAACGTTGATCTCTGGGTCGGGGCAAGATGTGGGCTTACCCGAGGGTCAAATGGGTAATAGCGAAGTGGGACACATGAGCCTAGGGTCTGGACGCGTGGTCTACCAGTCGATCTCGAAAATAGACAACGCCATAGCCGACGGCACCTTTCACACGAATCCAGTTTACTGTCGCGGTATTGAATCGGCGGTCAGCCAAGGTACGGCTGTACACATTATGGGGCTGCTGTCTGCGGGCGGCGTACACAGTCATGAGCGTCATATTTTTGAGATGGTGCGCCTGGCGGCCGCTAAAGGGGCTACCGAAATTTATTTGCACGGGTTTCTCGATGGTCGAGATACGCCACCTCGCAGTGCGGCATCTGCGCTGCGCGCCGCTGAAGAGGTTTTTGAGCAACTCGGTGTTGGCCGATTGGCCACTATCACCGGGCGCTATTGGGCGATGGATCGTGACCAACGCTGGGATCGCTTAGAAAAAAGCTATCGGTTGTTATGTTTGGGCGAAGCCGAACATTCAGTAAACTCATCCGCAGCGGGGTTAGACACCGCCTATGAGCGCGGGGAAACCGATGAGTTTGTAGCCCCGACGCGCATTGGCGAGCCGGCGGTGATCGCCGATGGTGATGTCGTGCTATTCATGAACTTTCGCGCCGATCGAGCTCGCCAATTGACTGAGGCTCTATCCCAAAAAGACTTCAGCGGTTTCCCACGGCCGTCTGCGCCCGCTATAGACCTTATTTGTACCACCGAATACAGCAGCCAATTTAGCTGCCCCGTCGCCTTTCCCCCCGATGTTGTTGACGATAGCTTTGGTGAGGTCTTAGCCGACAAAGGTTTGTCTCAACTGCGCATCGCTGAGACCGAAAAATATGCCCACGTTACGTTCTTCTTTAGCGGCGGACGTGAAGCACTTTTTGACGGCGAAAAACGAATACTTATACCTTCGCCAGATGTTCCTACCTACGATTTACAACCTGAAATGAGTGCCGTGGCAGTCACCGATGAAATTGTGAGCGCCATCGAAAGTAAAAGCTTTGATTGCATTATTGTTAATTTCGCCAATGGCGACATGGTTGGGCACACGGGTGTCTTCGATGCTGCGGTTGCCGCCGTGGAAACTCTGGATGCTTGCCTCCATAGAATCGAGAAAGCCATACTTACCGCAAAAGCACAGGCCCTCGTAACAGCAGATCATGGCAACTGTGAACAGATGCGTGACTACGCCAGTGGTCAAAATCACACGCAACACACCACGGAGCATGTACCACTTGTTTACCTTGGGAATCACCGTCCAACGCTGCGTCAGGAGGGCGGCATTCTCGCCGATGTTGCGCCCACCTTGCTCAGACTGATGGGTATTGAACAGCCGAGCGCCATGACCGGCACCTCACTGATTGTGTCTGAACGCTAATTTATGACGCCGTTACCGATGAGCTGGATACTACCGTTGGCCATTGCCAGCATGCTGGCCATCATAGGCACTGCCAACGCACAGAGCACCCAAGAGCAAGAGACCCAGGCGCAGCTGAAAGCTCTGCAAATTCAGATTAGTGAAATTCAAAACGGGATCGTAGAAAAACAAACCAAAAAAGATGATTTACAAACCCGTCTTGCCGACGCGGAAAAGTCTATTGGTGAACTAGAGAAGCGGCTTCAGAGTATTGAACGGAAAATTCGCAGAGAACTCCCTCGCCTCGCGGCTCTTGAAATGGAGCGCGATCGGCTACGAGATGATGTCGCTGCGGAACAAACGAATATGACTCGGGATTTCAGGGCCCTCTGGGCGCTCCGAGAGGGTGGCGGGTTACGCATTCTTTTTGGCGACCAGAGCCCCAACGAGATGGCACTCAACCTTGCCTATTTTGATAAGGTGCTGCGTCAGCGCAGTGATTCGGTAGCTCGCTATCGAGCCTTGCTTACGCGCACCCAAACCAACGCCGATGCGTTGCGAATCTCGCAAGCTGAACTAGCGCAACAAAGCGCTGCCCTGAAACAAGAACGCCAGCGCGCGGCAGGATTGCAAAAAGAGCGCAGACTAGCCCTGTCTGCTATTGAAGCGTCTTTGTCCGACGATACGACCCGCATGGCGCAGCTACAGCAGGACCAGACCCAGCTGACCGATCTACTTAAAGAGCTGGAACAACGAATCAGCCGCCTCAACACACCCAGCCCCGCGATTTCTTTTCAAGAGGCCAAAGGGCAAATGGTGTTTCCTGCAAACGGGAAGGTCAGTAACCGCTTTGGTGCTTCTCGAAATTCAGGGGACATGCTCTGGCGAGGCTGGTTAATTCCCGCACCCGAAGGCAGCAATGTTCTTGCGTTGCACTACGGTAGAGTGGTCTATGCTGACTGGCTGCGGGGTCAAGGGCTTTTGCTTATCTTAGATCACGGTGAGGGTTACTTCAGTTTATACGGGCAGAATCGGAGTCTGCGCCGTGAGGTAGGGGATTGGGTAATTCCCGGTGACGTTATTGCGACAGTAGGCGCAAGCGGCGGGGCCCTTGACCCGGCCCTGTATTTTGAAATTCGCAGTGCAGGCGAGCCCGTTGATCCGGGTCGGTGGGTTAAGCGCTGATCTGCAACTCCAGCTAGACACCACAATCGGGTACCATAACGGTCTCATTATTCAGGACACAGACGCCTCATGCGGTCTCTCCCCTTTGTTACGATCACGATGCTTTTGGCTGTTTTTGCAACTACCGGCTACGGACAGCCTGCAGAACCCGCTGCAGACACAGTCAGCCCTGCCATTGAAGCAGCCAGCACCTCACCCAAAGCGACAGAGCCCAGCTCTGACGCCTCACAAGGTGCGTTACCGCTTGCTGAGCTGCAGACCTTTGCGGACGTTTTTCATCAAATACGTGCCGGTTATGTGGAAAAAATCGACGATAGCAAACTGTTCGAATATGCCGTGAGAGGCATGCTTGAGGGACTGGACCCACATTCTGCTTACCTCACTAAAGAAGACTACAGCGATCTGCAAACGACCACGGAAGGTGAGTTTTCTGGGCTGGGTATCGAAATTGGACGCCGGGGCAGTTACATCGAAATCATAGCGCCTATTGACGGCTCACCCGCTGTAGCGGCAGGCCTGCAAGCCGGCGACGTGATCCTCAAGCTCGATGGCGAGTCGGTCAAGGGTATGACCATTGATGAGGCTGTTCAGCTGATGCGAGGCCCTATTGGAACGCCTATCGATCTAGAGATTGGTCGTCGCGGCCAAACTGAGCCCCTAGAGATCACCGTAGTACGAGATGCTATTAAAGTGGCCAGCGTTCGATCTCGAATGCTAGCGCCTCATTACGGCTACCTGCGTATTGCCCAATTTGGCCGACCGACGGGAGAAGAAGCCAGCAGCGCTTTAAATGACTTGTTTCTGGAGGGTCAACTCAAAGGACTGGTGATAGATTTACGTAATAACCCCGGGGGAGTACTCGGTGCCAGTGTGGCTGTCTCAGATCTATTCATGGACAGTGGTCTGGTTGTTTACACCGAGGGTCGACACCCCAGCTCGAGGGAGCGTTTTGAGGCAACACCCGGTGACCGCCTAGCCGGTGCACCCATTGTTGTACTTATCAATGGTGGCTCTGCCAGCGCCTCTGAAATTGTCGCGGGCGCCCTGCAAGACGTTGGGCGTGCTGTGATCATGGGCACCCGCAGTTTTGGCAAAGGATCGGTCCAAACGGTATTACCCGTTTCCGAGACCCGTGCGGTAAAACTCACCACCGCGCGCTACTTCACGCCGACTGGCCGTTCTATTCAAGCAGAGGGTATCGTGCCTGATATTGTGGTGGAACGGGCTCGCGTTACGAGTATCGAGGGACGGCAAATGAAAGAGTCGGACCTCAAGGGAAGTTTGAACAGCAGCGCAGACGCCAACCCTCAGGACGCAGGCTCTGAAAGCGAGTCACTGGCCGATTTGAGGGAGGGTGATAACCAACTTTATGAGGCGCTTACCCTTCTGCGCGGGGTCAATCTCTTGGTGAAACGCAATGTGGCCCCGCCTGCTGACGACCAAAACAACGCGGATCTACCACCCACCGAATAAATAGACTCCTGTTCGAGCGGGGAAAACCGCACCGCAGCGGTTATCCCACCCAGCCCGCAGCCTTTTATCCAGCCCACGGAAGCTTTTCGAGGCCCTGTGACGCACCCTGCCTACCGCTCTCCAGATCCAATCCCACAGAAAAATCTTGCCAAAAATCAAAGCTATCCACAGAGTTTTTCAGACTACTTTGTCCGGCAATAATACTAAAATACAGATGTGAGTGCTCACTTACGCCAAATAAACAGGTTTTACACAGGTTCTTATCGCCAAGTGGCGGTTGCATTCCAAACATGAGCGGCATATCTTGGGTTATAAGGTCAAAGCAACCCCTAGATATAGGGGCCAATTGACGTTCCAAAACGCTCAAAACCCCGGCAAACGTCGGACTTATACACTGATTCTGCAAGCGATGGAGTAAATGCCATTACAGTAAAGCTGCACTTAGTGGGGGTTTTACTCATTGGAACTTTAGCCAGTCAGTGGCTAGAGGCAGCAACCTGCCCCCTGCATCGCCACGGCAATCTCGCGGTCATCATTGACGATCTGGGCTACAACCTCGATACCGCTCAAGTAGCCGCGGCGATACCCGCCCCCTTAACAATGTCTGTCATTCCGGGAACACCTTACGCCATGGAAGTCGCGGATCTCGGAGCAAAACGCGGCAAAGAGGTCATGCTGCATATGCCGATGGCTGCGGTACGTACCCAAGTGTCAGATCCTCTTGTTTTGGACAGACAGCTACCAGTTGCTGACATCAGTCAGCGGGTAAGAGAAGCCCTGCAATCGGTACCGGGTGCTGCTGGCATGAACAATCACATGGGTAGCGCACTGACCACCAATCGTCGCGCGATGGATGCGCTAATGTCAGAGTTGGCAGCTCAGGATATGTTCTTCATTGATTCAAGAACCACCGCGGAAACCGTCGCTAGAGATGCGGCAAAAGCCCAAGGTGTCCCCAGCGCCTCCAGAACCGTATTTCTTGACAACAAACCAGAACTGGCCGCAGTGGAACGTCAAATAAAAGAAGCCGTTCGTCGGGCGCTGGTAGAGGGGTATGCCATCGCAATAGGGCATCCACACCCCGCAACACTGACAGCACTGAGTCGAGCATTGCCGCGTTTACCGGCAGATGTCACCGTTGTCAGCGCGTCACAAATCGCGCGCTGTCACGAGAATCATCGACGAACCTCGATGCCCCGCGCGGCGAGATAATCCTTGGCTTCCGGGATCGTAAACTCTCCGAAGTGAAAAATACTGGCCGCCAACACAGCATCTGCTCCACCCTCGGTGATTCCATCGGCTAAATGGGCCAGCGTGCCAACGCCACCTGAAGCAATTAGGGGGATATCAACAGCTTCGCTGATCTGGCGGGTAATGGTAAGTTCAAAGCCATCACGCGTTCCATCGCGGTCCATGCTAGTAAGCAAGATTTCCCCCGCACCCTTGGCTGCCATTTTTCGGGCCCAAGCTACCGCCTCAATACCCGTCGGCTTACGACCACCATGGGTGAACAACTCGTAACGAGGGTGCTCTTGATCGCCACTCACTCGCTTTACGTCCATCGCAACCACAATGCACTGCGCACCAAACCGCGCCGCTGCAGCCTCAACTAGGTCGGGATTATGAATAGCGGCTGTATTGATGCTGACCTTATCAGCGCCGGCATTGAGCAACGCCCGAATATCACCCACGGCGCGTATACCCCCTCCAACAGTAAGCGGAATGAAGACCTCTCGAGCAATACGCTCAACGGTTTGTACCGTGGTGTCGCGCTGCTCGTGACTCGCAGTAATATCGAGAAAGGTTATCTCATCGGCACCCTGTTCGTTGTAGCGCCTAGCAATTTCAACCGGATCACCGGCATCCCTAATGCCTACGAAATTAACACCCTTAACAACCCTGCCTTGATCAACATCGAGGCAGGGAATAATGCGACGCGCTAGAGGCATTAATCAACGCTCTGCATTGCAGCAACACAAGCCTGTGCTTCTTCCAGATCCAGAGTTCCCTCATAAATAGCCCGCCCGGTTATTGCCCCCATGATGCCCTGGCGCCCATATTGGGCAAGCATTCGGATATCGTCGAGGTGGGAAATCCCCCCAGAGGCAATAACTGGAATAGAGGAGGCTTTGGCCATCTCTAACGTGGCCACAACATTGACACCTTGCATCATTCCATCTCGATCAATGTCGGTATAAATAATCGCGCTGACACCCGCCTGCTCAAAGCGCTTGGCAAGCTCTGTGGCCTGAATATCGGACACTTCCGCCCAACCATTGGTCGCTACCCAGCCATTTCTCGCATCAATACCCACCATGATCCGCCCGGGGTATTCTCGGCACGCAACCCGAACCAAGGCAGAGTCTTTGAGAGCAGCAGTGCCAATAATGATCGACTCAACGCCCAGAGCCAGATAACGCTCGATTGTCCCGAGGTCACGGATACCGCCCCCTATTTGAACCGGCATATCCCCCGTAGTGGCAAGAATCTCAACGACGGCGTCATCATTGACAGGCGTCCCCTCAAACGCGCCGTTTAAATCAACAAGATGCAGTCGTTGCGCACCTTTGTCGCGCCAAATTTTGGCCATGCCCGCAGGGTCATCAGAAAATACCGTGCTTTGCTCCATGAGGCCTTTGCGCAGGCGCACACACTGTCCATCTTTGAGGTCTATCGCCGGTATTACGAGCATGTTCCGTCCCATGTCAGAAAGTTTGAGAGCAGCTGCAGCCCCGCCAAGTGGCTTTTTTCAGGGTGAAACTGCACGGCAAAGAGGTTGTCTCTAGCCAAGGCTGCGCAACCCGTCACACCATAGTCGAAACTGCCTACCATTATCGAGGGGTTGCGGGGCTCAACCCAATAACTGTGCACAAAATAAAAGCGCGCGCCATCTTCTATGCCCGCCCACAGTGGGTGAGGCTTGGTTTGCACCACTTCATTCCAACCCATGTGAGGTACTTTTAGGCGCTGGCCCTGCTCATCCTGCAGGCCTGCGCCAAAGAAATTAACTCGGCCCGGAATAAAGCCCAGTGTGTCTACACCACCATTCTCCTCCGAGTGATCGAGCAACGCTTGCATACCAACACAAATCGCCAAAACCGGTTGATGCGCTGACGCCAGCGCCGCCTTCAATAATCGGTCGCAGCCCAAGCGTTTAATTTCTGCCATGCAGTCCTGAATAGCGCCGACACCCGGAAAAACAACGCGCTCGGCCCCAGCAATGACGTCGGGATCATGACTGACCACAACGCGGGGGGCTCCCGCATGCTCCAATGCAGACGCAACCGAATGCAAGTTACCCATTCCGTAATCGATAACAGCGACATAACTTGTCACGGCGTCAGAGCGTACCTTTTGTGGAAGGCGTGATACCCGCCATCGCCGGATCGGCGGTAAGCGCCATACGCACTGCACGGCCGAAGGCCTTAAACACCGTTTCAGCTTGGTGGTGCGCGTTGTGGCCCCTTAAATTATCGACGTGCAAAGTCACCAAGGCGTGGTTGACGAAGCCCTGAAAGAATTCCACGAAGAGATCGACGTCAAAAGACCCGATCATGCCCCGAGTGAAAGGGACCTCCCAGACAAGCCCCGGGCGCCCCGAAAAATCGACTACGACCCGTGATAGTGCCTCATCTAAAGGCACATAAGCGTGCCCATAGCGCGCTAAACCCGTCTTTTCACCCACCGCTTTGTAGAAGGCTTGGCCAAGGGTAATACCAATATCCTCCACCGTGTGGTGTCCATCGATGTGCAGGTCGCCTTTGGCTATGATTTTCAAATCGATCATGCCGTGACGGGCAATCTGATCCAACATGTGCTCGAGAAAGGGAACGCCAGTATCAAATTCCGTCTGCCCTGAACCGTCGAGGCAGAGATCAACACTAATGCTCGTCTCCAAGGTTGTTCGCTCGACACTAGCGCTTCGAGGCGTCGTTACCGTAGCCATGACCTGTGCTCCTGGGAAATAGATGCCACTTGGGCTGTTGCGCGTTTGGCGCGCTACAATGGCAGTCATTGTATCTGAGAAGCGCTCGCCGTACATGTGATCAATTGCCGAGCTTAACGGTGAGCCGATGCCAACCATGACCTCTTTTTCCTCAAGACTTCTAAACTGGTTTGACCTTCACGGGCGCCATGATTTGCCCTGGCAGGCCTCTAAAACCGCCTATCGGGTGTGGCTGTCAGAAATCATGCTGCAACAAACCCAAGTGCAAACCGTTATTCCCTACTTCGAAAGGTTTCTTGTACGGTTCCCGTCAGTGGAGGATCTTGCAGAAGCCCCCGAAGATGACGTGTTACACCTGTGGACAGGGTTGGGGTACTACGCCAGAGCGCGCAACCTGCACCGCGCAGCCAAACTTGTCGTCAGCGATTTTCAGGGACAATTCCCTCAGGACCTAGAGGGCTTACTCAAACTTCCTGGAGTTGGGCGATCGACAGCTGGAGCGATACTCAGTCTTGCCATGGGCATTCGAGCACCGATCCTCGATGGCAACGTCAAACGCGTATTGGCAAGACACAATGTTGTATCGGGGTGGCCAGGCACCACAAAAACGTTAAATAAGCTTTGGGCACTCGCTGAAGAGTACACCCCCACCGAACGTGTGGCGGACTACACGCAGGGGATTATGGATTTGGGCGCAACGTTGTGCACTCGCGGTACACCGCGGTGCCAAGACTGCCCCCTCACCAATACCTGCCAGGCACGCAGTCGTTCTGAACAGGGGCAGTTCCCCGGGAAGAAACCTAGGAAAACCTTACCAGAACGTGAAACTTACTTTGTCATCTTTCAACAGCCAGATGGCTCTGTGCTAATGGAAAAGAGACCTCAACAAGGTATCTGGGGAGGACTGTGGTGTTTTCCCGAAACTCACAGCAGCGACGAGTTACCCGCCAATCTTGCGATCTTGAGCGCCCTGACTAAGAAAGCAGGCATACACCTAGACCCCATCAAACACAGCTTTAGTCACTACCGGCTAACCATACGCCCCATCCTGCTCAAGATTAACCGAGCACCCGAAGGTGTGGCTGAGGTAAACTGCACTCAGTGGATTGATCCGCAGGAGCCTAACAAAATTGGTTTACCGGCCCCGGTCACCCAAGTTTTAAGTACTTTGGTGCTGCATCAGTAACCCCACATATCACTAATATTGAGCACTTAGGGAGCCTCACCATGACAAGAATGGTGTTTTGCAAACATTTTGGCGAGGAATTGGAGGGCCTTGAGCGGCCGCCACTGCCGGGCCCCAAAGGACAGAAAATTTTCGAGCAAGTGTCAAAAAAGGCTTGGCAAGCCTGGCAGGCCGAACAAACGATGCTGATCAACGAAAAACAATTGAGCCTGATGGACCCTGAAGCGCGTAAGTACCTGCAAGACCAAATGGACAAGTACCTCTCAGGCGAAAACTACGATCGCGCCGAGGGATTCGTGCCCCAG
The DNA here is from genome assembly GCF_051201645.1 of Luminiphilus sp. nBUS_16. Lineage (GTDB taxonomy): Bacteria > Pseudomonadota > Gammaproteobacteria > Pseudomonadales > Halieaceae > Luminiphilus. The sequence goes on along the minus strand of NZ_CP179205.1, from coordinate 128,855 downwards.
CAAGACGACTGAACTTCAGTCAGCAGCACGCAACACTTTTATGAGTGACTTTTACCTGACAGCTCAACTTCGGATCTACCCATGCGCATAATTTCGTGGCTCATTACTTTGCTTGTTTGCCTTTTGGTCACCGGCGGTCTCGCTGGCTTCAAGTATCGGCAAGTCACCGACGCCATGGCCATGGCCGCCAGCTTTCCGCCGCCTTATTCCGTGGTGACTTCTACCTCAGCACAACAGCAAGAGTGGACTGCCGTCCGGCGCCTTACCGGTACCGTGAGGGCCCCGGAATTCGTCGAACTAACCGCCGAGGCTACTGGACGCATTGTCACACTGGGCGCGCCCGCCGGTGCGATTGTTGCGAAAGACGACGTGATTGTGCAGCTATTTGATGAGGACCTGCGAGCACAGCAGGAGGCTTTGAACGCAGACCTTAATCTTGTGAAGCTACAGCTGGAGCGCACCCGGCAACTCAGAAATGAAGGGATGGCCTCACAAGACCAACTGGATACCCTAGAAGCCCGTGACTTGAGTCTCAAAGCACAGATAGCGGCAACCGAGGCTCAAATAAGTCGGCTATCCATGCGCGCACCCTTTGCGGGAAAACTCGGCATCTACACCCAGTCTTTGGGGGATCTCATGCAGGCTGGAGATCGGCTCACTACACTGAACGGTATGGGTGAGACACGCTGGATCGACTTCAAAATACCTCAGGGCGTTGCTCGAGTCGCGGTAGGCGATACCGTCAGATTGCTGTCCTTAGATAAAGAAATGATTGGCGAAGCCAAAATCACTGCCGTCGCAGATGCCTTAAGCACCGGGCTACGCGCCTTTGATGTGCGGGCCGAAGTCGTCAACGCAAAACTTCGCCACGGCGAACTCGTACTGATAGAAGTCAGAACCCGGCAACCTGAAGTTGTCTTTACATTGCCTGCGCCCGCGGTGCGCTGGGATACCGAGGGGCCCCACGTTTTCGTTTTAACGGCGGGTGAACCCGACGCCTATGTTCCCCTCGAAGCTCAACTCCGGCGTATCACCGTTATCGGTGAGCGTCGCGGCACCGTCATGGCTCAGGGTGATCTGCAGATAGGCGATCAAATTGCCGTCAAAGGTGCCTTTAAGCTGAGTGATGGCAGCCTCGCTAAATTGGCCAGTGTGAGCACTGGCCAATGACTGAGCACCCAGAAAGCAGGGCGCGATGGACCGATATTTTCGTTCGCAGGCCCGTAGTGTCTGTTGTGCTGTCTTTGGCAATGCTTTTAATCGGGGTCCGGGCTGCCACGACGTTACCTGTGATTCAGTACCCAGTTATTGAGAGCGCCTCTCTGGAAATTAATACGTTTTACTCGGGCTCCAGTGCTGAAACAGTCCGTGGATTTATCACTGAACCGATTGAACGAGTGGCCTCCAGCATCCCTGGCGTTAACTATGTTGAATCGACAACAACAGCGGGCCGCAGCCTGGTGAAAGTTTGGCTAAAACTTAACGAAGACAGCACTGACGCGCTGGCAGAGCTCAACACGCGACTTAGCCAAATCCGCTTCGAACTGCCTGAGGGCGCTGAAGATCCCGCCATAGAAATCGTCCGGGCTGACAGCCCCTATGCGAGTTTTTATCTAGCGATGTCGATACCTGAAGGGGAAACTAGCTCAAGTATTACCGACCTCATGCAGCGCGATGTACTGCCTAGACTGACGTCGCTACCCAATGTTCAGAATGCGATCAACTCGGGCATCCGACCCGCTATGCGCATTTGGGTCGATACTGCAAGGATGGCAGCTTTAGACGTAAGCACCAGCGACATCCAAAACGCGTTGCGCCAAAATAACGTCATTAGCACCTTGGGGCGCTCTCAAAATAGCTTGCAGCGCATAAACTTGGTGACCAACACAGAGGCCAAAACTCCCGAAGACTTCGCCAATATTTTGCTTCGGACAGACGGGAATGTGGACATCCGCCTTGGGGATATCGCTCAAGTCATTGCAGGGTCAGAGGAACAAACCCAGCTTTCGCGCCACACGATGCTCGACGTTGTTTTTATAGGCATTTATCCCGCACCGGGCGCTAATGAAATTGCTGTCGCCGATGCGTTATACGCCGAGGTCGATGCCATTAACGAAACTCTTCGGGAGGATCTCGAATTCTTTATCGCGTTCGACGTCACGCGGTACATGAGAACTTCGTTAAAAGAAATTTTCATCACCCTCGGGGAAACGATCTTCCTTGTCGGGTTTGTCGTTGTCGCACTCATGGGGTCACTGCGCACAGCAATCGTCCCACTGCTGACCATTCCTATCTCATTGCTTGGGGCAATGGCCGCCATGTCGCTCATGGGGTTCTCACTCAACTTGCTCACCATACTCGCCATTGTTTTATCGGTGGGGCTTGTGGTCGACGATGCGATTGTTGTCGTTGAGAATGTGGCACGCAATCTCAGGCAAGGCATGACCCGTCGTGAGGCCGCATTGCGTTCTTCACGTCGCCTGCTAGCGCCCATTATTGCGATGACCCTGACACTCGCGGTGGTATATGCGCCTATCGGCCTTCTCAGCGGACTTACCGGCGTTCTCTTTAAAGAGTTTGCTTTCACCCTGGCCATCGCAGTTTTAATTTCGGGCGCGGTGGCGCTCACGCTCTCTCCCATTATGAGCGCTTGGGTCTGCCCCTCTCACGGCGAAGAAACGAGAACGACACGTTGGGTTAATCGTCGTTTTGATATCACGGCCAACCGCTACGCACGCATCGTCGATTTTTCAATTCGCTTCCGCTGGCAGCTAATTTTCACGGGCATTTTCTTTAGCCTTCTCACTGGGCCGCTTTACCTCCTGTCACTCAAGGAGCTGGCACCCGTGGAAGACCAAAGCGGCGTCACGGTCATTGCTGACGCCGCACCGGAAGCCGCCATTGAAGATACCTATAAGGGTATGAATCAGGCGGTAAAGACCATGGGTTCCTTTGAAGGGGCAACCGAAATTTGGCAAATGATCATGCCTTCAGCCAGTTATGGCGGTCAGGACTTCACGGACCCCGGGGACCGCAGCCAATCGATTCAAGACATGCTTTTTTCCATGTATGGCGCGCTTCAGGAAATCCCCTCTCTTAGTGTTTTCCCGGTCGCTGATTCAGATCTACCTTCACCAGGACAATTTGATGTTGAGGTGGCTATTGCCGGTTCAGATGATGCCCAGACCATGCTGCCCTATGCTCAGGCTTTGGTACGTGCTGCCAAAGAGTCAGGGCTGTTTTTATTCGCAGATACCGATCTACGGGTCGATCTGGTTGAAGCTCGCATAAACTTCAACAAGCAGCGGCTAGCCGATCTAAATATGAGTCTTGATGATGTTGCACGGCAAGTTGGGCTGCTGAATTCAGAGGCCTACATTACCCGATACGATGACCGCGGCAGAGCCTATCGTGTCATACCCAAAGTTGCGCAGTCAGAGCGAGATTCTCCAGATGCCATTTTAGACTTTCCCATTCGCACGTTAACGGGAGAGCTTATTCCTCTCGGTGCTATCGCGACCTTGGAGCGCACGACCTCGCCGAGAGCGTTAACGCGCTTCCAGCAAAAAAATGCCTTCAAAATCTTTGGTGGCGTAATTCCTGGAACCACCAAAGAACAGGGCCTCAGCTTTATCGAGAAGAAAGCTGCAGAAATATTGCCGAGTCACTACATTCTCGACTACACCGGCGAATCAAGAGAGCTTCGCAGTGAAGGCAACACGCTATTGGGTGTTCTATTAGCGGCTATGGCCCTGGTATTTTTCGTTTTAGCGATTCAGTTCAACAGCTTCCGCGACCCACTCATTATTTTACTGGGCTCAATTCCACTCGCGCTCTTTGCCGCACTGTCTATTACCTTCGTCAACCTCACCACGGTCAATATTTACTCCCAGGTAGGCCTCATTACCCTCGCTGGTCTAGTCGCAAAAAACGCGATCCTGATTGTTGAATTCGCCAATCAAGCCCAACGTGAAGGTCTCGATAAAATCGCTGCGATCCGTGCCGCTTCAGTGGGCAGATTGCGTCCGGTGCTGATGACAACGGGTGCGACGGTGTTGGGACACTTACCGCTGACCTTAGTTACTGGTGCAGGTGCGGAAGCCCGAAACAGCATCGGTTTTATTTTGGTGGTAGGCATGCTCATCGGCACCTTTTTTACCCTTGTGCTGCTGCCCGCCATTTATGCGGTATTAGCTTCTGACCACCGCTACGATGAAGAGGGGGCAAAGTCGGGACAGCCAGAGCCCATGATCGAAGGCTCTGCGAATCTGTCTTGACCTTCGTGCTATCCACAGGTTTAATACGCGGCCTCCGTAGTTGCCCAACACTACATTGCCCAGGTAGCTCAGTCGGTAGAGCAGGGGATTGAAAATCCCCGTGTCGGCGGTTCGATTCCGTCCCTGGGCACCATCCAAAAGTTACCCTCACAACACTAGCGCCTGAATATCGGCAACGAAATTCTGCGTTGTGCAGAGTATGCCATTGAACTTCCTACCGGCAGTCCCTGTGCCCAGCACAATTGTAGGCCACTCACTCCCTCCCCCCCGCTGAGCGCCCGAGTTTGCGGCATAGCATGGCGGCAGAAAACGCGGGGTTCATAACAAGCTACCCACTGAGCCATTCGATGGCAGTGCAAGTTAGTTTCCTCTGTTCTGTGATGAAAGGCAGCCTGCTGCGAATCCGCGCGACTACCGTAAGGTGTCGCTAAAATAGCTGCGGAAATATTCAAGGCAGTTTGTCTGCCAACTACCACAACGCCAACGTCATAAAAGGTCTATGGGCTGAGCTTCAAAGCCACGCGTTAACCCTCTTTGGCACGCTAGGCGTTGAACTCAATGCCTCTGAAAGGCGAGGCCTGCCCTAATCAGTATTAGCAACATCAATAACCCCAAAAGCATGGGCGGCAAAGTTGGAACAGGCTTGGGCCCAGCTGGGGCAACAATCTCGATGGTCGCGGCAATAGGTCCACCGATCAAATAGAAACTGTTGGGCGCTGAAACTGCCAGAATTATGCAATCCCCGGATGACTGCATGGTAACTTCGACACTGTTCAGCAACGGCACTGTGCAGACCGCTGGCGTACTGGAAACGTAAGCGATCACGGGCTGTGGATCCACCAGTGTTTGCGTTGTAGACGCAGCAGGAGACAGGATAAATGTGTCGCCCGCTATGAAAGGCTCTGAATCCTGAGGATCGAAGACTAATCCGGGCTTAGTCCGAACTCCAGTGCTTGGCGTTGTGATATGGAGTACTGACTGGATAACAGGTACTGCTGGCAAATAGTTGTCGTCACCGGTCTGAGAGGCCTCAATCTGACACGCTCCCAAGCCATCTACCGTTAACGTTGTGCCACTGAGACTACAAACCCCGGGTGACAGCACTTGGTAGGATACCGGCAGACCCGATGACGCCACCGCCAGCGGTGAAATGGCGTAGGTTGCGCCCAATGCACCATCCTGGAATATCGGATTCTGCACTGGGAAATCAATAATCTGCGCCTGCTTGGCCGGCACCTGCAATTCGATCGCCTGAGTTACAGCAACCGCAGGCTCCCAAGTGCGGTCACCGGCTTGAGCCGCCGTAATTAAGCAAGTACCTACAGCCCGCATGGTCACAGTTGTGCCAATGACACTGCAAATATTTGCACTCTCAGACGTATAGTCGATAGCCAGTCCTGAGCTCGCGCTAGCCACGGGGCTTAGCGCAAAAGTGCCGTTAAGGATGAAAGGCTGTGCGGCTTGGGCTGCGAAGGTTATCAATTGTGGACGCGGCAGAATCTCAATGGATGCCGCCAGTGGCCCACCCTCTTCATAAAACTCATTGGGGATAGACGTCGCGGTAATAGAGCAGGTTCCCACATCCAGCATAGTGACATTGACACTGCCTCTTAGCGGGATAGAGCAAACGTCTGGGGTCGCAGAGCCGTAAACAATCTCAGGCTGCGGATCGACCAAGGTTTGAGTCGTGGTCGCCGGTGGCGTCAGTGCAAAAACACCGCCAGGCACAAACATCTCTGAGTCCTGAGGATCGAACACCAATCCGGGGTTAGTCCGAACCCCAGGCCCAAGGGCTGAAATCTGTAGGATCGACTGCGTCACTGGCTCAGCCGGATAATAGGTACTGTCGCCGGATTGCGATGCTTCAATCTTACATTCCCCGCCTGAAATCATGGTTATTGTCGTACCGCTAACTGAACAAACCCCCGGGGAGAGCACTGTGTACGTGACGGGCAGACCGGAGGATGCAGTCGCATCTGGGCTCAGAGGATAGGAGCCTGACGGAGCAAATGACTGATAAAGCGGCGCTTGTGCATTGAAGTCAATTACCTGAGGTAGTTTGCCAACGGCCACGTCGTACAGCAGGCGAAAATTTGCCGTTGGGCTGGTGGCGGCTGCCCAAGTCACACCGTCACCACTAGTGAGTATCACGCCTTCGTCACCCACAGCGACATAACGGACTCCATCATAAGCCACGCCCCAGAGGTCATATGGGGTGGTGCTCGCTCGTTGCGTCCAGGTAATCGTGTCTAGGCTGGTGAGAATCGTCCCTCCTTTTCCCACCACCACGTACAAGTTGCTGCCGTTATATACAACATCTTTCAAATCATTGGTGACCCCACTGGTTCGGCTCGCCCAAGTCCTTGTTCGTGGATCGTCGCTGGTCGCAATTGTCCCTTTATCTCCCACCGCTACCCATAAACCATTGCCATATTCGATGCCGTAAAGTTGCTCTAACCTTTTCGAGGGAGCATGTTGTGTCCAATTCGTGCCGTCCGGACTGGTTAATATCAAGCCCCCTTGTGATGAAGTGCCGGACAGCGTGAAGAGGTTGGTCGAATTGTAGGCAAGGTCCAAAAGTGTGAAGGAATAGCCGCTACTCACTGAAGTCCAATCAGTACCGTTGGGGCTTGTTACAATGCGCCCGTTGTTTCCGGATACAATCCATTGCCCTCCAGCATAAGCCGCGCTCCACAATTGGTCCGAGTTTCCGCTGACTGCTGCGGTCCATTCTTGGGCATTGGTACTGGTAGAAATCGTCCCTTTGCTACCGGCAGCAACCCACTGGCCACTCCCGCCGGAGCTGACGCCGCGAAGCGTTTGTGAAGTATTGCTGGTGGCTGCGGTCCAAGTATCACCATCGGCACTGTAAAGAATGACCCCCCTGTCACCAACAGTGACCCAGCCCGCAAGGGCCTCAGGCTGCATACCCAATAGCAAGCATACAAAAAAAATGGGGCGTAACTTTTTTAAATGGCACATGTTCAAACGATAACCAATCCGTTGATTAAAGTGGGTCTCTAAGCTGGGCCACTCAAGTTGAGGCTTAAATCGCCGTCAGCTTCTCCGACAGGATGTTTATTTAACATATGTTGAAACAAATTTAAATTTTTTACTTGTGCCACTTCAACTTCGAGTTCGGCAATCTCGCGACAGCGTAAAAATCAGCATCTGGTTGATCTTTGACATCTCAAGCGCGCCGATAACCGCTAACCACGCTAATGCCATAAATTCAAAAATGTTTAGTCACTTTTTAACGCTGAAGAGCCGGCCCCGCCCTGTTGGCTAAAGCGTGAAACCAGCGTAGCGACATTTGGTTTTAGGATAGCTCCCACTTCAGCGCACCCTAAATACAGCACGCGCAAACGTAGGGTTTACCCAGTAGTTAGGTAAGTTATCCTTGGTAGACTTCGTTGATCAAAGACATAAGGAATTTGCATGGCTGTTCAGGAATTTGTCGCGCCGAAGTCTCTGCCCGAGGCCCAAGGTATTTTTGCCAACGATAGCAGCGCCTCATGGCTGGCGGGGGGAACCGATTTATTAGTCGGTATACGCTTGGGAATGCGCGACCCCAGTCGCATTATTGATCTGAAACAAATTCCAGAATTAATGGCATTAGACGTCAGTGGAGATTCAATCCTCATCGGTGCCGCGGCCTCCGCCTACGACATTTTGCACAACAGCGAGATCGGTAGCCTGTGCCCCGGGCTGGCAGATGCTTTGGATTTGATCGGCTCTACTCAGATTCAAGGGCGTTGTTCCGCCGGGGGCAACCTTTGCAATGCCTCCCCCGCCGCAGACAGCATTCCAGCCCTTATTGCCAACGGTGCAGTTTGCAGAATTTTAGGTAGCTCGGGTGAGCGACTTTTACCCGTAGAAGACTTCATTGTAGGCCCGGGTCAAAATGCGCTGAAGAGCGATGAACTGCTGGTACAGCTCGTATTACCCAAGCCGATGCCGGCTACTTCTGATGCCTATTTAAGACTAACCCCCAGAACCGAAATGGATATTGCGGTGGCGGGCACTGGAGTCTCAATAACGCTAGATACCGCAGGTATCTGTACCGCAGCACGGGTTGCCATTGGCGCCGTTGCCCCAACGCCGTTGCTCGTTGAAGCCGCAGGACAAACATTAGTTGGCTCAAAGCTGGAGGACGATGCGATTGACAGTGCCGTTACTGCAGTCCGGGCCGCAGCAAGTCCTATTTCAGACAAGCGCGGCAGTGCACAATATCGCACCCACGTTGTGGGAGTGCTCGTCAAAAGGGCTATTCAACGCGCTCAGGCACGAATTAACGCGGGAGCAAAGGCATGAACACATCACTCAACAAACTTCCTATACAGGCCGTCATTAACGGTGAGCCCAAAATGTTCTTGGCCGCTCCCGGGCAGGTTCTAGCCGACGTGCTGCGGGACGAGCTCGAACTCATAGGCACCAAGATTGGCTGTAACACCGGTGATTGCGGCGCCTGCTCTGTTCTCGTCAACGATAGACTGGTGTGTTCCTGCCTTGTGTTGGCTGCTGAGGTTGAAGGTCAGTCCGTACAAACGATCGAGGGTATTGCCGACGGCGCGGTGCTCCACCCCGTACAACAAAAGCTATTGGAGCATGGCGGGCTGCAGTGTGGTGTTTGCACTCCTGGTGTTGTCGTCGCTGCCAAAGCGCTGCTCGATAGCAACCCCAACCCCACCGAAGAGCAGGCCCGGTACTGGCTTGCAGGCAATCTTTGTCGCTGCACCGGCTACGACAAAATTATTCATGCGGTGCTCGATGCAGCCGAAGCCATACGTGAAGGAGCCGCCTCATGAATGCCAAACAGGAGTTCAAAATTGTTGGCACCCGGCCCATTCGCCCTGATGGCTTAGACAAAGTCACCGGGCGGGCGCGCTACGGTTCAGACCTCAACATGCAGGGCCAAATCTACGGGCATATTCTGCGCAGCCCCCACGCCCATGCCAACATTAAGAGCATCGATTGCAGCAAGGCCCTCGCAATGGAGGGTGTCTTGGCGGTCATGACAGGAGATGACCTCGCCGAGCCTGGAAATACCGTTTTAGGCAGTGGGGAAGGCGCCATCGCGCTGAAAGACTTAATTCCCATGGTGATGTCCCAAGGGAAAGTCTTGTTTCACGCCCAAGCGGTTGCTGCGGTGGCGGCGACAACATCGGCACTGGCGGCCGAAGCAGCAGCAGCCATTGAAGTTGTCTATGAGGTGCTACCCGTCGTTACAAATTGTCGCGATGCCCTCGCCGACGACGCGCCTATTTTGCACAGCGACCGATTTCCCGATGGCAAGCCCAAAGAACCCACTAATCTGGCGGCACACATTACGATGCAGGTCGGTGAACCCGACGCCGCTTTCGAGCAGGCTGATGTGATCGTCGAGCGCACCTATTCAGTACCCATGTGTCACCAAGGCTACATTGAACCCCATGCCTGCGTCGCACAAGTCGATGCCGCAGACCGGGTCGAGCTTTGGTGCTCTACGCAAGGGCACTTTAACGTGCGGCAATACACCGCAGGGGTTACGGGTATTGGCCTTGGCAAGATCCGCGTAACACCCTCGGAAATTGGCGGTGGCTTTGGCGGTAAAACCACCGTTTATCTAGAGCCCATTGCGGTTTTACTGGCTAACAAGTCTGGGCGGCCGGTAAAAATGGTTATGGATCGTGGCGATGTATTCCGTGCAACTGGCCCGGCACCCGGTGCCGAAACCCGAGTTAAGCTCGGTGCTACCAAGGACGGTCGACTCGTAGCGGCCGATGTCGATTGCCTCATGGATTCTGGAGCCTACAACGGTAACCCCGCAGGCATTCCTGCCTTTATGGCGACCGCCTGTTATAAATTAACTGATGCGCGCTCTTCGGGCCGTTCGGTGTATACCAACAAACCAAAAATACATGCCTATCGAGCACCCAGCATGCCTCAGGTCACTTTGGCCTTTGAATTAGTGATGAATGAAGTGGCCGCTGAGCTGAAAACCGACCCCCTAGAATTTCGTCTCAACAACGCAGTAGAAGAAGGCGACGTCAATATGATGGGCGCCCCCTACAAACGCATCGGCCTTCGTGAATGCCTAGAGGCGGCACGCAGCCACCCCCACTACCAATCGTCTGTTGCAGACGGCGCGGGTCGAGGGATTGCAGCAGGGTACTGGATTAACGCCGGCATGCAATCGAGTGCCACGCTTAACGTCAGTCCCGATGGCAGTGTATCGCTTCTCACGGGCAGCCCGGATATTGGCGGGTCCCGAGCCTCCATGGCAATCATGGGCGCTGAGGTGCTGGGTATTCCTATTGAATCCATCTACCCCCAGGTTGTCGCAACCGATGCCGTGGGGCACTGCGATGTCACTGGCGGTAGTCGTACAACACTGGCCACGGGCCAGGCGGTAATTCAAGCTGCAGATGAACTGGTGGCAGAGTTGTGCCGTCGAGTTGCCTTAGAGTGGGATGTGCCAAAAGATGAAGTCATGTGGTCAGATGGTGCTGCGCATCATGGTGAGAAATCTTTAAGCTTCAAAGACCTTGCGAGCCGCGCCAGCACCATGGGCGGGCCACTTACGGTATCAAGCTCCCTCAATTCGACCAGTGCCTCACCGGGCTTTGGCGTACACATCTGCGATGCCGAAGTCGACAAAGAAACGGGCCGTACCACCATTACCCGATATACCGTTATTCAAGATGCCGGTAAGGCCATTCACCCAACCTATGTGGAGGGCCAAATGCAAGGAGGTGCCGCCCAAGGTATTGGCTGGGCACTCAATGAAGAATACGTTTATAACGATCAAGGCGTATTGGAAAATGCAGGCTTTCTTGATTACCGCATTCCCGTGGCTTCAGACCTTCCTTTCATCGATACGGTGATTGTTGAAGTCCCAAATCCATTGCACCCCTATGGTGTGAAAGGAGTGGGTGAGGTCCCCATCGTGCCGCCCATGCCCGCTGTAGCGCAGGCAGTGTTTGATTCTGGCAATATCAGAGTAATGGATTTGCCTTTAAACCCAGCCAAAGTTGCGGCCGCAATCATTGAAGGCTCATAGATAAAAAAACGAGCAGCATCGTGCTTCGATGATGATGCCGCATTTCACCAACGATGGGCTTGAGCACAAGGCTCACCAAAGCGCCGATATTTATTGAAGCGAGGCGCTAATATCCTTTAGCAACTCAAAGCCTCAAGGAGCAGCGAGTACCGAAGAACTTCTCAAATAGAGCGTCCATACTCGCCGCAACTTACGTGAACGGCTGACAACCCAATTAAGGTCTAATAATGACGGGGCCCCGCTACATGCTATTAAGTGCCCTCGCATTTGCGTTAATGGGGGCCATGGTCAAAATTGCCAGTGCAGAGGATTTGCCGCTCTTGCAGATCATCTTCGTGCGGGCCCTTGTTTCCGTCCTTTTGTGCCTTATCGCTATCCGCCGCTCGGGTTCGCACCCGCTGGGTCGTCAACGAGGACTATTGTTAGCACGCGGGGTGGTCGGGTTTCTGGCACTGACTGGGGTTTTTTATGCCTTTATAAACCTGCCCTACGCACAGGCCACCGTGCTGCAATATTTGCACCCGGTCTTTACCGCGGGCCTCGCGTTCTGGTTTCTCGCCGAGCGCCCCACTCCGGCCACACTTATCTGTATTGCCCTGAGCCTTATGGGATTGGGCTGCGTGATATACCCTTATGTCCAAAGCACCAGCACCTCGGTTATGCCAATAGCGGCGGTGTTGGCGGGGCTTGGCGGTGCCCTTGGCAGCGGCATTGCTTACACGCTGGTAAGGAAGCTGGCGGCCACCGAGCACCCCTCGGTCATTGTTCTTTATTTCCCGATGGTTTGCGTACCCGCCACGCTGTTACTCGGGGCCGGGGATTTCATCTGGCCCAGCCAAGTCGGCTGGTTAACGCTTCTAGGTGTGGGCTGCTTTACCCAGCTCGGCCAAATTTCTCTCACCAAGGCCATGCAAACGGACTCCGCAAGTCGAGCTACCAGCTTGAGCTACCTTCAAATAGTATTTGCAGCAGGTTTGGGTTGGCTTTTATTTAAGGAGGTTCCTGCCACTGCTACAGTAATCGGTGCCGCGTTTATACTTCTGGGCGCATTAATCAGCGCGGCGCTACAACCCAACTCGGATAACAAGCGAGCTTCAAACACAGCCTAAACAGAGAGGCATAGGGTTGCTACGTGCAATGTGACGCCGGATCAATCAACTGCGCCGGCAGCAAGAAGCAGGCTCGCCGCCTATTGGTATCCCTTAGCAAACCACTGATGGAAATGATGGGTGGGACCATCCATCACGGGAGAGAAAATGCCGCCGTTAAACGCACTGGAGCCGCGGCCCCGCTGCATGCCTTCAACCACCGAGATATCTTCTGAAAACACTTGAGACCATGCCCCGTGCAAACTTCGACGCCTTTGCAGCGTCTCATCATCGAGAGCGTTAGCCCCCGCATAAAAAAACTGTAGCCGCTCCCGAGTTTGGTCCGGCGCTACCGAGGTTAAAATAATCGCAAAGAAATGATCGGCTTGCAGGCCCAGCAGCACATTGGGATACAACGACAAATATTCGCCTGTCTTGAGTCGCTCACCGTCCCAATTGGGGAAAGTTGGCAGTGGTGGGCCCTCACTACGCTCCAGGTCGTAGGTATGGGTGCCCTGCCCCGATGCCACCTCATCGACGATCAAATTGTAATGCTGCGCCAGAGGGGAGTAACTGTTGAGGCCAGGGTGAATCGAAGGCAGGTGGTAAGACTCACAGTAGTTCTCGACGGCCAACTTGTAATTGCAATTAACCCTAAGCTCAAGCGTGCCAAAATCGCCGGGATCGTTAACCAATCGCTCAGAAAAATCATGACCTGCCAAGGCCTGCCAACGCTCAGTAATAGGGGCCAACAGGTTTTCTATGGGACATGCTTCACCGGATAAATTAATAAAAACCATCCCAAGATACTCGGCACTGCGCACCTCTCTGAGCGCATGTTCTCGGCAATCGAATCCGGCAATCTCGTGTATACCCATACCACCAATATTGGGCGTTGCCTTTAATTGCCCAGATAAGTCGTATCCCCAGCGATGATACGGACAACGAATCATCAATCCGGCTTGGGACGTTTCACAAACCAGCTGCATACCGCGATGGCTACAGACATTGTGAAATACCCGTATGCACCCCTCGGCATCGCGAACCATAAATAAAGGCAAGTCCATAAACATTATCGGCACGGTCACACCTGACCCGCAGACCTCACTGGAAAAGCTGAGTGCAGCCCACGTGCGTCCCAAGACATGATCTCTTTCAAAAAGCCAAAAATCACGATCTGTGTAAGCCACATTAGGAAGTCCAGTTGCTGTCTTAAGATCATTTGCTACCTCGATCACGGGATGGGCGTGGTGCCCGCCCTCAAAAAAGCTGCCATCGCTCATAGCGCTGACCTCCAAGAATTAGACGTAAGTTCATCAGTGAGAAATTTAAGCCAAGAACCCTGTAAGCGCCTTAGGCTAGGTGTTTGATCGGCGCATTTCTCACGCGCAAACAGCGCAATCCACTCGGCTGAGCTACTGCCCATGAAACTGCAGGGCCCCACCTTCAACTCCAAGGGAAAGGGCTGTTAGAGACTGGGTGTAAAGCGCCCTCTTCATAACGTGACAATCGAAAAGGTTTGAGCAGTTCAGGCAAGCCCCCACAAATTTTCTCGGCCACCAGATCACCCACACCTATCATTTTGTAGCCATGATTCGAGTCAGCAATAACGAAGCAGTTTTCGCAAACCTCATCAAAAACAGGAAAGCTATCTGGTGTAAAGGCGCCAATACCGCCCGAGGGCTCTCGCTTAAAATGCGGCGTCATTCCCGAGAAGCGTGCCTGACAGTGTGCCAAGGCAGACACCCACATATCGGCAAACTCGGGGCCAACCACAAACTCTGGGGAAGCTGGACCGTAAGGGTCTACTGCTACCTCATCCACGGGCTTGTCGATAATAAATGGCGCGGCCCCACCCTGCACGCCGCCAAAATGAAAATCGGGCTTGTAATAAATGCCCCACATGTCGTCGGTAATCAGCCGTCCATCTTCGTCAGAGTGTAAAGGAGCGTCAGTATCGACGTGGATGACAGGAGGCATTGCGCCGTCCTCGGTTACCTGAAGCTTCGGGTCCACACCCAGCGTGCCCTCTTGCAGAGACCAATAAACCCACATAGGAATATCTTTTGACACAACGCCCGTGTCTGGATTTTTAATCGAAACTGCTGAGGGCAGCTCGAGCATATCCCAAAACTTTGGGACCCAAGGGCCCGCAGCAACGACCACATAGTCGCAGCTTATTTGAGATTGATCGGTATCAACCGCAACTATTGCGCCCGCCCCGTCGCGCACCATTGCAGTCACTGAAATACCCGTGATTATGCGCACGCCTAAGGCTTCAACTTTAGCCGCCAATCCATACATTGCGCGACTGTTATTGGCGTAACCTCCAGATTTTTCATGCAGGACAGAGGTAATGCCCTGAGCCCGCCAATCGGGAAACAGGGTTTTCATGTAGGCCGCACTAGCGGCAGCGCCGTCGATAAAAACTGACTCGTAACCAATCGCCTGCTGCTGCTCATGAATTGACGCAACGTCCTCACGCATGGCCTCGCAGCTAATCTGCATATAACCCACCGGATGATAGCTGTAGGTCTCGGGGTCGCTCTCCCAAACCTTCACTGAGTGCGCCATCAGCTCCCGCATAGCCGGTTGATAATAATTGTTGCGAATAACTCCACAGGCAATACCAGTAGCCCCGGCACAAATTCCAGACTTGTCGAGAATGATAATGTCTGCACCGCTGCCACGACCACTTTGCTCCAGCCGTTGTGCAAGATGGTATGCGGTGCTGAGGCCGTGAATACCCGCACCAACAATAACGAAACGACTACTTTTAGGGATCATGGCACCACGCCCAATGAGTATCAAACGGAGAGGCTACGCCTGCCCAAAGGGGCTGGCAATACACCAATCTAACTAAATTTTTCGCGTCATAATTTCGCGTCTTAATAAAACCCGCTGTCGTGTATTGATGCCTGTATAACGCGGCCCTTTGAGCCGTTTGCAGGTATCTTTAGCCCAGTGGGTAGCTACGGTCAGGGTGTTCAGACTTTGACCTTAGGTGGCCTGCGTTGTTACTGTCAAAAAAAAGGAACTCACTCAAGTGACCGATTTATATCATCTAGCCTACGTCAGCGATGTCTTGCTTGAGACTTCTCAGGAAGAACCCGCGCAGGCGCACTTAGACGGTCAGTTACAAGAAATTCTTGCTACCGCCAAAAAAAACAATCAGGAAAAAGATTTGACCGGTGCCCTACTATTTTCAGGCAGTCATTTTGCTCAGGTACTGGAGGGCCCAGAAGCCGCCATCAACGAGCGGTTTAAGCTGATTTCACAAGACACACGACATCACAATGTCACTCCGCTGCTTTATGAGCCGGCGGGAGAAAGGCAGTTTAAAGGCTGGTCAATGGCGCTGTGCATGCCCGAGGATCTAGAATCGCTCCCCGCCCTAGTAAGATCTAAGCCCTCACCCGGAAGCGTCGAGGCCAGCGATCTGGGTAAAGGCCTTATCGCTTCTCTGGCGGCAGCTATCGGTAGACGGACCAATAGTAGCGTCTAACACCGGTTACTGGATTGTTGCCGTCGAGGTTTGTTAACAATAAAGGGCAGCCTCGGTTCTTGGTACTGCAGTGCTTGTAATCAGGACTTTTCACTGTGGAATACTGCCTAGCAACATCGATGCGCCTAGATACCTAGGGGAGTTTTAATGGAGCCAAACGCAACCCCATCTGATCATTTCACCGAGCAGGAGAGACAGCGTTTACGCAGATTGTTAGATGAGGATGACATCCGAAAACTCGCTATCGCATACGCACACTCTTTAGACCAAGGCGATCTTGCCCCTCTGGGCGACATTCTTACCGACGACATTTGCTGTCACTTTGGTCCCTATGGCGAATGGCAGGGGTTGGATTGTGTTATTCAAAATTTTGAACAGGTCTTTCTGGACCTTGGGGGTATACCCTTCACCTCAATGCACGCCGGTAGCGGCCATTGCATTCACTTCCTAGACGCCAATAACGCCACAGGGCGCCGTCAGCTCATGGATTTTATGACGACCCGACTCCCCAAAGAAAACCCTGTAATGTGGCTAGCCCTTTACGATGAGGCCTACCAACGCACCGACAACGGCTGGAGAATTTCCTCAATCTCAGTAGAGTTCTTATGGCCGGAACGTCATATCAGTGCGGAATTCTCCAATAAGAAATTCCCGTCGAGCTAATGCGGCTTCCAAGTAAGGCCTCAAAATAAAAGGGACGCCTGCCGCGATGGCTGCCGTGGGAAACCCAAACTCAATCAACGTTATTGTGAACAGCGCACACAGCACCACCTCGCCATTATGCCTAGGCCCGGCTCTGTAGTGCCATTTCCATTTGCATGACAAACACTAAGACCTCGGCAACCGCGCGATACAGCTCTGCAGGTATCTCCTCACCAAGGGGCACCTGCGAAAGTAATTGCGCCAATCGAGGATCCTCAACAACCGGCACCCCCGATTCTTCGGCCTTGGCTTTAATGGCTTCAGCAATTTCACCACTCCCCGTAGCTACGACCACCGGGGCTTGGGCGCCGTCGTAGCGCAGGGCCACTGAAGACGGATTTTTGCGATTTCGCCCATCCCAAAAGTATTCACTCATGCTTCAACACTCAAGCCCGGAGCATCTGACGACGGATCGTTTCTTTGGGCTGTAGCATTGGCCGAGAGAGTGACCGCCCGAAAATTACGGAAATTCAGCTGATTTTCTAGGGATGACATTGACCGGCGCAGCCAAGCAGTTGTCTCGGGTTTATCGCAGTCAAAAGCCACGCTGACAGCGGAGCCTAGTAACTGCAGGCGCACAACCACAGAACCCATCTCAGGGAATTCAAAGCATAAAGAGGCCTTCCAGCACTCCGGCTGATCGACCTCCCGCGCTTCACGTTCAAGCTGCAACTGAACATCATGAAATTGTTCGCCAAGCTGCGCAGGCAGCGTAAATAGCCACCGCTGCCCCCCGTCCTCTTGGGGTAAAGAGGCCAGCTGCTGCTGGGAAATACCCTTAAGCAAGGCCATTGCCTTGTCTACAAGCTGATGCAGCGCCTTAATTTCGGTGGCACCCTCATCAAGATTATCTGCCAACGCCAAGGCAACCGCCTGTATTTGCGACAAGCTGGCTTTACTTGACTGGCTCGCACGGTTGCCTCGGCCTGCGAGTAAGTCTGCTTCAGTAAACAGGCCTGAGTCCCGCAGCCCCCGCTGCACTTCACCTGCAGTCAAGCTTTCCGCCTTTAGCGCCCGTCCCCGCAGTGCCCGAGTGAGCTCCTGCAGCTCAGGAGAACCGAAACGGGCGGCCTGTGTGCTGAGCTGATTCAATAGTGCTGCGGGGCGCGGTGACCCGAGTGCTAGGGTCGTTTCTACGGCTCGCCCACCGGCGTCAGCTCGAGGCAAACTGGCATCGGGAATTCGTCGCAGCACCAACTCTTGCCCAGCTTGCTTAACCTCCATAGCCATTCGAGTGCCCGCCTGAACAGGCAGGTCTGAACTGGCAGCAAAAGTCTTGCCCCCGATTGACAGTAAAACCGCGCCATTGGGGCGAGATTCCACAACTAAAGCCGTGAGTTGCTGCCCCACGCGCCAGTTCGACATTTGCACACCGAAGTTGCGCTGGTCGACTCTAGCGGGCGTCAATGTGAGTTGCAGCTCTTCCAAGGGTTTAAGACTCCATAACCTTCACTGAAATGACTTCTAAACTTTCTTGCTTATCGGACGCTCTAAGATACGATAAGGACCGACTTCCCAGTCAGCCCTCTCTTTAAGCCTCACACAAGGTATTAGCGACAGAATAACGCATGGATTTAGCAACTCTCTTAGGTTTATTAGGTGGACTAGCCGTTGTCGGAGGCGCGATCTTCATTGGCGGCGCGGCTCCCACATTTTGGAAGTTGGATGCGGTGCTGATTGTTGTCGGTGGTACCTTCATGACTGTTATGGTGAAGTTTTCCCTAAAACAGTTCCTAGGTGCCTTTAAAGTCGCGGGTCGCGCCTTTTCCAACAAAACCCACGATCCAGAAAGCCTAATCGCAGAGATCGTAAATCTAGCGAATATTGGGCGTAAAGAGGGCTTACTGGCCCTCGAAAAAGCGACTATTTCTGAGTCGTTTTTAAAAGACGGTATCCAGATGCTCGTCGACGGTAGTAATCAGGAAGTCGTAAAAGCTGTTATGGCCAAGGATATGCAGCAAACAATGGATCGCCATAACTGGGGCGAGCGCGTTTGGCGAGCCGTGGGCGATGTTGCGCCTGCCATGGGTATGATCGGCACCCTCGTTGGTCTGGTGGGCATGCTCGTCAATATGAACGACCCAAAAGCGATTGGTCCACAAATGGCGGTCGCTTTGCTCACCACCCTCTACGGGGCGGTCCTTGCCAACATGGTAGCTCTACCGATTGCCGATAAACTGCACCTGCGCAAAAGCAATGAAAAGCTAATTCACTCGATGTGCATTGACGGTGTGCTCGCGATTCAAGCGGGGCAAAACCCACGAGTCATCGAAAGCATGCTGAAAGCTTATCTGGATCCGGCCCATCGCGATAAAAATGCGGCCAGCAGCAAATGAGCGACGACGACGAGGAAGATTCAGGCCCCGCGGGATCACCCGCTTGGATGGCCACATTTGCAGATCTCATGTCACTGCTCATGTGCTTCTTCGTCATTATTTTGTCTTTCTCAGAGCTTGACGTTATTAAGTACAAGCAGATCGCCGCCTCTATGAAAGATGCTTTTGGCGTTCAACAAAACATGGAAATTACAGCGATTCCCAAAGGGACCAGCGTCGTGGCCACTGAATTTCAGCCGGGGATACCCGAACCCACGCCCCTTGAGCGCATTGAACAGGTCACAACCGATCAAGACCTCAACTCACTGCGCATTGGTAACCCCGATGCGAGGGAAACCGAAGCTAGAGAAGTAAAAGACCTTATCACCGAAGAAATGGAGATGCTGATCGAGGAGACTGAGCTTGATGCAGAAATGTTGCGCCGGCTGCTAAAGGCTGAAATCGAAGCAGGACAGATTGATGTGGAGAGCGAGGGTCGTACCATTGTCATTCGTATAAGAGAGAAAGGATCATTTCCCTCCGGCTCAGCACAACTTGATATCGGCTTCCTCGCGGTACTGGATAAAACCGGCTTCGCACTGAACGAAATTAAAGGCCTGATTTTTATCGAGGGCCATACCGATAACGTGCCCATTAATACTGCGCGCTATGGTTCAAATTGGGATTTATCTGCGGCAAGATCCGTTGCCGTGGCTGAGCGGCTTCTGGACGGTCCCAAGATGGACCCCGTTCGATTGACCATTTCTGGCCATGCCGACACACGACCACAAGCTCCAAATCAATCTTGGGAAGGACGTGCGCAAAATAGGCGCGTCGAGGTGGTTGTTAAGCAACCGCTTAGTGAAAGCCAAAGCACGTTTATTCGGGAGATGCGAGAGACAAACCCAGAAACTGTCAAAGCACTTGAAGATACCGGCATAAGGGCAAACCCATGAAACAGCTAGCATTCATTCGCGAGGCAGCCCGGACACATTATGCAGGCAACAACGTGCAGTGCCCTACCAAGCTAAAGCTGCACTGGCTGCTACTCGACAGTAACTGCCGACCACCGTTAGAGAGGTTTAGACACAATGGCTGATTTAGAAAACGAATGCGGTAGGGACTTCTTTCGGGTTGATGACGAGCTGCGTTTAAGCTGGATAAAAGTTGAACCCGACTCAATAACACCCCTAACCGACCGAAACATGGAACTGCACAACCTAAATGCACATCTGCAAACGCTCATTTCCACGGCATTTGGTAACTCGGCTGTGGTGGGTGAGGCTCTCGGGTTGTTGAACCGGAAAATTGAGTTGCTCAGCGGGGAGGAGGAAGACGTAAGCCTCAATCTCAAAACAGTTCCCGCAAATGTCAGTGGTTCAGGACTGGCCTTTGCATCGAATGAACCTCTCACGTACAACGAATCTCTCGAGCTGACCATGCTGTTGCTCCCGGTTAATGCTGCGGTTCGCGTCAGAGCCAGCGTCGTGACCTGCTCGGATTATTGGGGTCATGACTGGGCCTATTGGATACGCTCACAATTCGAGCCTGAGCAAGAAATCATTACAGAGCAGATTGTTCAACACGTGAATCTAAAGCAAATGCAGAGTCTGGCTTCGCGAAAGAAAGGGCGTTAGGCCTCCAACGGGCAACGTCAGCTGTCAGCTAGGTCCAGTCGGTGAGTTTAGCCCGAAGTCGGGCGACTGCCTGGCCATGAATCTGCGAGACTCGAGACTCACTGACATTGAGGACCATGCCAATCTCTTTAAGATTGAGTCCCTCGGTATAGTAGAGCGACATCATGAGACACTCTTTTTCGGGTAACCGTTCAATCGCCTCTACGACGGCCTCACGTTGGGCTGTATCAAAAACGGTCGTGGTAGTGGCATCGACTTCGGTTGGCACGTCCAGCTCTTCGAGCTGGCCGATTCGAGCACAGGCCAATTCTCCTGAAAGTTGCTGGTAGCTATCCAAATCCATATCAAGCTGATCAGCAATCTCCTGATCAGTAGCCGATCGTCCAACCCGCTGCTCAGCGCGTTCTATTGCTGCCGCAACACGTCCCAAGTCGCGTTGTACGCTTCTTGGCAACCAATCTCGGCTACGCAATTCATCGAGCATGGCACCGCGTATACGGATAGCCGCATAGGTAGAAAACTGAGCGCCTGAATCGAGCTGATGATCATCGGACGCTTTTAAAAGACCGATCAGGCCCACCTGAATCAAATCGTCCATTTCGATATGGGCGGGCAAGCGCACCAACAGCTGTTGAGCAATGCGCTTCACCAGAGGCAAGTGCGCACGAACCAGGGCATCGCCCTGACTGGCCCCGCCGCAAGCGCCGTATTCTGATAGCTTAGCGCTAGTGCTTAGGTTCACTGGGCTGTCGCAAAAGCTGTTCAACGAAAAATCCCATGCCCGGGACCGCACCGTCATAAATATTGCTGGTCAGTCTTCGACCGGCATCGCGAATCGCCACTGCTGCAGGCGATCGAGGATAAAGACTCACTAGCGCCCCACGCTCCTGAACAGCCCGACGCAGGTAAGCATCCGAGGGCACTCCACCCAAATATCCCAAATCGACATCGAGATACTTGTCCGTGACCGTCGTCAGTCGCTCGTAAACTTTTCGGCCTTGAGCCGCACTATCAATTTGATTGGTCAAAATTTCAAAGCGCCTTACGCCACGATCATTGCGCAGCACCTTCATCAATGCGTAAGCATCGGTCAGCGAAGCGGGTTCGTCACACACCACAACCACGACGGTTTTACACGCCGAGACAAAGGTTTGTACCGTGGTGTCGATGCCCGCCCCGGTATCAACGATCAAAACATCAGGGGCGTCTATTTGCTCAGAGAAAGAACGGACTAAATTGTTTTGCTCGGCTTGATCGAGACTGGCAAGTCGCGTCACACCGGAGGAAGCGGGTACGATTCGAAGTCCCTCAGGACCTTCAACGATGACTTCAGAAAGTTGATGCGTGCCCGACACAACGTCAGCGAGGGTTGGCCCTACAGACACACCCAGAATGACATCAACGTTTGCAAGCCCGAGGTCGGCATCAAGGAGAATGACATCTAGACCCTCTCGGGACATAGATACACCCAAATTAACAGCGATGTTGGTTTTGCCAACACCCCCTTTGCCGCCCGTAACGGCGATTACATGCATGGACTTCTCCTTTCTAAAAACTCCCTCATAAGCCCCGAGTCTCAAGGGCATACAAGGGATCGACCCTGCATCGTAGCGCAGTCCATACATCGCTGTCAGACCGCCACTTTGAGCTGAGCTGATTGACGTTCCAGCCCGCGTTTTGCAAGACGTTTGGCATTGGTCAGCATTTCGTCGCCAGACACCGGCAGCAAACTGTTTGTTCGGACGTCATAGCGACCCGCAAGCGCCAGCTCGCTCGCCACTACGGCGTCGATCACGGCACCAAGGGAGGTCGCCTCATCAACCTTGGTGGTTATGACACCGGCCAGTGGCAAGTGACGACTGTGATCAAGAATTTCACGTAGATGATCGCTACTCGCAGTGGCAGGGAGGGCGACAAATGCCGCAAGGCCACCACGTTGGCGTGCCAGCAGCGTTAGTACAGGATCCTGAGATCCTAACGCCGGGCTTAGTGCCGGCGTGTCAATGATGATTTCTCGGGCCCACCGACACCCCGACAGGGCCTCCGCTAGCTCGTCGTGACTGCGGGCACTGTACTGTTTAATGTTAAGACGTGTCGCCAGCTGACTTAACGGCGTGTCCTGACTGGGATCACCACAGTGCACCAGTGCAATTTGCTCCGGCGACAGACTGCCCATGCTCGCCTGCATCAGTGCAGCAGCTGTTTGCGTTTTACCGCTGCCGCTCCCGCCAATAATGGCTTTAATCCGGAACCCACCAAGCTCTTCACTCGACAGGCTGTTCAAGGCAGTCATCAAATGCTGCGTAACCTGTTGCCATGCTGCATTTAATCCTTCGACATGAGCGACACGGTCGGCGAGTTCGCCAGCCAATACCCGCCCTAATCCCAAGGTCGCCAACCGTTGGGCTATCGCGGCTGCCACTGGGCGCGAACCCGCCGTGTCCTGCCATCGACGCTCTCCCAGGGCTTGTTGCAAGGTCTCCCGTAAGCTGGCGAGCTCTCGCTTAAGCTGGGCCAACTGAATTTCATTATCGCCTGTCGCAAGCGCATTGGTATTGGCCGCGATACTCGGCGCAGTACCGCGGGTCATATCGGGCAACTCTGAGGTGGCACATATTTCTATGCCATCACTTGTCCGTTGACTCGAAAGCACGAGGGCATCAGGCCCGAGGTGCTGCCTAACCTGATCTAAAGCGGCGCGGTTGTCTCTGCCTGTAAAGCGCTGCACATTCATTCTCGTTATCTCCTTAACTGCGACGGAAAACCGACGGTTCACCGTCTTCTATCTATTTGTATGCAGGGACCGTGCCAATCACGCGGCATTACCCACAGTAGTCACCACGCGAATGCTCTTATCAGCGGGAACCTCTTCATAAGCGAGAATATAAAAGTTGCTCATGCGGCCCCGGAGCAGGCGCGATAGGAACGTACGAATCACTCCAGACACCAACAACACAGGACCAGCACCCTCACTTTCCATTCGAGCTGCAGAATCACCAATGCTGCGAACCAGGTTATCCAGCAGATTCGGCTCTACAATGCCGCGGTTTTGCTGCAGTGACTGGCCAATCATTTGCTCGAGCTGGGCATCAAGAACCATCACCGGCAACTCTGGACTCATTCCATTAACCGACTGAAATATTGAAGGTCCAAGCGCTACACGAACCGATGCCGTTAATGAATCGGGGTCGGTCTCGGGGCCACGATGGCTCGCCAAAGTCTCGGCAATCGTCCGCATATCTCGAATGGGCACCCCCTCCTCCAAAAGGTTGTGCACAACCCGAGTAATATCTGCCAAAGACATAGCTCCGGGTATAAGGTTTTCTACCAACTTCGGTGAGGTCTGCTTTAGGCGCTCAAGCAGTTGCTGAACCCCATCTTGACCGATCAACTTCTGAGCATTGTTGCGCAGTAGCTGGCTCAAGTGGGTGGCGATCACCGTACTGCCATCAACGACGGTGTATCCCGCTGTTTGTGCCGTATCACGGTTTGTAGGATCGATCCAAAGCGCCTCAAGGCCAAAGGTAGGATCCTTGGTTGCTATGCCGTCGACGTCGCCGAATACTTGACCGGGGTTAATCGCCAGTTCGCGATCGGGTACCACCTCACCCTCACCCATTGAGACCCCATGAACACTAATACGATACTGGGTAGGTCCTAAGTCGAGGTTGTCACGGATGTGCACCGAATCAATCAGAAATCCTAGCTCTTGAGAAAGTTTTTTGCGCACGCCTTTTATTCGGCTGAGCAAATCGCCGCCTTGGTTGGTATCGACCAGAGGAATTAAGCGGTAGCCCACTTCCAAACCTATGAGATCAACAGTGGATACATCCTCCCAACTCAATTCAGAGCTTTTCGGCTTTTCGATATCGAGGGGCTCGAGCTCCTCAACAATATCGCCAGCCGCCATAGACTGTTGTTTGAGAAAACCCGCCACCCCTAGCAAAAGGGCAAAAGACAAAAAGACTAAGTTAGGCATGCCGGGCACAATGCCCATCAGTCCAATGACGCCTGCAGCGACAAACAGCACTCGAGGGTTAGCGGTCAGCTGTCGGGTAACTTCAGCACTCATGTCCTGCTCACTGGACATGCGGGTCACAATAATCGCGGTCGCCGTGGACAGCAGCATCGAGGGTATCTGAGCAACCAAGCCATCACCAATGGTCAACAGTACATAGTTCTGTGCCGCGGTACCCGCGTCTAGATTGTGCTGCAAAGTGCCAATGGCGAAGCCGCCGATAATGTTAATAAATAGAATCAAGATGCCGGCAACGGCGTCGCCGCGAACAAATTTTGAGGCGCCGTCCATCGCACCGTAGAACTCCGATTCCTGGCCGATACGCTCGCGACGCTCTATTGCATCCTCTTGAGAGATCAGCCCGGAATTTAAATCTGCATCAATGGCCATTTGCTTGCCGGGCATCGCGTCCAAAGTAAAGCGCGCTGTAACCTCTGAAACACGCCCTGCACCCTTAGTGACAACTACAAAGTTGATGACAACGAGAATCGTAAATAGAACGAGACCAACGGCAAAACTGCCCCCAACAACAAACTCTCCGAACGCTTCAATCACCTTGCCCGCTGCACCGGGGCCGGTATGGCCATTGAGCAGTACAACACGGGTTGACGCCACGTTAAGTCCCAGTCGCATCAGCGTTGAAATTAGCAACACAGTGGGAAAGACACCGAAATCAAGGGGCCGAGTGGAGTAGATAGAGGCCATTAAGACCATGATCGACAAAGCAATATTGAACGTGAATAGAATATCCAGCGCCGCCGGTGGCAGTGGCAAAACTATCATCGCCAACATGAGCAAGATCATTGCTGGCGTACCCAGCCCGCTCATAATCGCCGCAAAACTCTGTGGGGGTGCGTTAACAGCACTAGTCGCCATCACTCAGCTCCTTATTCATAACGTCGGCATACTCGTCGGGTAACTCAATTGACTCAGGGCGAGGCACGTAGTCGGTAGCCTGCGCCTTGCGCAAGTGAAATACGTACGCCAAAACACGAGCAACTGCTAAAAACAGGTTGCCGGGAATTTCATCCCCCGCCTCGGTGCTCGCATATAACGCTCTTGCAAGAGGGGGCTCTTCGTAAATAACAATGTCGTGGGCTCTGGCAATATGGCGAATTTGCATGGCCATGTGATCGGCACCTTTCGCAAGTACCTGTGGTGCTGTATTGCCCTGCTGGTCGTACTTAAGGGCGACGGAGAAGTGCGTCGGGTTGGTAATCACCACATCGGCTGTCGGCACGTCAGCAAGCATTCGACGCTCAGCAATCTCGCGCTGCTTTTGGCGTATCTTGCCTTTCATTTCAGGGTTTCCGTCGGTCTCCTTCATTTCGTCTTTCACTTCCTGTTTGGTCATACGCAACTTGCGCGTGTGATCCCAAAGCTGAAAAGGCACATCAATAGCCACGACCAAAATCAAACTTGCTGACAGAAATATCAGTGTCAGCATGATCAGACGACCTGCCTGGGCAATGCCCTCTCCCACGGGCAGTGCAATTAAACCCATTACCTCGCGTTCAAAAGACAGCAGCACCAACGCGGCGACACCGGAAACCAGGAAAAATTTCAGGAGAGATTTAACCAATTCTAAAAGGGACTTCCGTGAAAAAATCCGGCCGAAACCTTTGATAGGGTCGATCTTGTCTAGCCCGGGCGACATCGACTTGAGAGAAAAAATCAGCCCACCCATGACAGATGGGCCCAGTAGCGCTACAAAGACGGTCAACACGAGAAATGGCACGATCATTTCTAGCCCTGACATAAGCGTAGCACCCAAAAATGGCGCCACTTCACTGGTTACCTTCATCGCTGCAGACGGCGGTGTTAATGCCCCGGTAAATAAACGGGTCACGGCGTCCATGGCGAACTCTCCGGTCAACCAAAGGGCCACCGCGCAGGGCAGTAACATGAGCAACGTATTAAGCTCCCGAGAGCGCGCAACCTGCCCCTTTTCCCTAGCCTGCTGCAGCCGCTTTGCGGTGGGCTCCTCAGTGCGTTCCTGACCTGTCTGCTCTTCTGCCACAGGTCCCCCTACATGAACACAGCCGGAACCTGCATCAGCGCCTGGTCCAGAAACTGGGACAGCGCGGCAATGAGGTTGGGCATATTAATAAACAAGACAAAAAAGCCGCCCATGAGTGTCATGGGAAAGCCGACTGCAAAAATATTGAGCTGGGGGGCCGTTCTAGTAATCACACCGAAGGTCACGTTCACCATAAGCATGGCGGCCATTGCAGGTAGGGCCAGTGAGATACCGCTGGCAAAGACCTTGCTGCCCAAGGCAGCAACTTCACTCAAACTGCTGACAGGGATACCGGATAAGTTTGGGGGCAATATTTGGTAGCTGTCGATCACCGTGGCGATCAAAATAAGGTGGCCGTCCAAACTTAAGAAAAGCAGCGTGGCAAGAATCACATACATTTGAGACAGAACAGGCACCTGCACGCCGTTTTGCGGATCTACGGCCATCGCAAAACCTAGGCCCATGGTCATTGAAACCGCCTGCCCCGCATAGACAACAGCACCAAACACCAGTTGCAGAACAAAGCCAATAGCGAAGCCAATACCCACTTCGCGAATAGCCATAAGCAAGCCGCTGGCGCTGAACAGGTCTGTGGTGGGCGGCGTAGGTATAATGGGCGCAGCCAATGCCGCGATAAGCACCGCAAGCAGGACACGAAAGCGAACCGAGACACCTGAGGCGCTAAATACCGGGGCAATTAAAAGCATTGCAGAAACCCGCAAAAATGGCGCCGACCACAGCACCATATTTTCCAGTATCAACTCTGCAGGTATCGGTAACACGATCTAGCCCACCAGCCCTGGAATATCCATAAATAGGCGCTGCGCGAAGGCTGTCAAAATTCGCAGCATCCAAGGGCCGATAACAAATAGTGTCACCACCAACGCTAGCAGCTTGGGAATAAAACTCAGGGTCATCTCTTGAATCTGGGTCGCAGCTTGAATAACACCAATGAACAAGCCTACCGCCAAGGCAGCGCCCAGCAAGGGGCCGGCAAGCAAGACAGCTAGCCACAGTGCGTCACGTCCCAAGTCTAAAACTGTTTCGGGTCCCATTTGCTGCGCCTCAGATCGCGAAACTTCGCACAAGGGTGCTGGTAACCAGCGCCCAACCGTCGATTAAAACAAACAGCATGAGTTTGAAAGGCAGTGAAATAATAATCGGTGACAGCATCATCATTCCCATCGCCATAAGGATGGCCGCGACCACCAAATCAATGACGAGAAAGGGTACAAACAAAAGAAAGCCTATCTGGAAAGCCGTCTTTAGTTCACTGACAAGAAATGAAGGAAGGAGAACAAACATAGGTACGTCGTCCTGACTGGCAAAGGCGCCATAACCTCCCATCTCTGCAAACATAGTGAGATCTGAGTCGCGTGTTTGGGTAAACATAAATTCTCGAAACGGAATTTCCGCGGCCTTCAGCGCACCTTCGAAATCTACTCCCCCGTCAAGAAAAGGCTTTAGTGCCGTGGTCCATGCAACATCAAAAACTGGGGCCATGATGAACAGGGATAAAAAAAGTGATAATCCCAGAATGATTTGATTGGAGGGTGTCTGAGCCGTGCCCATAGCCTGGCGTAAAATAGCCAGCACAATGAGTACTCGGGTAAAGGACGTCATGGTAATGAGCATGGCAGGTAACAAAGTGAGTACCGTCATGACCAATAAAATTTGTATCCCTAAAGCATAGTCACTGCCCCCGTCCGCGTTTGGCGTGGTCGATACCAGGGGTATGGTGGCCTGCTGGGCCAGCGCAGTCTCAGGCAACCAAACAGCTAGTGCCGCCGCAATAATTAGGAAAACCTTCACGACGAACTGTCCTTTTTTCCCATGACGTTCTGCCAAACTTCCGAGAATTTAAGTGGGGGAGCCGGCGTTATGTCTTGGGCTACCGCCGGCTCGTCGAAAACATGCAGCGCGGCGACACGGCCCGGGGCCACGCCCAGAAGAATTTGTTGATCGCCTACGCTAACCAAAACAGCACGTTCCCGTTGTCCTAGACCGAGGCTGGAAACAACCCGCATTTGACCCCCGACAGCCTGACCCACACCGTTGACTCGTCGCATAATCCAAAGCGCACCAAACAGCAGGCCAATGACAAGGGCCAAAGACGCTATGACCTGACCTAGGTAAGACCAGGAAAAGAGATCAGCGGTGCTGGGGAGGGTTTCGCCCGCTCCAGTCTCCGCCAAAGCGGTGCCAGAAAAGGCCATCAGTAACAGAAGACGCATCACAATCAGCTGCCTAACTGCTGAAGCCGTTCTTTGGGGCTGACGACATCAACCAAACGTAGACCAAACTGGCCTTCGGCAGACACCACTTCCCCCCTCGCGACCAGCGTGCCATTGACCATAAGGTCCATGGGTTCAGACACACTTCTGTCAAAGGTAACCACACTACCCGAAGCAAGAGCGAGGAGCTCTTTGATCGTCATGCGTCGACGCCCCACCTCAACGGTGAGATACACTGGAACATCCATAAGCAAATCAAGATCGATCTCCCCATTGCCGTCACCCGCACCAGCATCCGCAGCCTCGCTTAACTCAGGTGGTGTTGCTGTGGTCATGTCTTCTTGCTCTTCGGCCATTATTTACTCCTAGAAAAATCAGTAATCTGAACTGCACGACTGCTGTCATGCGCGCCATATTTGCCGCGCGCAATGCCACTGCCTTCAACCATTAATTGGGCTGTTTGAGGTTCGCTAATAGGAATCACGGTTCCCGCCTTGAAGGCCAGCAGATTGCGCAGACTGGTTTCCAATAGGGAGACGACGCCGCAGACCTCAACATCAATTTCGGGCACTGCGCTTTGTAAACGTGCTTCCCATTCGGGCTCAACCACCACCTCCGGCTCGTCTCTGCGTGTCGGCATAAGTCTTTGCGCCTGCAGCGCCATTGAGTCATAGGGCAATAACACTCGAAACTCACCCTGATAATCGCTACCGCAGGTGACGGAATAGGTGAGCACGACGTAGCCCATATCAGCGGGCAGTAATGACAGTCGATCAGTCGTGATATCGACGTAAAGATCGCCAGGCTCGAGAACAAGTCGGTCAGACCACACTTCAACCAAGGTGCGCAGCACATCCTTAGCCAATTGCTCACTGAGACGCTGCTCGCTGGGAGTGACTTTTCCAGCTAGCTTGGGGGATGCCACCGTGCTGCCACCAAAATATTGATTGACCAGAAAGGACAGAAAGTCGCCGGGCACCTCTAGGTGACTCTCTCCTTCAAGAGGTTTGATTTCAGTAGTAATCAAAGCCACGCGGTCAGACATCGCCGGTATAAGGTCGCCTACTCGCGCAAAGAGGGGTGCAAAAGGCTCAATCGTTGCCTCCTGACCAAAGTTTCTCAGCATCACACCTTGAAGAACTTCAGCGTGGGCACGGACCAGGCCATCGAGCTCAGACCACTTTGACAGGGTCAGGGCTTCGCCGGCACCGAAGTCATGGGATTTAAATTGCCCATCGTCGAACACGTTGTCAGTGACAGCATGATCAACAAGGGCCTCTATTTCCTCTTCGCTCAGAACCGGTTGATTGTCGTCGGCTTCAGACACAGTAATACCTATTGGATAACAAAAGCCGTGAAATACACGTCTTCGACTCGGTCGCCCTTGGGACCCAGTTCAAGCACATCATTCACGGCTTTGAGAGATTCAACGCGCAAACGCTCGCGTCCGGCGATCGTGCGCACTTCTTCAAAATTCTGAGAGGCAAACAGGAGTAACAGGCGATTGCGGAGGGCTGGAACGTTATGTTGTGCGTCATCCATAACGCTCTTTTCATAGCCGACTAGATCGACTTCCGCCTGAATGTATCGCGTAGATCCGTTGTGCTCGACAGCAGCAAGAAGTTTACCCACCGTAATGTAAATATTGTGGCGGTCATCCTTTTTCTTGCGGTCGCGGTCGCTGTCTTCCTCTTCCTCATCGACTTCGGCGCTTTCGGCTGAATCTGGGTCGTCAGCCGTCATGTTGCCAACAAAAAAACCGGCACCAATACCCATGCCTAAAAGCAGCATGGCACCTACAATAAGCAAAATAAGCTTGCGCTTACCGCCACTGCTGCCTTCAGAGGGCTCCTCGTTCTCAGATTTCTTCTTTCTGGTGGCTTCTTCTTCAGCCATTGCTTCAATTCCTTTGTCAGTTTCTGCCCAGAGGCAGGACTGCTATCAACCTGTATCAACAGATAAGCAACCCGCGTACCACGCAGAATTTATTGATATTAAACAACAGTTTATAGTCGGATTTTTGCTGGGCGTCAGTGTTTTGACGGGCAGAAAAGCCTGCCGGCTAGCCTAGCCGTAAAGTAGTAGGCGTGGAAGAGAGGAAAAAATTTGAGCTGTACAAGCCCACAGCTTATCGGTGTTCAAATTGGCGCAGTCGTAACACCACTTGCAACAAATCTAACGCCGGCTTGCTTGCACAGATTTTCACGCATAAGCATCGAGAATGCGGTTAGGGTCGGCGCCCTGATCAGGCGCGTTAGCAAACACA
The DNA here is from genome assembly GCF_051201645.1 of Luminiphilus sp. nBUS_16. Lineage (GTDB taxonomy): Bacteria > Pseudomonadota > Gammaproteobacteria > Pseudomonadales > Halieaceae > Luminiphilus. The sequence continues at coordinate 97,751 of NZ_CP179205.1, read as the reverse complement.
CCATCTTCGTCATCACCACTGCTATCGGGACCATGCATGTCGTTAGAGCCTGCGTCATTTTGAGCAAGAGCAGCGCCGCCTTGATGACCCTGCTGAGAGACTGAGCCCTCTGCTAACTGCAAACCCGCCTGCTGAAGAAATTCCCGCAAGCGTGGCATGGCCTGCTCAAGGGCTTCTTTCGCTTGGGCGTTGTCTACAACGAAGGCGACTCGGGTTGCATCACCTTCAGATGTGATGGCAATTTGTAAGCGCCCTAGTTCGGCTGGATGAAGATTTAGCCGAGCTTCGGTATTGCCCTGCCCTTGTATCATGCGCACTTTGGCAATCACTTCCTGTGGGAAATCTGCCGCATCGGGAGATGCTTTAAAACTGGTCATCTGAGTGGCCGCAGTTGCGGTTGGTAACTCTGCAGAACGTGAACTTGAAGCAACGCCCAACCCGGGATTGATCAGGGTATCAGGTGCGCGCGCTGCGCCTTCAGTATTGAAAGACCTTCCGTCGCGAGGACCACCAGCGCGCGCTGCGCTAGAATCTAAGACCACATCTAGGGCGTCGCCCGCCAACGTGCTAGCAAATTCAGCACTAGGGTTATTGGACGCGGCCGCAGTGCCCAACGGTGTAGTACCTGCCACAGCAGTGACACCACTGCCACCTTCAGTGCGGCGCAATTGCGCGTCCGCTTCTGGCGTGGGAATCGCTGCAGTGCTGTTGGCTTGAGGAATACGAATGGGGCGCGAGTACCTCTGCTCCGCACTGTAGTTCAACTCACTTAAAGCATTTTTTTGCCTGAGGGTTTCCCCTGGGGAGGCCGGTGTACTCGGTGCTGCCTGATTTATTGGCGGGCTTGTTGCGCCCACCATACTGCCGGTATTCGCTGACTTGCTCCGCAAATTGCCAGCCATCAAATTATCCCCGTCCACGGGATCTGATTGTGGTTTTAACGGTGGCGTATGAGCTGCGGCTGTGTTGACACCGCCAACCAGGGGTTTCCTACTTGCACCTATAAGATCCTGATGTGGAGACTGAGGCGCTTCACTCGGCGAATTAGCGAGAGGCAAAGCACTTGAGGGGCTCACGGGCGTTGAGGTGACGGCCGCCGCTTTATCGAGGGCCGCCTTCATGAAAGGCGAAGGTGTCAGGGCACCCATCGACATAGCATCTGCGGCAATATCTTCAGGTGTCACTGCACCCGCGACATTGAAATTTTCAGGGTTCGGCAGCTCTTTGCCGTTATCGGGCAAGGCCTTGCCGGCCTGTTGGCTCGGATAAACCTTCGATGATTCGCTCATAGACGCGTGCGCAGCACTCTGTACAGGTGCCGCTTCGCCAGCGTCGCGTGCCGCTGCGTCAAATGCAGCGTTGAACGCCTCGCCTTCTGCAGCCCCCGCTTTCTCGGCGCTAGTCGGGGCAGAGTCTGCTTTTAAGGCAACCAAAACTGCCTCTAAACCTGCTGTGTTCATAACCTTTTATCTCCAACCGCTCTTCAATCATGAAAAACGAACTTCAGGATTAAAGTTAAAGGAACCAAGTCCTTTGCTCACTGTGTTATCTAGCCCGACCTTGTGTCGTGGCGACGTATAAATTGCTATTACCCCGAAAACTGCAAAGGCCATGCCAAGTTTAGGTCGAGGTGTAATTCGGGGCAGTATTTCGAATGGCGTAGAGATCGTCGGCAAGCTGCTGCTCGTGGCGATCCTGAAGCCGCTGCTGTTGTGAAGTGCGTAAAATTTTAAGCCGCTCCAAGGCCTGCACATAGCGTGCGGCATCCATCCATTGCTCGCTTAGCGACTGCAAAACTGCACCCTGCTGCTCTACGGCATGGCCCTGTTTTATGATCAGACCGTCGAGCTCGGCAATAAACCGGCGCCCCTCAAATAAAGCCTGTGCGGATATGCCTTGCTGGGCCTCCCGTTTTGCCTGAGTGACATACTGATCCTGATAAGCCTGGAGTTGCTCAAGCTGATCTTGGGCTAACTGCCATTGCGCCTTACCTGATGCCAATTGGCCTGCTGCCAGGTCGCGCTTTTCTTCAGCCAGGCGAATTACCAGTCTCAGTTGCTTTATTTGCACAGGCTAGGTGTCAGCGTGCCGCGGGGGCCAACGGTGTCGGCATCGTTGTTGACGGCTTTTGCTGTAACGGTATTTGCGTTGCCGGCCCGGTATCCTGCTGCATGGCTTCAGAGACCTTTGCCAGCTCTGCAAGGCTGCTTCCAAAGTCTGCAGCTTGGCCTAGAGGCTGTTCGATCAATTCATGAACCGCACTATGATGACGAATCGCAAGATCAATTTGCGGATCTGTACCAGCCCGATAAGCCCCCATTGCAATAAGGTCACGATTGGCTTGATAAGTCGCGTATACGTCCCGCACCTGGCGAGCATGCGCTTGCTGACTGTCGTCGGTAATTTGTAGCATAGCTCGACTGATAGATGCCTCTATGTCGATAGCCGGGAACAAACCGCTGTCTGCCATCTTGCGCGACAATACGACATGGCCATCAAGAATTGCCCTCGCTGAATCGGCGATGGGATCCTGAAGGTCATCGCCCTCGGTGAGTACCGTATAAACTGCGGTAATAGAGCCATCACCCAAATTACCTGCGCGCTCTATAAGGTTGGGCATCACTGAAAACACCGAAGGCGTGTAGCCTCTTGAAACAGGGGGTTCTCCGGCAGCCAACCCAATCTCACGTTGTGCCTGAGCAAATCGGGTCAGCGAGTCGACGAGCAACAAAACGTTGAGTCCCTGACCACGAAAATATTCGGCAATAGCGGTAGCACGCCAACAGCCAGCAACCCGCATTAAGGGTGATGTGTCGGCAGGAGTAGCCACCACAACCGCTTTCTTTAATCCTTCTGCACCGAGGCTATCTTCGACAAACTCGCGTACCTCACGGCCGCGCTCACCGACAAGACCAACAACAACGACATCGGCCTCGGTGAAACGAGTCATCATGCCCAGTAAGGTGCTCTTACCCACACCACTTCCAGCGAACAAACCGATACGTTGACCCCGGGCGACTGTTAGCAAGCTATTGATGGCGCGTATGCCGACATCGAGGGGCTTGGTTAGCGCACCGCGATTCATCGGATTTAAGGGCTCGCCATGCATAGACACTGTGATGTCACCCGACGGTGGCGAAAAGCCATCGAGAGGTCTGCCGGCACCATCGATCACGCGGCCGAGTAAACCCGGGCCCACCGGTATGCGATCGCTGCCCTCAAGGGGCTCCACGATAGCTCCGGGTCTTAGCCCTTCGGCGCTGCCCTCGCACATCATGACCAATCGGTCACCTTGGAAGCCGATAACTTCGGCCTCGACCGGCACGTGGCCATGAATCAGGCAGCGCGAGCCAATCGGCGAACGTAACCCAGCAACCTCTAGCCGCATTCCCGACAAATGCACCAACTGACCAGTTTCCACGGGATTGGGCGCCTGCACTTTTTCTGCAAGATCACCAAGCCGCTCTGCAAAACGACCAAACTGTGCCTGGCGAACGTTGGTGGCATCAGACATTTTCTTCACCAGTCGCTGCCGGATTAGCTCCAGCTGAGGGCGGCCCACTAAAACGATCTGCTATCGATTCGATATCGCTCACCGATAACGCGGGGGCAGTTTCACGGCCGCTGTCATCAACCCTGCGGGTTTCTCCTGCTATGGTGGTCAAAGTCTCACGAACCATGGTTTCAACCCGCATATCAACCAACGCGCGATCGGCACGCAACATGCAGCCGCCTCGCTGAATATTGGGATCGGGCGTAATTCGACTGTCAATATTTTCACCGCTTAATACGCCGGTGACCACATCGTGGTCAGCAGGATTCACACTCACCTCTACCGCCGTTTGGACAAAACCCAATGCCGATAGAGCCTCTGTCAAAACCCGCGCAATCGCATCTCGATCGGTGCTCAACTCACGTCGAATCACCGCCTCACTCATCGCCACAGACAGCCCCATAAGATGGCTGTGAATGTTTTCTTCCATGTCGGCGAAGGGCTGCTGCATGCCGTCCCAAAGCGCTGTCATTTGAGCCACTAACGCTTCAGCTTGCGCTCGGCCAGCCTCCTGCCCACGTTGCAATCCCTCTTGGTAGCCGCGCTCGCAAGCTTCTTCGAGTCGTTGTACCTGCTGCGCCTCGGCGTCAGCAGCCGTTATCACTCTAAGTGCGGGGGGCTGCCAAGTCGCAGCACTGGCTAACTCAGACATAATCACCGCTCGCTCGACCCAACATGATTTCACCTTCATCAGCTAAAGTTTGGGCGTTTATCAAAATCTGCTTCTGAGCGGTTTCAACCTCAGATACCTTCACCGGACCTTTAGCGTCCATATCGTCCTTTAAAATTTCCGCAGCACGCTCTGACATATTATTAAAGAATCGCTCTTGCAAACTGGCATCGACACCCTTTAAAGCCACCACCAAATCCTCAGTGGCAATTTCTCGGATAAGTCGCTGGAAGCCACGATCATCGAGTGACATAAGATTATCGAAGACGAACATTTTCTCTTTCACATCGTCGCCCAGTTCCTGGTCGGTGCTCTGCAACGACTCTAAGAGCGTTTTTTCCAAAGACGAGGACGTTGCATTAAGAATAGCGGCGGCGTTGTTGACGCCCTTTACCTTGCGCGGCGGCGTTTTTTGGAGCTTGCCTAATTGACTCGACATCACGCGATCAAGCTCTTCCATGGCACGGGGATCGAGCTCTTGCATGCGAGCGATGCGCAAAATTAAATCCTTTTGAAACTCCTCGGGAAAAAGCGCTAAAACTTCGGCAGCGTGATCGTCCTCCAGTTGTGTAAGCACTGTCGCTGCGATTTGTGGGTGCTCCTCAATGAGTACCGCGGCTATCGCCTCTGCGGCCATCCAATGCAAGGCGTCGACCCCGGAATGTTCCTCAGGCTTGTCGAGTACTTTAGAGAGAATGGTTTTGGCACGGCCTTCCCCCAATGCCGTAGTCATGACGCGCTTAGTAAATTCAGGTGCCGTAACCGCCAAAGGATTAATCTCGGACGCTTCGGTACAGAATTTGGCCAGCACGCCGCTGACGTCTTTATTGGTTAAGCCTGAGATTGTGGCCATTGCCTCGCCAACTTGCTGCACTTCTTTGGCGCTCAGATGCTTCATGACCTGAGTGGCAGTATCTTCCCCCACACCCAGTAAAAAAATTGCGGCGCGTTCTGCGCCGCTCATATCTTCAAGATTAGCCATCAGTTGCCATCCAATTCTTTACTACGTAAGCGGCGCGCGCGGGTTGTTCGTTGACCACGTTACGCGCCATGGCAATGCTCTGGTGGTAAGCCGGGGTGGTGGTGCCCGGAAGCGCCGCCTGTGCCGGCCCACTCAGGGCAACCGTGTCATCATTTATGCCGCTGTCTACTGAGAGAGGGCTTGCCAGCTGTGGCAATCCATCTGAAGGCGGCGGCGGTGGCGGCGTGTAGCTGGTGGAATAGCGAATCAGTGGCCGGATCACGGTTAAGATCAACATCAATAGCGCAATCAGTGCCAAGGCTCCTCGACCCACCTGCCAGATCCAATCCTGCTCAAGCAGGCCTGGCTCAGGTATTTCTTCCAGCGCCTCAGGTGCCACGAAAGGCGAGTTGATCACGCTCACGGTATCGCCCCGAGCATCATCAAACCCAACCGCCTCTCGGACCAGTGCCGTAATTTCATCCAGCCGGCCTTGCTCCAACGCTGTGCGATTGCCGTCCTCATCACTCACGTAATCAAGCACCACGGCAACCGAAAGTCGACGGAGTTTGCCCGGAACCTCGCGGACGTGGCTAATGGTCTTGTCCATCTCAAAATTGCGCGTTGCTTTACGGCTCTCCCGAGTAGGACTGGGGGCTTCTGCAACGACATTTTCTTCATTGTCCGGATCTGCTGCACCAGGAGGCTGATCGGCTAGCTGCCCTGGGGCACCTTCTGCTGCGATTGACTTCAAGGTGAGGTCTTCGGTGGTCTGCTCGCTGCGCATAATCGTTTCGGGAGAATACTGCTCGCTCGTGCTTTCCACCCGGGTGAAGTCGAGATCTGCTGTCACCTGAGCGCGGACTGCACCAACGCCCAGAATCGGCTCGAGGATGCTTTCAATTCGGTCATTTAAGGAGTCTTCAAGTTGCTGGGCAATTCTGAACTGCTCCGAGGTATAGCCAAAATCATTGTCTTCACCGTCTTCACTGGACAGCAACTTACCCGCTTGGTCGACGACTGACACCTTGGAAGCCTGAAGCTCCGGAATGCTCGACGCCACTAAATGCACAATACCGGCGAGCTGGCGCTCACTGAGGCCACGACCCGGATATAAGCTCACCATGACGGAGGCCGATGGTTCCTGTCCGCGACGAATGAACGCCGACTGCTTGCTGGCTGCTACATGAACCCGCGCGCCTTTAACACTGTCCATCGCTGAAATAGTGCGCGCCAGTTCTGCCTCCACTGCACGGTTGTAGCGAGCTTGTTCCATGAAACTGGACAAACCCATTTCCTGCTCTTGATAAAGCGACTCAAAACCCACACCACCTCCCCGCGGGAAGCCCTCACTGGCTAGTGCCATGCGTGCTTGCGGTATTTGGTCGCTGGGAACGCTTAATAAACCCGAACCTCCTGCCATGGTGTAGGGAATTCCGTTGGCCTGAAGCAAACTAACGGCGGTAGCATTGTCTGCGGGAGACATGGCCCCATAGAGTGGCTGAAAGTCAGGCTTCATAGCCCACTGAATAACACCCACACCGAGTGCGACACTGGCCGCCATGCCAATAAGCAACGCCATCTGCCGGGTTACGGGCTGAGCGGCAAAGCCACTCACACGATTAAGAATAGGATTATCTGCCATGATTTACTGCCTCAAACCTGCATGTTCATGACTTCTTGGTACGCGTTTAATAACTTGTTGCGTACCTCCGTCATGCCCGTGAACTGTAAGCTGGCTTTTTGCGCGGTCACCATGACCTCAGCCAGAGAGACCGTTGGATCGCCGGACTCAAATTGTTGTGCCAAACCTTTAGAGACCTGAATCGACTCATTCACCTCATTGAGAGATTGCGACATTAAAGAAGAAAATCCAGAACCACCTACGCTATCCAAACCCGATTTGGGTTCGCTGGTCGCTTGACTGGCCATGGTTCGCATCTGCGCGAGCACCTGATTAATTGCTATGTCACTCATGGGATAAGATCCTTAATCTGATGTCGGTAATTTAGGCGAAACTGCCGGGCAGGGTGTGCCCTTCTTCGCGAAAACGCGCTAATTTGTACCGGAGTGTGCGTTCGCTTATACCCAAGCGTTCGCATGCTTTTTTACGACTGCCATTGACGGCGGTTAACGCTGAGAAAATTAACTCTCGCTCGCGAGCCTTTAAATCACCATCAAGGGCCGGAGGTACAGCTGGTGCTTCAGACGTGGATTCAGCTGCGGTATCAAACACAACAGCTGTGGGTTCGATGCACTGACCGCCCGTTAATATAATGGCGCGCTGAATGCAGTTATCCAGCTCCCGAATATTCCCGGGCCAATGATGACCTAATAATTTATTGAGCGCCTCGTCGCTAAGTTGAAGCAGACGATCGCCCCCGTGGTTTCCCAGAAAACGTTGCACCAGCGGTCCTATGTCATCACCGCGGTCACGCAGGGGCGGTAATTCAATAGGGAAAACGTTGAGGCGATAAAACAGATCCTCTCGGAACCGACCCTCTGCCACTTCTTCAGCCAGCTTGCGGTTGGTGGTGGCAATGACTCGCACATCGAGATCGATTAAGCTTGAACCACCCAACCGCTCTACTTCGCGCTCTTGCAGCACTCGAAGTAGCTTGGCCTGAAGCTCGATAGGCATTTCAGTAATTTCATCAAGTAGTAGAGTCCCGCCGTTTGCTTGTTCAAATTTTCCAGGTCGGCTTTGGTGCGCACCGGTGAAGGCGCCTTTCTCATAGCCAAACAAAATTGACTCGAGCATGCTCTCGGGCATAGCAGCGCAGTTGAGCGCGACAAAAGGCCCCTCATGACGTTCAGAGCCCTCGTGCACCGCCCTAGCCAATACTTCTTTACCCGTTCCCGATTCACCACTAATGAGAACCGTGGCATCGGTAAGCGCAACCCGCAACGCTAGGTCGAGCACGTGCTTAGTGCTTGCCGCCTCTGCGATCATATTCGTTTGCTGACTGGGTAACTGGGTTTCCATGCGGGAAACCAGCTCGAGCAGAACATTAGCCTCAAAAGGTTTTTGCAGGTAATCGGTCGCACCGTCGCGCATTGACTGCACCGCATGCTGCACTGAACCATGGGCCGTCATCATGACAAAAGGTAGGGAGGGCTCTCGGCGACGCACCACTTGCAGAAGCTCGGTACCGTCCATCTCATCCATTTGCACATCGCTGATAACCAAATCAACGGTCTCGCGATCCATGACTGCCAAAGCATCTTTACCGTTACGGGCGTTAAGCACTTGATAGCCGCCATACTCCATGGTTTGGCACAAGGCGCCCCGAAGTATCGCGTCGTCTTCTACAATCAGAACTTGTGGCGCGTTCATACAGCCTCCGCCTGGTCTTCCGCCACCGGTGTAATGGGCAACAAAATCGTGAATTCGGCGCCGCCACCCGGACGGTTCGCTGCCCGGATGGTGCCGCCGTGCTGAGTAATGGTCCCGGCCACGACAGCGAGGCCAAGGCCATTACCCGCTGCTCGGGTGGTAAAAAAGGGATCAAATATGCGATCTACGGCGGCAGCCGGTATACCGCAACCGCGGTCAGCAATTTGAATCATTGCGAGGCGATTGTTTCGAATACGGCTGCTTATGGTGATACTGGGTTCTGATGTGGAGGCGTCGAGGGCATTAGTAATGAGGTTGCTAAAGGCTGCGACCAAATCATCGTGGCAACCTTCAAGGTGAGCCTCGGGTCCAAAAGAATCGACGGTGACGACTGCCTTTTGATTTTCAACATTGGCGGTGCAGCTTTGTACGGCGTCTGCTAATGCGGCTTCAACACTCACATGCCCCGTGACCTTGCCCTGACCTTTGACAAACCCCAGCATTGAGGTGATGAGCGCCTCCATGTGCTGCAGATGGCTACGCACATCACTACAAATATTTTGCCGTTGTGCTTTGGGTAAGTCAGATTCCATGAGAGTTAAGTACAGCATTGTTGATGACAATGGCGTTCGAATTTGGTGGGCGAGGCGCGCAGCCATTTCGCCTAAAGCCACTAAGCGCTGCTTACGTGAAGCCTCATCTTGCGCGGTATGGTGACGGGTGATATCGCTGAGTAAGACCACGGTTTCGCCGTTGTCTCCGAGGTGGGTGGCTTCAACAGATAAGCGACGTCCATGAATTTCCAAAGTGGTGTGATCGGGGTAATAACCTCGGGCTTCCACTGCCGACCATTTCTCACCTTCTAAAGGTTCACCCAGCAGGCGCTCCGCCTGTGGATTGGATTCGGTAATTTTTCCTGCGCTGTCGACAATAACGACACCGCCGGGCAGCGCATCGAGCAGCGAGGCCAAGCGGGTTAGTAGGCGCCCGCGCTCAGCATGTTCTTCTCGTCGTGCCAGTCGCGCCGCTTCTAACTCGGCCGTTAGACGCGCTATTTGTTGTGCCATAGCGGCGTGGGTTGCCTCAAGAGCGTCACCGGCACGGGCCAAGGTAGCCTGCTCTAAACTCATCAGCTTTGGCTTAGCAAGGGTCGCATGATCTTTGAATTCCATAACTTCCATCAATTTCATTGCCTATGTCGATAGCTCGGTGGCACTTCAGTGGTTTGGCAGCGGCAAAAGTTTGCCGCGGTCTTGCCGTTTCCGTATGAAATGCAATGCTTATGCCTAGGCAAAAAATGTATTTAAATACAGCCAGTTATGGGGTTTTATCGAAGGCTTGTCAGATTGTTGACGCCGGTCTCAAAGACAGCCTGAGCGCGCTGCCACTAGCAGGGGGTTGATTTGGTCGCCCGTTTTGATCGTTGCTAGCGTTTTTTTGCCGTCTGCTTTTAGGTTTTAAAGCCCGCCGTGGATGTTGCTTTGCATGACGGCCAACCCCTGACTTCTCGCTTAATACATTTATGAATTAAGCAGGGTTCGGGGTTCGGGGTTCGGGGTTCGGGGTTCGGGGTTCGGGGTTCGGGGTTCGGGGTTCGGGGTTCGGGGTTCGGGGTTCGGGGTTCGGGGTTCGGGGTGCACAGCTTTAATGCTGGAAGTGCCTAACTCAATATTTTTTTATTCTAGTAATGTGCAGCCATTGACCTGACGAGCCGCTCAGATTGTGCTGGTTTTAGGTTCGCTGTATCTCGTACTTACGCATCTTCTCAACTAGCGTCGTGCGCTGTAGGTTGAGCCGCTTTGCGGCCTGGGCATTGACCCAGTCAGTATGTTCAAGCGCAGCGAAGATCAGGTCTCTCTCAATCTCCGCCAAGTGCTCTTTTAAATCAATATCGCCTATCGAGAAATCTACAACGTGTGGCGTCACTGGGGGCAGCTCATCTACGGTGGCAAAAAGCCCGGAGAGGTCTTCAGCACCGCTGTCTACCGGCGCCGGCAAAACAGCCACCTTCTCCTGAGTTGAATCGTCCATATCCTTGAACAAATCATCAATAAATTTGGCCACGGCCTCGGGATCGTGTCGCGGTGTCTGAACCCAATCGGCCTGACTAGCGGCGTAACGACTAGGCAGTTTCTGAGTATCGACCACTTCACCCGGGTAGAGAATCGTGAGGCGCTCAACGAGATTACCCAGCTCACGGATGTTGCCCTGCCATTCACACTGGCACAGTTGCGTGAGCGCATCTCGCGATAAACTTATAACCTCGCCATTTTGCTCTTGCTGCAGATCAATAAAGCGCTGAGCCAGAAGGGGAATGTCCTCAGGTCGCTCGCGCAGTGGCGGCACATCGATGGGGAATACGTTGAGGCGGTAGTACAGATCCATGCGGAAATCACCCGACTCCACCTTGCCCTCCAGGTTTTGATGGGTAGCTGCGACAATACGCACATTGGCTTTTTGCAATTTGGTGCCGCCAACGCGCTCAAAAGTACGCTCCTGCAAAACTCGCAGCAGCTTCACCTGCATGTCGAAAGGCATATCGCCGATCTCATCTAAAAACAGCGTGCCGCCTTCCGCTAATTCGAAACGCCCCTTACGCGCAGCAACAGCACCCGTAAATGCCCCTTTTTCGTGACCAAAGAGCTCACTTTCCAGAAGTTCAGCGGGAATAGCACCACAGTTAACGGCAACAAAGGGGGCTCGGGAGCGCCCAGAGCAGTCATGAATGGCCCGGGCTACCACTTCTTTGCCCGTCCCCGACTCGCCTTGCAACAAAACGCTGGCCATTTTCGGAGCGACTTGCGCCACTAAACTGCGAAGATTGGCAATGGAATTACCTGCTCCCACAAGCACCTGATCAAGGTTCACTCGGGTTTGTGGTAATACTTCAGCTGTCGCAGTTCCAACCATAAAAAGGTAATCTGTAGCGCTCGCTACAACCTTGTTAACGAATAGCGAACGTACCAAGCGAAAGCTGCGATGTCAGTTAATTGACGCCAACTTAAGAAAAATTCTTAAAATAATTCGCAAAATTTCGCGCTTTTTGCAAAATTTAAGACAAAGTCTTAGGAAATTTTCCTAAAATGCCACGAAGATTTGCATAAAGCCCACAATTAGGTCGGATCGACGTCTAAATATTGATTAATCTGCCGACGCGTATTCACCTGCCCCGAATGCCGCGCAGCAGCCTCAGCTTTGGCAGTATCAAGCAACGCCACCAGCTCTTCGTTGAGGTGCAGCATAGCGGCCAAAGCCTCTGAAAATATCTCGGAATGCTCGGGAGATACCGCCGTCGCAAAGCACTCATTGAGTAGCTCGCGGCGCTCTAACTCCATGCTAGCGACCTGGTGCCAGTTGTCACCACGGGCAATATCTAACATTTGCTGTGTCATCATGAGCACATTAGCTAGCATAGTGCACTGCCCGCGGCGCTCTGCAAGGTCGGTTAAAGCTTGGGGCTCCATCACTGCAACTCCCATCATTAGCTCCCTACCTGGTCCTTTATACCATCCCAACCCGACTTGACCTCACTGAGTAAGACCTGAATCTCACCCAATTTTTCAGCATCATTTTCACGATTGGCGTCGACCAAACCTCGAATCATGTAGTCGTAAAGTGCCTCAAGGTTTTGTGCAATCTCACCACCCTGGTTCATATCTAGATCGGCCTGCAACTGAGCCAAAATACTTATGGCTTTGCCCAGCATTTCGCCCCGCCGAGCAACATCACCTTTCTCAATAGCGCCCCGGGCAGCATTTAACCGGTCAGCGGCGCCACCAAGGAGCATCGCCGTTAACTTGTGGGGCGAAGCGTCCATAATTCCTGAGTGAATTTGTGTATTGCTGTAAGCGCTCATTGCTTGGCGTGCATTCATAATAGTTACCTTAAATCAGTGTTTATTTTCGATCAGACCCGCTGTTAAACCCGGGAAGGGCATCAAGCTGAGCCAGTAGGAAATCACCCGTAGACGTGAGTTGAGCAAGCAACGAGTCCAGGGCATTAAATTCGGCGCGATACCGCGCTTCGAGATTGACCATACGGCGATCTAACGTGGTTCGTTGCTCGACAATATCTTCGACACGGTTATTTAAACTGTCGGTGCGACTTTCAAAAACACCCGTAGTGCTTAAGAAGCCCGTTAACAAAGTATCTAAGTTGTCAGCCACCCCGGTCACTTCAGCGCCACTCACTGTGCCGCCCGCAAATAACGTCTTTACCGCGCTGGGATCCGCTGTAATGGCCGTATCAAGAACACTGGTATCAAGCGTTAATGTGCCGTCCGCTTTCGTCGTAATGCCAATTTCCGCCAGCGCGGTGTAGCTACCGCCCGTGGCTATTGAGTTGGTTAGCGTCGAGCGCACCTGTGCAATTACACCTCGGGCGGTGGCGTCTCCTTGAAGCGAGCCTGCAACCTGAGTGGTGGCATCATATTTAGTCAAGCTGGCAGCGCTGGTAGCATAGCCGTTGTAGGCGGTAACAAAAGCCTGAACAGCGCTGGTAATGGCACTTGGATTATCTGCCACTGTAAGTGTCGCAGCGCTGGTCGTTTGCTCTTTCAGCGTGACCGTAACGCCGTCAAGCACGTCAGTCAGTACATTAGAGGCACTTGTTAACGCCAAGCCATTGATTGTGAAAGCGGCGTCCTCGGCGGCAGCCGATTGAGTCATGTTGGCAGCTGTGCTGTTAAACGCTAGCTGGGATAACCCGGTGTTGTCGGTGTCGGTACTCGTATTGTTTGCCGTGCCGTCACCGTCCTCGTCAACGCTAATCGACACGCTATTAGCCACGCCGGTGTCTTCGGTGGTAATGAGTAAGCGATATTGGCTGCCATCTTTGACCAAGGACGCATTAATGCCGGCATTAGCGGCGTTAATCGCATCGCGCACCCCCGACAGCGTGTTGTTGGAGCTGTCGATATCAATGTCTACGGCTGTGAGCGATGCATTGGCCGAAAAACCTGAGTAGGTGCTGCCCGAGTACGTGGGGGTACCTAACGCAATGGTGAGCTTGCCCGTACCCACAACCGTATCAGAAGCTGCAAAAGTGCCTGAGGTTAAAGACTGATTGACCGCTAAATTAGAAACTTCGAGTGCATACGTGCCCGTGGCAACATTGCCAGAGTTTGCTGTGGAGATAGAGGCAACGCTGGTTTGACTCGAAGACGACGTGTAGGCCGCGTAGGTGCTGTCACTCTTCAACGTTGTCAGGGTCGGCTGTACCGCTGCCAGAGCACCTTTGAGCTGCCCAAGCCCCGATAGCAGTGAGGTGAAACCGGTTTCTTGGCGCAGCAAACGCTGCTCTTGGGGTACACGCTCGGCGCCCACAAGGCCAGAAACCAAGCTCTCTATGTCAAGCCCTGAACCCAGGCCTGTTGCTGCCACCATGATGCCGCATTCCTTTACTGTGCTTCACGTCTCCAAGAGAGCCGTGTAGAAAATTTGACGGTACTGCCCTTCCCAACTGACCTTGCAACATGCGTGCCAGTGTTGGCTTAAGCACCCGATTTTCTGAATCAACCTTCCTCGTTGATTAACACACCCGAGACGACGGTGGCGTCTGCGCCCTGCTTGGCCGCAAACCGCGCCAAAGCCACCAGTTCTTCACTGGGAATTTGACGAATCACCTCGTCGGTATCGGTATCTAATACGGTCACAATGGGTGACTTCAGCTCGCCGTCGACATTAATCTGCAATGACCGCGACGCACTTGAAAGATACTCACTGAGGTCTGCTGCTGCCTGCACTACTTCCTGGGCCGAAGGTCGCTCTCGCTCTACTTCCTTCACTTCCCGCGGTGCCGCCTCGGCAGTTACCCGCTCAACAGGCGCTTCCCGTTCGACTGGCGTTGTCCCCGTGCCAGCTAAGGGCATCGGTGGCTGGTTGGGATTTACTGATGTACTCATTTTTAAATCCTCCCTGTCGATTAAAACTAATTTAGAGCTTTAGCCGACAAAAAAGCCGGACAGTTCGCACTGTCCGGTTGTTTACTTACCTTAGTAGACTTAGGCCTCTATTACTGCAGAAGCGCAAGAACCTGCTGGGGCTGAGCATTGGCCTGAGCCAGAACCGAGATACCCGCCTGAGTCAAAATCTGCGACTTGGTTAGGTTAGCCGTTTCAGAGGCAAAGTCAGCATCCTGAATGCGTGACCTGGAGGCCTCGGCATTTTCAGAAGCAACCTGGAGGCTGGAAATCACTGATTCGAAACGGTTCTGAATCGCACCGAGATCAGATCGACCCGCACTTACCTGTGCAATTGCCGCATCTAGAACCGACAGTGACGCTGCCGCTGTTGCTGCACTTGTTGCTAGGTCCACGTTATCAACTGAATCCAATGAACTAGCCTGAGCACTACCCGATACAACCTCACTAGTTGAGGTTTCAGCAAGTGCGATTGACCCTTTGGTACTGGTAACTGCAACTGAACCTACCGCAACCGCGCCATCCTGGCCTCCACTTTCCACCAAAGTCACTCCACCAAACGATATGGTGTCCGTGTTAGTGACGGTATCTAAACCATCAAGAGCAATGTCTCTACCATCAGCTGCGGTGAACGTAAGCTCTCCCTTATCGCTTGTATCAGCGAAAGAAGCCGTGATTCCAGTTGTTGCAGCTTTTGCGTTAACGGCATCTTTCAAGACTGTAAGATCTTGTGCATCGGTGATGGTCGCGCTGATTGTCGTTCCCTCTAGGGTGAATGATGTCGCTCCCAAGGCAGCGCTCAAAGAGCCGAAAACGGCCGAGTTAGTTGCAGTCGCTTCTAGCCCTAACGCCGAGTCTAGCGCGTTTATAGTTGCAGCGATTGTGCTGGCCTGATCATTGGCGGCTATGGCGATAACCTCTCCAGCGGTTCCAACCGTACTACCGTTTGCATCCGTCACGGTGATGGCCAGATCGTTGCCGGTTATACCACTTACCTGTGTTCCGCCTGTGGTGGTGGTATTCAACTTCGACCCGCCAAGAGTAAGTGCATTCTCACCCAGCGCGTTGGTATTAGAGTCAATAATGCTGCTGACCGCTACAGTTTCACCTTCGGTCGCTCCAACCTGAAAAGTTTGGCTGGTAAATGAACCGTCAAGAAGCTTCACGCCATTAAAGTTTGCAGTATTTGAAACACGGTCGATTTCAGACACTAACTGGTCAACCTCCGATTGCAGTGCCGCACGATCCGCAGAACTGTTAGTTGCGTTAGAGGCTTGTACCGCTAATTCACGAATTCGCTGCAGGTTATTCGTCACCTCTTGTAAAGCACCTTCAGCGGTTTGCGCTAACGAGATGCCATCAGCGGCGTTACGCGCCGCTTGGTTCAAACCATTAATTTGCGAGGTGAAGCGACTGGCAATCGCTAGACCTGCCGCGTCGTCTTTTGCTGAATTAATTCGCAGACCAGAAGACAGTCGCTCTAAAGATGTAGATGCCGCTGACTGGCTGGCGTCTAAATTTCGCTGGGCATTCAGCGAGGCTACGTTAGTGTTAATGACAAGTGCCATGGTGTCGCTCCTTGTTGGCCCGCTCTGCGTGCCTAGTCGGTTTAAAACATGCTGGATTCATTTGTGAACCCGCTTCCTTCACCCTTAGTAGCGACGAGCCATGACAAAGCTTTAGTAACCTTTAAAAATATTTTTAACTGGCTAAGTGTTTTTATGTGATTTGCCACGCAGAAAACAGCAATTCCAGCCACCTGCAACGCCTTTGAAAGCCAATCAGAATTTACGAAGAGCCTTAAAAAAACGCACTGACCTTTAATTGCCTAGATCGGCAATAAAATTCGGCGGGAAAAAACTGTCACCAAATGGCTTGCTTTGCGAAAAAACTAAGAGAGAGCAAGGTCAAGTCGGGGAAGTTAGCCGGTGCCGTCACACGTTTTTTAAGGTGGGCGCCATGGCTATGTTGCTAAAAGGACAATCGAAATACAGGGTGGGAGCTAAACCAGAGCAAACTGGCAGACATCATAGATAGTTAAACAGTGATATGCCCTGCGTCTTTAAATAAGATTGCTGGGCGGCCTGAAGTGCCACCAGCTGAAGGTTAAGTTCAGTGACCGCTTTGGCCAAATCAAGATCTTCAAGGCTAGAGATTGTGCGCTCAACTTGCAGGTTAAAGCTGTCGTTTAGTGCGACCTGGTCATCAAGCCGATTCAAACGTGCACCTAAATCGGTGCGCACTTTAGAGAACTGACCCAAGTTAGCATCGATACTTTGGATAGCTGCACCGACGCGAGACACGCGCTTTGCCGTAGCGTCGCTAGAACCGGTGGTGCGCAGCGCAGCACTAAGCTCAGTTAGCGTATCGAAGGCGCTTTGGGTACCGCCCGAGGTAACCGCAAAAGTATCACTGGCATTAGGCTCACCTGCTATTACTACCGTTGCACCTGCGAAACTTATGGCCTCACCGGGCGTGAAGTCCTGAGCAGCCGCTAACGCACCCGATGTGCTTCCAGTAACGGTGTACTGGAGTTGCCCTGCGCCCCCCGTTGAGAAGGAAATTGTATAATTCTCGCTACCCGGGTAGCTATTGTCGTAGCCGGTACTACCCACAGTACCGTTGCCCGCATTGCTGTTGGGTACTGAGACCTCAAAAGCACCATTGCCCGCAGGCGCATTTTGAAACAGTTCGGCACCTGTATCGTTCGCTTGAATGCGAATACCGGCGGCTATATTTACCATGCGCGGGCCACCAGTTCCGTCGTAGCTAATGGCGCCACCCGACTCACTAAAGGCAGCAGAATTGACGCGGTCACCGGCAAAAATGTACTCGCCATCGGCATTGCGGGTATTACCAATATTCAATAAAGAGTCACGCAAGCCATCTATTTCTGACGCAATAATCTCGCGGTCTTCCTGTGTGAGTAGTGCATCGTTTGCACCCTGAACAGCGAGTTCCCGCGCCCGTTGCAGTACCGACTCGGCACCCGCTATGGCACTCTCCTCAAAGGACAGAGCGTTAATCGCCCGATCAGCATTGCGCTGATAGGTTTCCACGCGATTCAACTCAGTACGCAAACGAATAATCTCTGCCGCAGCACTCGGATCATCAGAAGGGTTTTGAATACGTTTACCTGACGCCACTTGCTCTTGAATGCGGCTCAGCTGTGACTGGGCATCGAGGATCGACCCAATGCCGGTGCGGTATACCTGATTTGAAGACACGCGATCAATCATCGTGAGGTAGCCCGTAATAAGGTGTCAAATACTTCGTTGGCCACCGCAACTATTTGCGCGGCGGCTTGGTAAGCTTGCTGGTAACGCACCAGGTTAGCCGCCTCTTCATCGAGGTTAACCCCCTGCAAACTGCTTTGACGGTCGAGGGCGCTGCCCAATAAGGCGGTCTCTGTATCGGCACTGGCCTGGGCGCGCTGAGTGCGCACAGCCACATCGGACAACAGGTTATTGTAGACCTCGCCGTAGGTTGCGGTGCTGCCTTTGAGTAAAGACTGGTCACGCAATTCAATCATGGCCAGCATATTGCTGTTGTTACCCGCAGCCCCGCCATTACTAGCGGCGGCAATTTTTGCCGGGTCGTCTATTTTTACCTCAAGAAATCGCGAAGCTTGAAACACCGGGTCAACAATAAACGCATCGCCTTGGTTGGCGCCTGCTGCACCTGTCGCAGCCTGTGCCGTGTAGGTTACCCGGACACCGTCCACCGTTTGCGGATTTGCCGTTAGGGTAGTCACGGCGTCGGTGGTGAGGTTGCGTAAATTGACCCCGGTTGCCGTGTAATCCACCCGATAGCTGTCGCCGGTTAGTAATTTTGCATCGGTTACGGTAAAGGTTACTGTGGCATTACCGCTGTTAGCCGTGCTGTCGTCAACACTTGCGGCGGTTTTCACAACGCCCTCGGTCTCAGTAAATAGCGCCGTGCCATTAACGCCCTGAAGGTCATCACCATCCTTTTGAATAGCGTTGACGGTTTCTGCAAAACCCACGGCCAGTAAGTTAAGCTCCCGACGTGTGGGGTTGACCACTTCATCGGTGACCGCCAAAGCTGCGCCCAATTTACCGCCCGTTAAGAAAGTGCTCACGTCGCTCGAACCCGCCACAAAAGCCGATAGCGTCACTATCGATGTGCTACCCAAGTTGGGGTCAGTTTGTGTCGCCAGAGTTTCAGCAACCGCACCGGTCACCAAGGGCTGACCACGACCAATAAACACATTGAGTGAGCCGTCGTCTTGGGCCACGGTCTTGGTATCCACCAAACTACTGAGCTGCACAATGAGCGCGTCACGCTGATCCAATAAATCGTTGGGTAAACCGCTGCTTCGCCCCGATACCTTAGCAATTTCGTCGTTTAAAGTGGCAATACCGCCGGCCAGCTGGTTAATTTCTGAAACCGCACCCGCAATCTGGCTGTTCATTTCTTTCGTGACGTCGTCGACGCGGCCGACGATGTAGTCAAACCGCTGTACCAGCGTTTCGGCGTTAGAGAGCATCACCTGGCGCTCGGGCAGCGATGTGGGGCTGTTGGCCACGGCTTCGGCGCTGGCAAAAAAACTGTCCATGGCCTGGGTAATACTCGTAGACGGATCACCCAGCATGGAGTCGACACGTTCCGCGGCATTGGCGTAAAGGGAGTAATAGCCGCTGGAGGCTGTGCGTTGTTGCACGTCATTGGCCAGAAACTGGTTATAAGCGCGATCGATAGAGGTAACCTGCACACCGGAGCCCAAATATCCGGCGCCAATATCCTGCGCGGGACGCGCAGACAAACTTACCGACTGCCGGCTATAACCGTCGGTGTTGACGTTGGCAATGTTTTGCCCCGTCGTTGAAATCGCCCGCTGTAGTGCGCTTAGGGCCGTTGTGCCTATCCCTAGTGTATTCGCCATGCTTAGCCTTTAAGGTTTATTGCGCTGTGAATAGCGGCAGGTATGTCAAAAGCTTTAACCGGCGCCACTGAATTTGTGTGGGGTATCCCACTCTCGGCAGCCGCTGCCGGCGTCTGGCCTTCCTCAGAAAGCTCCGCCCCTGACGCCTGTCCACGCACTTGCATTTGCTCAACCAAGATTCGAGCCAGCCCTATGCCGCCCTGTTGGGACAGTGACAGCGCGGTCTGTTGGTCGGCCATGGTTTGGTACGTGTCCATCTGGTCTGAACTGAAAAGATCACTCTTAATAGTTGCGTCACGCATCGATTTCAGCATCATCTGCATAAACAGCGATTCAAACTGCTGCGCCACCTCTTCGAGGGCCGCATTTGGGTTTGCCTGCGCTTCAGCTTTTAATGACTCCAACTGACTGAAGTCGGTATAAACCGCCGCTTCCTGACCAATGCTGTTCATTAGATAATAATCAGCTGCGCACTAAGCGCACCTGCCTGTTGTAGTGCCTCTAAAATGGCAATGAGGTCACCGGGAGCGGCGCCCACTCGGTTGATTGCCGTAACAATTTCCTGAAGACTCACGCCTTCCTGCAGCAGGAACATGCGCACATCGTCCTCTTCGGCATTCACCTCTGACTGCGTCGTCACCACGGTCTGGCCGCGCCGGGCAAAGGGTCCTGGCTGGCTGACCTCAAGGCTTTCATCGACAGTGACCGTGAGATTGCCGTGGGCGACCGCTGCCGTTTTCACCATAACCTCAGCGCCAATCACAATGGTGCCACTGCGCGCATTGACGATGACTTTGGCACTTGCTGCGGCGCGCTGAACTTGAATATTTTCCAATTCTGCGACATACGCCACCTTGGCATCGGGTTCAGCGGGTGCGACAACTCGAACCGACACCGCATCGAGGGCAGAAGCGGTTCCAGGGCCCATAAAGCCGTTAATCGCTGCGGCCATGTTGCTGGCGGTAGAAAAATCTGGCGAGTGTAAGTTAAAGGTAATTGGTCCAGCTCCATGCAAAGGTGTAAGTACCTCGCGCTCAACGATGCCGCCGTTAGGAATACGACCCGCCGATTTAGTATTGACGGAAATAGACGAGCCATCGGCGCCTTCCGCACCGAAGCCGGACACAATTAGCGATCCCTGTGCAACAACATAGACTTCACCATTGCCGGCCTTGAGCTGCGTCATCAGTAACTCACCGCCGCGCAAACTTTTGGCGTTACCTAAAGATGACACCGTGACATCAATCGTCTGACCCGGCTTGGCGAAGGGCGGCAGGGTTGCTGTAACCATAACCGCAGCAACGTTTTTGGTTTGGGGGTTACTGTTAGCAGGAACGTTGACACCAAATTGCTGCAACATTGAGCGCGCAGCCTGCAGTGTAAAAGGCGTCTGAGTAACCTGGTCACCTGAGCCATCGAGGCCCACAATTAAGCCAAAACCAACCAATTGATTGGTTCGTGCACCCTCGAGCATAGCCAAATCTTTGATACGCTCGGCCTTTGAGAGACTGGCAACAAAGAGCAGCATCAGAGCTGCGGCTAAAGCCAGAGTATTGATCTTTTGAAGCTTCACAATGGTGGCTCCCTTAAAAAGGATTCAGTGGGCTGGTAAAGAACCGTGTTAACCAGCCGGGGGTGTTCGCCTCTTCGATAATGCCGGTGCCGCCATAAGAAATGCGTGCATCGGCCACCAGTGAAGAGGGAATGGTGTTGAGGGGAGAGATATCTTCTGGACGAATAATGCCTCGAAGCTGAATAAACTCATCGCCCTGATTGAGCTTGATCCACTTTTCGCCCTGCACCACCAAATTGCCGTTGGGCAAAACCTTAGCCACTTGCACCGCAATAGCGCCCTGCAATCGATTACTTTGGTTGCTGGAGCCCTGCCCCTGAAAGCCGTACTCAGAAGCAATGCTCTGGCTCAGGTCGTAGCTATCGCCACCGCCAAAATTGAAGGGCTCGCCAAATAGAACAGGGGCATCGACACCAATATCTGAACCCTTGCTCAGGTCGGTATCGGCGCTTTTCGCGGCACTGGTAGATTCCTGTAACACAACGCTGACAATGTCACCGATAGATCGGGCTCGGGTGTCCTCAAACAAAGACAGCCCGCCACGCTTGTTATACAGACTCGCCGGCGTGGTACCTTCACGATTGTCGGCATAATCGATAGGCTCGATCGGTGCATACGCCGGGTGAACTTTAGTTTCTACACCGCCGCAGCCAACCAACACTATGCCCAGCGCCAATGTCGATAATAAGGTCCGTATCATTTCAGTCTCCCTACCCGACTCACAGATTCTGCGACACGTACTGCAGCATCTGGTCTGCCGTCGAGATGGCTTTTGAGTTCATTTCGTAGGCGCGCTGGGTTTCGATCATATTGACCAGCTCCTCAACAACGTTGACGTTCGAGCCCTCGACAAACCCCTGCTGCAAAGTACCCAAGCCATTAAGACCCGGGTTACCGGGGAGCGGCGCGCCACTGGCACCCGTTTCCAAAAAGAGGTTTTCACCGCGAGCCTGTAAACCCGAAGGGTTCACAAAGTCAGTCAGCTGAATAACGCCCACCTGTGTCGCCTGAGGTGTGCCCGGTTGCTGCACAGAGACCGTGCCGTCTGGCGCAATCGAAATACTTAAAGCATCTTGGGGAATCGTTATAGGCGGCTGAACCTGATAGCCCGCAGCCGTCACCATGACACCCTGATCGTTAATTTGGAAAGAACCATCTCGTGTGAAACCCTGGCTGCCATCAGGCATCAGCACCTCGACAAACCCCCGCCCTTGAATGGCTAGGTCGAGAGGGTTGTCGGTCTGGGACAAATTGCCCTGGGTAAACAGCCGCTCTGTAGCGACAACCCGCGCACCGGTGCCCACCTGCAATCCCGAAGGCAAGACGGTGTCCTGACTCGACTGAGCGCCGACCTGGCGAACGTTTTGATACAGCAGGTCTTCAAAAATAACGCGCCCGCGCTTGAAACCATTGGTTCCCGCGTTGGCCAAATTGTTGGAGATCGTCGCCATTTTTGTTTGCTGGGCGTCGAGTCCAGTTTTTGCTATCCACAGTGACTGAGACATGGTCGCTGTTCCTTTTATTCAAGTTTCATGATGCTGGCACTGGAAGCATCCAGTTCTTCAGCAGATTTAATGGTCTGAATATGCTGCTCAAAACTCCGCGCCAGCGTAATCATTTCGACCATGGCCCCAACGGGGCTAACGTTCGAGGTTTCCAGAGCGCCCACCGCGACGCGCACATTGGCGTCGGGCTCAAGCCTGTTCATATCGTCGACCCGAACCATGCCGTCGGCACTTTTCACCAACTGTTCCACAGGCGGGTTCACCAGCATTAACCGATCGAGGGCGACAATGTTGGTGGGTAATTCACCCATGGGTACAATCGAAATGGTGCCGTCGGTACCAATGCTTAAACTCGAGTAGGGCGGCAGCGATACAGGACCGGCGTTGCCCATAATCGTCTTACCCGTGGCATCCTTCAAAATGCCGTCGGTGTCCACCCTTAAATCGCCCCGGCGGCTGAGCGCCAAGGTGCCATCGTTTGCCACTACCTGAAACCAGCCGTCGCCAGTAATGGCAACATCCAGATCGCGCCCCGTCTGGGCAATGGCACCCGCAGAGTAGTCCAAAGCACTCCCATTGCTACCGGAAGTGGCGGTGCCATCTGCAACAGCATTTAGATAAGAGGACTGCGCCTGATACAAATCAGCCTTAAAACCCGTTGTCCCGCTATTGGCAAGGTTGTGAGTAACCACCGCCTGAGCCTGCTGAATTTCTCGAGCAGACTGGGCGGCGAGGTGAGCGATATTAGACATGGCGGTTCACCGAAGGCCTGATTATCGAAGATTAATCACGGCCTGAGTGGCCTGATCTTCTGTTGAAATCACCTGGGCGTTCGCCTGGAAATTACGCTGGGCGACAATGAGGTTGACTAGCTCCTGAGTGATATCAACATTGGCCTGCTCTACTGCAGACGCCTGAATATTGCCGCGACCCGAGTTCCCGGGTACGCCAATATTGGGGCCGCCGGAACCAAAGCTTTCAACATAGTTAGAGCCACCTACAGGCTGCAAGCCGTTGTTATTGCGGAAACTCGCTAGAGCCACTTGGCCAATAGCCCGTGATTGCCCGTTGGTATAGCGCGCAAACGCCGTGCCTGTATCGTCAAATTCAAAAGAAATGAGCTGACCCGCGCCATAACCGTCCTGTATCGCGGAGTTCACTGAAAAATCGCTGCCAAGCTGAGTTGTCGCCAAAATATCAACCGAATAGGCCAGTGCTGCAGCTCCGGTGGCGACACCTGCTGCCGATAACAATTCATTTGCAGGTGTTGTAATGGAGATAGCATTAGCAGAATTCGAAGCGAGGGTTCCATCGGAGTCAAAGGTAATGGTAGTGGCGGCGGGTGGCGTGCCCCCGTCGACCGACGTATGGACTTTCCAGGTATTTGCTGCGGCTTGCTTTACGTAGTACAGCTGCAAAACGTGAGAATTACCCAGACTGTCGTAAATAGTCGTTGAGGTTGTGCTGTTGTACGAGGTTGGATCTGTGGGGGCAAAAGTCGATGTCGTGGGTACAGCCTCTCGAGAATCCAAATTACTGGTTATTGTGACCTTTGAAGTCACTTTTGGGTCGACCAAGGTGGTGTCGATAAACAAGTCGCCTAGCTCCCCAGTAATGACACCATCGGTGTTGCCCTGATAGCCCTGCAAACGGTTACCCGATTCATTCGTGAGGTAACCGTCACGATCAACGATAAAAGATCCCGCCCGGGTGTACTCAGATGCGCCACCGTTTGACACGATAAAGAAGCCATTACCCGAGATGGCCAGATCGAGGCCGCTGCCCGTGAAATCTAAACTGCCCTGAGAAAAATCAGCGCGAATTTCAGTGAGTTCAACCCCCTGACCGGCATTGCTACCGCCTGACACAGAGCTGGCGTAAATTTCAGCAAACTGAGCGCTTGAAGCTTTAAAGCCCACCGTGCTTGCATTGGCGATGTTGTTACTAATGACGTCGAGATTAGCTTGTGCTGCCTTGATGCCGGAAATAGCGGTACTAAATGCCATGATGTAATCCTCTTGAGTTTTGCTTTAGAAAAATTCTTTCACTTCATTAATGCCAAGGGACTGTCCGTTGGCGAGATTTAGGGTCACCGTATTGCCGGCGCCAATTGCGACTGAAACGACTTGCTCGTGAGCAAATACTGACGCCGCCTGATTGGCGCCGTTGCGTGCAACCTCAGCTGAAATGCGGTATTGACCGGGTGGCAACGTATTGCCTTCGGCATCAACGCCATCCCAAACGACTGGCAAGGTTCCCGAGCCCGCTGGCAGCGAGCCCGAGAAAACCAGTTGTCCACTCATGTCCTGCACAAAAAAACTGCCGCCCGTGGCGTTGTTGCCCATGTCGACGGACGCGCTCATGCGCATCACAGGGTCACCTGTGGTGTTGGTACCCAAGACACTCAGGTTACCGACGTTGCTACTGGTGGAAACACTGCGACCTACCATTTGTGAGGCTTGTAGTGCTTGCTGCCCGGTGAGGGTTTCTGTCAGGCCCGAAAAGCTCTCATTGAGTTCCTGGATACCTGATACCTGAGTGAATTGGGCCAGCTGACTCATAAAGGCCATTTGATCCATAGGCTTGGTAGGGTCCTGATTTTCCAATTGGGCAATCATGAGCTGCAGAAATTCTTCCGACCCCATTTCTTCTGCGGACCCTGCTTTTTCTTTCTCGGCCGCACGTGCCGGATTGAGAGCGTCAAAAATTGAGGCAGAATCGTTCGGATTAGTCAGTGCGCTTAATGTCATAATCGCCCCTTACTTGCCTAACGTCAGCGTTCGTAACGCCAACTGTTTAGACGTATTAATGACCTCAATAGCGCTCTGAAAGGACCGCGAGGCCGACATCATGTTGGCCATCTCCTGAGTGACATCAATGTCGGGCGTGTAAATAAAGCCTTCCTCGTCAGCCAACGGGTGAGCGGGCTCAAATTCTTGTCGCGCTTCGCCGCCAACTTCTTCGATGCTTGTCACCCGCACGCCTAACTGGTCAGACTCACCTTCCAATACCGCCTGGAAGATGGGCGCTCTGGCTTTAAACGTGTCTTCAGCCGTTGATGAAACCGAATTGGCATTGGCCATATTCGATGCAATCGTGTTGATCCGCGTGGTTTGTGCCGACAACGCGGTACCGGCTATGCTCATGCTGTCAAAGAGGCTCATCGTTATTCTCCTTTAATGGCTGCACGCAGCCCCTTAATGCGAGAGTCCAGCAAATTCAGGCTGGCCTGATATTTAAGGGCGTTTTCCATAAATTCGGCGTGCTCCCGGTAGGTCTCCACGGTATTTCCGTTTTCTTGCAGGCTGCTGGGCTGGCGATACTTAATGTCGGTCTCAACGCCCAACTGACTTTCAAATCCCGTCATATGCTTCGCCTGAGTAGCGCGCAGCTGCGTACCCTCTTGGCTACTACTGGCCTGCGTCATGGCCGCACGGAAATCAATATCACGCGCTTTGTAATTAGGCGTTTCTGCATTGGCAATGTTGGCGCTCAAAAGGTTCATGCGCTGCGATCGCAGTGCCAGTACCTGAGGCGAAATGCCTAATGCGTTGTCAAATCCAGCCATGGTTGGCCTCCCTGTGTTCGCAATGTGTCATTCAAAACTCGTGCCAATTTATAAATAATATAAAAAACAATGACTTATATATGTGCTTTTAAAGGTGACAAGTTTTTGGCGCTAGACCGGCGGCAAAGCAGAACCCTTAAAACGGCAAGCCTTGCCGCCTCCAAACTGTTGGCCGACGAATGAAGAGCTGCGCCACTCGAAGCGAGCAGGGCAATACCGGGCTTGATCACTGCCAAAAAAAGTTGGCATCTCATTTGCATACAACCAAGAAACCCAATTGACGAGGTGGGATATGTCAAAACATTGGCGGCGTGCCCTAATAGGCACCCTTACTTTTACTGCGGCCTTGAGCCAGGCCGAAACCGGCAGTCATTCATTGTCAGATATCGCGAGCACTGCGGCCCTGACGATGCAGTCTCGAGCGGCGGCGCAGGGCTATCAGCAACTTGATGTTCAGGTGCGCCCCCTAGACGGCCGGCTTGGGCTTGCTCAATGCACTCAAGCCCTTGAAGCACTTCCAACCAGCAGCGAACGCGCCCTTGGTGCGGTAAGTGTGGGCATACGCTGCCCGGGGAAAGAAGCGTGGACGCTCTATGTGCGCGGCGAGGTTTCGGCTAATCAAGTCGTTCCCGTTCTGACCGGCGCGCTAAGACGCGGCGATTTAATCGGAAATAACGATATTATCTTAGAAAAGCGACGCATCACGCAGGAAAATGGCGGCATCGTCACTGAAATCGAGGATTTGATTGGCATGGAGGCACGGCGTAATCTCGACCCCGGAAGCCCCCTAAGATTCAACGATCTGGTGGCACCGATCCTTGTTGAGCGCGGCCAAACCGTGAACATTGTGAGCGGCGGCGGTGGGTTGCGAGTCAGCATGCAAGGAAAGGCGCTGGCCAAAGGTGCTGCGGGTGACCGGGTACTGGTGGCAAATCTAACGTCAGGCACCCGGGTCGAAGGCATTATTGCTAACGACGGCTCGGTAATTATCCAATAACCTATGCCTCAAGCAGACAATGATAATATTGAAAACAAACCTAAAGTTTTCCGACATCCCGTCGCTACTAGGGTTAAGAAAAACCGCTCGACGTGCTTAAAGCACCTTGGAGTTAACCATGGCACCAATTGACATAGCCGGATCAGGCGGCCCCAGCCGGATTGACAACGACCGACGCGCTGCAGGAACCCGCAACGAGGAAACTCGTGGCACGGCATCAGAAGCACCGGCCGCCGCTGTCATGGGCGATGACCGCGTGGAACTAACCGACACGGCAACACGACTCAATGCGCTGGCAGATGATGTCCGCGCCGCGAATGGTGTCGACTTGGAGAAAGTTGAAGCTATACGCCAGCGAATTGCCGACGGCGACTATGAAATAGATGCCGGTCAGATTGCCGATGCATTGATTCGACAGGAACAGGAGCTGGTCTAATGTTTGCTGCGGCCGAACAAAAAACCTCTGCACCTGGCCTCGATACTTTGGCACGTGAAGCCGAAGCGCTCACCCGGGTGCTGCATGCACTGGAAGCAGAGCACGATGCCCTGGTTAATAGCGACGCCGAACAGCTGGAAAGTGCAATCGCAGACAAAAATGAAGCCCTAGAAGTGTATATGACGGCGAAGAGCACCCGAGAAGCCGAAGGTAGCAGTCAAAATTTGCAGTCCGTGGCGAATCACCCGCGACTGAGTTCGGGACAGCGAGCTACCGGAGTAGAACTCGCCTCTACCATTCGGGCAGCGGGAGAAAGCTGCAAAACACTTAACCACCGAAATGGCATGTTGATCTCGGCGCTGCGGGATCGTACCCAGCAAGCTATCAACATTGTCCGGGGCAATGACACCGGCGTGACGCTATACGGCCAGCAAGGTAATGCGCACCTTGACGGTGGCAGCCGCGTTTTGGGTACGGCATAGATCGCTATAGGTTTTCACTAATTTCTGAGAAACCCTGACCAAGGCTTAGCATTGAGCAATGCCCTTAATTTAGGCACGCATTGTTTCATTCGCGCAGGTGCAATCGCACAAAATCAATCACACCACTGTGCTCATGTAGAATTAAATTCCAACTACGGTTGTGTCAAAGAATAGTCACGGCAAGGCGCCACGACTTTCGACATTTGTGCTTGAGAACTTTAGGTCCAAATCTGCTGACCCGAGCGTCATGGGCACCTAGCATAGTAACCTCAGAGCAGATCCACAGACCTTAGACAGCCCGTCAGCTATGAACCCACAATGTCCTCGGGGGCAAAGCGCGGTTTTTGCTCGCCATCAACGTCGACCGACTCAACAAACATTTCCAGCGGCCTTATCCACAAAGCACCTTCGCCATAAAGAGGGCGATAAACTACGTGTCGTTCCTCTGTCTCTGAGTGCGTGGCAACACCCAAAACCTCATATGCCCCGCCTTTATAATGTCGATAGCGGCCGGGGCGAGGATCTGTGTTTTGACTCATGCCTCCAGCCCGCCAAAGGCTTGCAATAGGGCCGGCCAGAGCTCTGCCAAGGTTTCGCTCATCAGCAAGAAATCGGCGTCGCGTCTGGCGAGAGGGTCTTCATTGATATCGTCGTGTGCTGTTGTCAGGGCTTCGGCAAACTTCAGACGACGAATAACTAAGTCGGCACCGAGTACAAACTCCAGCCGCCCCTGCCAAGCTAAAGCCAAGCGCTGAACCTGTTTACCCGACTCGATATGCGCTCTAATTTCATCACAATCCAGCAGCATACTCCGAGCCCGAACAACACCGCCCTCCTCTCCGGGCTCAACGAGGTCGGCCTCAGTGCCCAACTCAAAACCCTCGGGTAACTGATCATGTAGCAACCACTCAGACATCACCGCAGCTGGATTCTTACGGGTGACGGGCAACACAGCCGGTAAACTGCCCAGCGCTTCACGCAACGCCGAAAGCAAGTCTTCAGCGCGAGGGGCGCTGGCATTGTTTACCCACAACCAGCCATCTTTCTCAAAAACCATCGCTTCAATACTGCGCGCCCGGGTAAAAGCCCGAGGCATAAGATCCTGAGTAACCTCATCGGTCAGCTGCAACCGCTCTTTACGGTGCACTTTGCGCGCCTCTGCGGTCTGAATTTGTAGTACCCGGCTGCCCACCTCATCGCGAATAACCGATGACGGCAGTAGTTTTTCTTCACGTTTGAGTCGGAGTAGCCAGTAAGGGCCTGCCGCATGAACCAGCGATTCGACACTGTCATCGAGAGCCGCGACCCAACCCGCACTTAAAGGCTGTGCTGGGCGACAGGGGGTAAAGGGACGAGACTCTAAGCGCTGAGCCATTGCCTCAGCATCGAGCCCCAAACGCTCAGGTAATCGGTAAGCACGTAAATTTCGAAACCACATGGTGTCATCCAAGTTCAGGGAGAAAAAAAGCACCCCAACTCGCAAGCCTTCGGGCACGGCGGTGAGTTTAGCGTGAACCGTCTTTAAAAGGTCCTACTAAAAGCTAATTTCCCGACCAATAGCCCACACAAGGCCAGCAGCAAACCCCATAATAGGGAACCTAATTTTTACATTGAGTATCGCCATGCAATTTTTGCACACCATGATCCGCGCCAGTGATTTAGACAGCACCCTCGACTTCTTTTGCAACAAGTTGGGACTAATAGAGGTGAATCGATACGACAGCGAGGCCGGACGATTTACTCTCGTTTTCCTGGCTGCCCCGGCTGATGCCGAACGAGCTCGTAAGGATCAGGCGCCGCTGGTCGAAATTACCCACAATTGGGATTCCGAAACTTACGATGGCGGCAGGAATTTTGGTCACTTGGCCTACCGGGTTGACGATATTTACGCGACCTGTGCGCGCCTAATGACCAAAGGGGTCACCATTAACCGCCCACCCCGAGACGGTCGCATGGCGTTCATCCAGTCCCCTGACGGCATCTCGGTGGAATTGCTGCAGGCTGGAGATGCCATGCCCGCCGCGGAACCCTGGGCGTCGATGGAAAACATCGGCAGCTGGTAGGCCGCAACGGTTAGCAGGCCGCAACTGCTGATGGTTTGCAGCTAACAGTCACAAGCCATAGTTAGCTAGATCCTTGAGCAGCTGCACGCTAAATAGACGGCCAATACTCAGTCGGATGTAGGGGGCAACCACGACCGGCGAGTGCACCATGACCTCGGCAGAGTAAAATAAAGGCCTACTGAGCGGCGATGAAATCGAGCATCCAGCGGGCTACACGCTCGCCCTGATGGTCATGCTTATCGAGGGAGACAAGACCTTCTGTAACCCTAGCCTCGCCGATCATTTCACGCCGCAGCGCCATAATGTCTCTGGAGTATTCAGGGATGAATTCAGGATGCCCTTGAAAGGTAAGTATGTGCTCACCAATCCGGAAGCCTGCAATATCACAATGATCGTTTCGTGCAATAACCTGCGCACCCTCGGGGGCCAACATGACCTGATCCTGATGTGACGCCAGTAACTGCAAATCTACGCCCTGACCATCAGCCAGTAGCTGCGCGTCTGAAACACTGTAAACCTGTACGCCACAACCCCAGCCGTTAGCCGACTTATCGACCAAACCACCCAGAGCCCTAGCCACCAGCTGGTGGCCAAAACAGATGCCCACTAACTTGACCTTTACTAGGTGCGCGTGACGAATAAAATCCTCGAGAGCACGGATCCACGGCTTATCGTCATAAGCACTGCTTTTACTACCGGTAATGATGTAACCATCCACTGCTGACAGATCATCGGGTAGCTCGCCGGCTTCAACATCCCACGTGCGAAATTCCAGCTCTGGGTCTACCTGACGTAACAGAGCTTCAAACATGTCGGGGTATTCGCCATAGGTACCCACCCACTCTGGCCGCACCGTATCGGTTTTTAAGATTCCAACTTTCATAATACCTCTGCCCCTTGCCCGTGCCCGCCACTGCCGACGCGCCGGTTTCGCTTCAGGGGCGTAGTGTACCCGAACCCGCAATTCGAAACGGGCACCGTTATAAATACGGCGGCAAATGCATAACTTTGAAACGCGCTCAGTTTGCAGCGGCTAAGCTACAGACAAGGCTCTGCCTAACACGCCGAAGGGCATGTCGGGCCTATCTCGAGGAAACCGCAGCGACTGATGGTTCCCCTGCACGGTTGCGCGCTGCCACAAGCTTAGCCGCCGAGGCCATCCCAGTGTCGTGTGTTTTTCTTGGGAACGCCGCTCCCAAGGACACCTGGCCACAGACCGGGCATAACCTACCGGTTCAGCAATGACGAGATTTGCGTGCTGCGCCAAATTGACGCGATTTAAGCTGCATGCCGAGGTTAAAGCTCGGCTAAACTTAAGGTGGTTGGCGCAGCATTATTTGGGCTCGGAGAAAAGCAGCAGGAAAGCGCTGCAGCTTCCCACCACCTCCTAAATAGCCGCGCCACCAAACCTAACATTTTTAATGAGGCGTACATGGTCCGCACGATCAGCCAAAAACTACTGTCTTTTGCCACCGTTACCACCCTTATAGGCGCGACCCTGTGCTCGGCGATGTCTCTGGCCAGCACTGACTATGTAGGAACAGCGACCTGTGCCGGGTGCCACGAGCAGCCTTTCGCCGATTGGCAGGGCTCCCACCATGATCTGGCCATGCAGGCAGTAACGGAAAAAACCGTGCTCGGAAACTTTAATGACGCCACGTTCACCTATGCGGGCACAACCTCCACCTTTTATCGCAAAGATGATGCTTTTTGGGTGCGCACCGACAACGCGGCCGGGAAACTCGAAGACTTTCGCGTTGCTTGGGTCTTTGGCGTGTTCCCCTTGCAGCAATACTTGCTGCCCATCGGTGACGGCAAACTGCAGGCCTTAACCATTGCCTGGGATGCCCGTACAGAATCTGAAGGTGGACAGCGGTGGTACCACCTCTATCCCGATGACGCGATTAAGGCCGGGGACCCCTTACATTGGACGGGTCCCTACCAAAACTGGAATACACGGTGCGCCGAGTGCCATAGCACCAACGTGAAGAAGCAGTACAACGCTACAGAGCGCAGTTTCGCGACGACTTGGGACGCCGATAACGTCGGCTGCGAAGGCTGCCATGGACCCGGCGCTCAGCACGTTGCCTTGGCAAAAGAAAAAACCACCGCGCAAGCACCCCACGGCGGCTTTGAAATGTCCCTCGCAGCGAAGGGCCAGTGGGCTTGGGCGGAGAACGCCAGTATTGCCCACCGCAGCAGCCCACTGACTGACAACATTCAAATTGACAACTGTGCCCGCTGCCACGCACGCCGCAGTACCCTGGGGGACTACCACTACGGTGCCGACCTGCTCGACACCCACCGGCTATCGCTTATTGAGGAGCCACTTTATTGGCCCGATGGCC
Source organism: Luminiphilus sp. nBUS_16 (assembly GCF_051201645.1). Taxonomy (GTDB): domain Bacteria; phylum Pseudomonadota; class Gammaproteobacteria; order Pseudomonadales; family Halieaceae; genus Luminiphilus. Next base: position 65,432 of record NZ_CP179205.1, on the reverse strand, counting down.
AAATTCGCGATGAGGTGTACGTGTACGGATCATTTGTACAAAGCAAAATGCATCAAGCGGGAGTCGTCTGTACCAACTGCCACAACCCCCACAGCAACACCCCAATTGCCGAAGGTAATGGGCTATGCGCGCAATGCCATATGCCCGCCACCTATGACACACCCCAACACCACCGACACGCGGCGAATAGCACGGGTGCCCAATGCGTTGAATGCCACATGCCTGCACAACTTTACATGGGCGTCGATTCACGCCGGGATCACAGCATGCGCGTTCCCCGGCCCGATTTGTCATTAATGACCGGCAGCCCCAATGCCTGCACCCAGTGCCACACAGACCAATCAAACTCCTGGGCTCTCGATAGCCTTCGTGATTGGGGCATTAAATTTGATAGCCCGCGGCGTCACCCAGCAATGGCTTTGCGCAGCGCTCATGGGCAGGATATTCGCAGTATGCCGGCGTTAAAACAGATTATTGATGACCCATCAGCCACACCGATATTGCGCGCGTCTGCGCTGGTGCAGTACGGCGGCTTGGCACCACCCGATCTATCTCAGACTGCTGGCATGCTGCTAGCCTCTAAAAACACGCTGCTGCGCAGTAGCGCTGTGCGGGCCAGCGCGCCCCTGCCACCAACACAGCGTTACCTCATGTTGCGCACGCTCATTAATGATCCTGTTCAAGGTGTCCGGATGGCTGTTGCAGAGCAACTTGCCACTACACCGCTGCAGGAATTAAGACCTCAAGATTTACCACCTCTACTCGCACTCTTTGACGAATATGAGAGCGTTTTGACCGAACATGCCGATATGCCCTCATCACAACTTCAACTCGCCAATTACTGGTTTGCTCGAGGAGACATCGGTCGCGCTGAAGCATCGCTGCGAGAAGCCCTGCGGCTCAACCCACAGCTTGATCCGGCTCGGGTTAATTTAGCCGATGTTCTGCGCACCCAAGGGCGGGAGGACGAGGCGCGGGCGCTTCTAAAGCAAGGTATTGCGACATCCCTGGCACCGGGCGCACTCCATCACTCGTTAGGTCTTTTAGAATTTCGCGAGGGTAACAGCGCAACCGCTATCACCGAATTGGCCAAAGCTGCTGAACTCGAATCCGAAGGCTCGCGCCACCGCTATGTGTATGCCATTGCGCTTCATGACACCGGACAACCTGCACAGGCATTCACTTTGCTGGAACAGCTCAACCAGGACCAGCCGGGTAACCCAGAAGTACTCTCAGCGCTAATCAGCTACGCAGGGGAAGTTGGCAATGTGACCAAACAGGGGCGCTATCAAGGTCAACTGCAAGGAGTTTTGCAAAGCGCCGGGGTGCGTTGAGCGACTTACTTTTTAACCAGTTTCAGATCGACACTGACGGGCACCACAGCGGCGATGGCCTCCAGACCCGCGATTTTTTGCAACGCTGCAACGCCTCCCTCTAAGCCAAAATCAGCGGCCGATATTAAAATAGGCCGCACGGTGCTAACCCAAGCGCGACCTCCCACCGAAACAATACGCAAATGCGCCTCTGCGGTGCTCTCAACACCGTGAAGTGACAGCGTAAAAGGCTTAACAAGTTCTAAAGGTGCCCCCGATTCAACCTGAGCAAGCTCTTGCCTATCGAGCTGCGCAGTTACGACAGCTTCGGGATATTGCGTGATCTCGAAAAACAAATCGCGCATACGCTGGTTACGAATATCAACCTGGGTCTCGACGGTGCTGAGATCAATGCTGACCTTCAACTGCCCCTTTTTGTTGAGGCTACCGGTAACGCCTGAAAAATAATTATTTTCAGCAATGGCATTATTTTTAATCGATACATAACCCACCTTAGATGCCGCGGTAAGCCGCCAATCTGCAAGGGTCGCCTGGGTAACAAGCAGTAATGAAACACAGGTAAGTGATCGAATCCAAACTGGCATAGGTATCTCCTCAGGTGCCGACTATTGGGCAATAGTGGCTTATCCGGCGATGTCGGCCAAGTCGCCCTTCGACTCCAGCCAAGTTTTTCTGTCGCCTGATCGTTTCTTGGCCAGCAGCATATCAAAAGTGCCGTGGGTATCGGCATCGGCATCGAGCACCAGCTGCACCAAACGTCGAGTGTCAGGGTCCATCGTCGTCTCACGCAGCTGTCCTGGGTTCATCTCTCCCAACCCCTTAAACCGCTGAACGTTCGGTTTGGCACGCTTATTTTCTGCCGCCAAACGTTCGAGTATGCCGTTGCGCTCAGCGTCGTCGAGTGCGTAGTACACCTCTTTACCAACGTCGATTCGATAAAGTGGCGGCATAGCGACATAAACATGTCCCGCCCGGACCAGCGGCTGGAAGTGCCGTAAAAATAGTGCGCAGATCAGGGTCGCAATGTGCAGACCGTCAGAATCTGCGTCAGCCAGAATGCAGACCTTGTGATAACGCAACCCCGACAGATCATCACTAGCCGGATCAATCCCTAGAGCTACTGAGATATTGTGAACTTCAGCGGAAGCAAGAATTTCTTGAGCGTCGACTTCCCAGGTGTTCAAAATTTTACCCCGCAAGGGCAAGATCGCCTGAAACTCGCGATTGCGGGCCTGCTTGGCGGAGCCACCTGCAGAATCGCCCTCGACTAAAAACAACTCACCGTAGGCAGGGTCTTCCGAGGTGCAGTCTGCTAGCTTGCCCGGCAGCGCAGGGCCAGAGGTCACCTTTTTGCGCACCACTTTTTTGGCAGACCGCAAGCGCGCTTGCGCGCGGTTAATGCACAGCTCTGCTAGCAACTCCGCCTCATCGGTGTGCTGATTTAACCATAGGCTAAAGGCATCTTTGGCCACGCCAGAAACAAAGCCAGCGGCCTCACGAGAGGACAAACGCTCTTTCGTCTGCCCAGAAAACTGCGGATCCTGAAGCTTTGACGACAGTACAAAACAACAGCGATCCCAAATATCCTCTGCGGTGAGCTTTACTCCCCGAGGCAGAAGGCTGCGCAGCTCACAAAACTCGCGCAAAGCCTCAAGTAAGCCCGAGCGCAAGCCATTAACGTGCGTGCCCCCTTGAGCTGTGGGTATTAAATTGACATAGGACTCAGCAACAACATCGCCACCTTCGGGTAGCCACTGAATAGCCCAATCAACGGCCTCTGTCTCACCGCTAAAATGATACGTAAAGGGCTTTTCGGGAATGACGGGATAGTCGATGGTCGCATCCATCAGATAATCAGAAATACCATCTTCATAGAACCATTCGCTGCGCTCATTTTTTTTCTCATCGAGCAGCGTGACCCGAAGACCCGGACAAAGCACCGCCTTGGCACGCAGAACATGAATTAAGCGGGGCATGGAAAAGTTGGGGGAATCAAAATACTGCGGGTCAGGGTCAAACCGAATTTGAGTCCCGGTGTTGCGTTTGCCGCAGGTCCCGGCCACGGCAAGATCTTCTACTTTTTCGCCACCCTCAAAAGCCATGGTGTAGATGTTGCCATCGCGCTTGATCGTAATATCGAGCCTTTTTGAGAGCGCGTTGACCACCGAAACGCCGACGCCATGGAGGCCTCCACTGAATTGATAGTTTTTGTCTGAAAATTTACCGCCCGCATGTAGGGTCGATAAAATAACTTCGACTCCGGGCAGTTTTTGAACCGGGTGCAAGTCGACCGGCATACCCCGGCCATTATCTTGGATGCTAATACCTCCATTGCTGTGCAGCACAACATCGACTTGGTCAGCATGACCGGCCAGAGCCTCATCTACCGAGTTGTCGATCACCTCTTGAGCAAGGTGGTTGGGCCGCAGGGTGTCGGTATACATACCGGGACGTTTGCGCACGGGTTCTAACCCGGTGAGGACCTCAATTGCATCAGCGTTGTACTGGCTCATTGGCGTAGTGTCATTCTCTGTCAGTAGCGATCAATAGTCAGGTCAATTATCGTGACCCATGATTCGGCTGTGGCGAGTCCGGCACCCACCTCGCCGAGTGCCTTGAGCTTAAAGGTAACCACCCGAGTCCAGATCAACCGGAAACTCCCGGTCTGTGACCCGCTCCACACCGGTTTCCACCTCACCCGAGGGTGCTAGTCGCAACCAACGGTATCCCGGTGCTTGGTTGTCTACCTTAAAATTCACTTGATTGGGCGCAAATTGAATGCAGGTCGAAGGCGTCGTCAGATAGCGTATCCCGGTGCTTTGCTGATCACTCTCTTGATGCACATGTCCCGCAATGACCACAACCTGTTGCCGACAACGCTGTACCTCAAGTTCAAAGGCGGCACTGTTTGCGACGCGCTGGGGATCTAGCCAATCACAACCCACCGGGTGTAACGGGTGATGCAACGCCACTAACAAGTGTTTGCCCTCTTGGTTAGCACGGTCTACCGCCTGTGATAACGCGTCGAGCTCACTCGCCGACAGGTATCCACCCACGGCATCCGCCTGCTGTGAATCTAACATCACAATCAGCCAGTGCGGGTTTGTAATCGTGCGAATGAAATGCTCACGGCCCACCTCAGACTCGTCACAGTCATCGTGGTTTCCCGGTAACCAAAAGCTTGGGGCAGGAACAACATCAAGTGCTCGAGCTAAGCGCTGATAAGCATCACTTGCACCATCCCCAGCGATATCACCTGTAATCAACAAACCATCCGGTGCCGCGGTGTTAGCCACAACGAGTTCAAGAACAGCGGCGAGAGAGTCGTCGGTATCTACATTGAGTAAGCGACCGCCCTCTGCCGCCATTAGATGGGCATCGGTTACCTGAACCAGCGTGAGGGTGCCGCTGTTGCTCAGCAGGCAATCACCGCGTAATGGACTATTCATGGCCAGAAGGTACCCATGAACTGAACTCATTCGTCAGGCGGCCTTCAGCCAGACAAAGCTCAAGTATTTCGGCCAAATACCGATTCTGTTGCACCTTCTCATCCCGTTGGTACATGTTGGGATTGGGATAATCGTAACGACCCTCCAAGTGTCGATGCCGCTGAAAAGCCACTATTTCGGCCATACTCGCATCGTGGTACAGCCTGAGGTCTAAGTTCATCGCCGGTAAGCCTTGCTGGCCCCGTTGCGTTACTCGAAACAGGGTCGTGTAACGGGTACGCTCGACAACATCAAAGACCAGTGTTAAATGATTTGCGGTGATTTCGACCGAGTTGTTGGTCTCGTAGCCCGGAAAGACCCGTAACAAACGCAAATAGTTGGTCTCACACAAACTGTGCAAGTCACCAATATCTACGCTGTAGCGCGACCTTCTGTTGCGGGTACGACCCGTTTGTTCCTTCATTGGTTTACCTCTAACCGATATCCGCAGTGTAGCAATAGCTGAGGCCCAGCGCAGGATAGAAACGACAACGGATTGTTTTGGATCTGTCGTATCAGGTTAAAAGTTCACCTTCACCGGGCTGCGTCGAGTGTTAGACTATGGCCCGCGAAACCGCGCTCACTTAAGGAGTTTCCATGACACCCCTGTTTATCCGCCGCACCCTGCTGGGGCTAGCCGTGGCGGTCTTGATGCCCATAAGCTCACAGAGCTACAGCGATACATTGCTCGATATCTATGAACTGGCGCTGCAAAACGATGCTCAGCTGCGCGCGCAGGAAGCTCAGTACCTTGCGAATTTGGAAACAGAAAATCTGGCCTTGTCAGCACTTCTACCCCAAGTAAGCGCCGGCTACAGTATTACAGGCAACGTGAACGAGACCGTAAGCCCGCAAATCGTGGGCTTCGACGCCGACCCCAGCTCTGGGCAGACCGTTCCTATTATCGCCGATGGCTTTAACAAAAGAGACACCGAAACCGAGGGGTGGAATGTCGCCCTTGCTCAGCCCCTGTTTGATCTCTCTGCCTGGTACAACTTGCAGTCAGGCCAGGAGTTCAGCAAACAAGCCGAGGCGGAATTTGCCGCCGCAACGCAAAATTTGATTGTACGCACCGTCGATGCTTACTTGGCCGTACTGCGAGCTCAAGATAATTTAGCGGCTGCCTCAGCCGCTGAACGCGCCTTTTCGCGACAACTGGAACAAACTCAGCAACGTTTTGAGGTTGGCCTCATTGCCATCACTGACGTCTATGAGGCGGAGGCAGCGCGAGACTTAGCCGAGGTTCAACGCATTGTTGAAGAAAACAATGTCGACGTGGCCAAAGAGCGACTGTCCATTTTGACCGGGCAAACACACGGTGACCTTTTTCGTCTCAGTGAAGATTTTGAGGCACAGCCCCCGGCGCCTGCAGATCGTGCGGCTTGGGTAAAGTTTGCCTTGGACAATAACTACGATCTAGCAGCAGCACGTTATGCCGAAGAGTCAGCAAGGCAAGGGGCTAAAGCGAGCGCTATGGGGCATGCTCCAACAGTGACGGCGAGTTACCAGTACTCGGACACAGACACCGATGGCAGCCAGATCTCTGAACCGCGACAATTATTCCAAATACAGCCCGACTCGCAAGATACTCGGGAGGTTTGGGAAGTCCGCTTAAACGTGCCCATTTTCCAAGGTGGACGCCTGCATGCCCAACGGCGACAGTCGGCACAACAGCATATTGCTGCGAAGGAAAGCCGCGTTAACCTTGAGCGCACGACGATCACGAATGCACGCTCACTGCATATGACGGTGAAGTCTGATGCCGCACGAGTCAGAGCGCGTAAGCAGTCGATCCGCTCGGCGCAAAGCGCACTGGATGCCACCGAAGCGGGCTATGACGTTGGAACACGCAACATTGTTGACGTGCTGAACGCGCAAAACCTGCTCTACACCTCTTTGCGAGACTACGCCAACGCACGCTACGACTATGTCGTGAACCTGCTTAGGCTCAAGGAGAACTCGGGCACGCTATCACCCGACGACGTGGCGCGGCTTGATGCAGCCCTGATTCCACCGCCGGCAGCATCGGCTGCGGGCACTCAAAATGAGACCGACAGTACGACACCCTGATTAACCAGATCAGGATTCCCTAAGCTCATCATCTCCGGGTTTCATACAGCACCTAGAGACTACCTGCTGAGTGCTTTCGGGCATTCAGTGGCGCTTTTCTTGGCAACATCAAACGGGTGGTAATGGTGATACAAATCGCCGTTGCAACTGCCGACACAACAATCTTCACAATGGCCACAAAAAATGGATGTGGAATACCCGCAGGCATAGCAAAGGTGGGGCGGGCATTCTCAAGGCACCGAGCCGCTTTCGCCCAAAGACGCGAGGCCCCTTCCAGAATTCGCAGATAGTCCAAACCACACTCTTCGCCTGCAGGCACCTCAAAAATAACCCACTCCCTCCGGTATACTGAGCGCAGACTTGGCGCGATTTGGAGCAACTCATGGCCACCCCTCCTGGGACTAATGTCCGCGGCTTTCTCACCGATGACGAGGGCGAATTATTATCTGCCCTGGCTTGCGAGGCTGGGCGCCTTGGGCCCGTCCTCGAAATAGGCAGTTGGTGCGGGCGCTCCACAATCTGGCTGGCACAAGGGGCTAAATTAGCCGGCACCGTCGTGCTTGCGCTTGATCACCATCGCGGCTCAGAAGAACACCAACCCGGTGAAATGTTTTTCGATGCCGACCTTGTCGACGGTGAGGGTCGTGTTGATACCCTGCGTGAGTTCCGCCGCAACATTGCCCAAGCTGGCGTTGAAGATATCGTCATTCCGATTGTTGCCGGCACGCAACAGGCAAAAACCATCTTGCCGCACACACTAGGCATGGCCTTTATTGACGGTGGTCATAGTCTTGACGCCGCATTAACCGACTGGCGCAGCGTAGGGCATCGCGTGCTACCCGGGGGGATTCTGGCCATCCACGATGTGTTTCCCGATGCCAGTACTGGAGGTCAGGCACCCTTCACCATTTGGCGACTCGCCATTGATTCTGGGCTTTACGAAGCCTGTGGTGCTGTTGACTCATTGAGAGCGCTGCGCAGACTTGCCTAAGTTAATCTCGAGCAGCGCTGACTGACAGTGGTTGGGGAGGTTCGCACACTTCGAGGAACAAGGTGGCGGCCGGTGTATGGTGGGTGAGTGCATCGGCAGCGAGCATGATAGCTCCGGCAGTCCAAGTAGGCTTCTCATCGGGCCACAGCACCTTCTCGACAAATTGATAGCCCGTCCACCAAGCACCGTCACCGTCGCGCCACTGGGTCAGCCAAGAAAATAGCTCTGCCGCCCGATTACGATCCCCCGCAGCCAATAGCGCCAACGTCAGCTCACAAGATTCGGCCACCGTTACCCAGGGTTCTTGGGTTTCGCAGCGGCAACCCATACCGGTCTCAACAAATTCGTTCCAGCGTGCATCGAGACGATCGATAGCCGCTGACCCCTGCACCCAGCCCGTAATGATTGGGTAAAACCAGTCCATCGCATAACGCGACTTGGAGGCCCACGTCCTATCAAATCGGTCGGGGCGCGAGCGCAAGGCTACTCCTAAGGCCGCCCGAGCTTCGATCCATTCATTGCGCTGGACGCCTAGGGTTGCGGCAATATGCCCCGCACACTCAAGGCTCTTGTAAATAGAGCTGCAACCCGTGATCAGAGCATCGCCCATGGGAGCCCCACTCGCATCAACCGCCCAATCAATTTCCCCGGCCTCGCCCTGCAATTTCAGTACAAAACCCATGGCGGCATCGATAACGGGGAAAAACTCTTGCAAAAAAACCAAGTCACCCGTGATGAGATAATGGTGCCAAACACCTGTGGCAACATAAGCCACATAGTTGGATTCCCGACGATCGGGATTGTCAGGCTCACCCTCGCGGTAACTGCGCCACCAACTGCCATCATCCAACTGCGTGTCCGCAAGCCAGCGATAAGCGCGCACAGCCGCCGCAAATTCCCCAGCGATTGATAACCCCATGGCCGCTTCGGTGTGATCCCAAGGATCAGAGTGTCCCCCCTCAAACCAAGGAATCTCTCCCCAAGGGCGCTGAGTGCGCAGCAGAAAATCAACCGTAGGTTGCAAAAATTCACGGGGATAGAGACCACGACTTAAGTACAGGCCACTCACGGACTGACACCTCGAGGCTTGTTGAAATACATCACCACGCTTTTCCCCATCCAGGGATTACAAAGCTTGTCGATCCATCGTGTTAAAGCGGGCTGCTCCATAAGGTCCCAGACCAAAAAGCGATGATAAGCCGCCACCCAAGGGTGCTCCTCGCCCTCCTGCCATAACAAGCAACGCAACCACCAATATGGAACGTGTAAGGCGTGAGCGCCATGCTGGCGATAATATTTAAGGCCATGACGGTAAATTTCTTGCCGCAGAAAGCCTGCATTAAAAATACGAATATGGCCGCCGGGTGTATTGTAATACTCCTTACTCAACCACCAGCAAAACCGCTCTGGCCATGCCCTGGGCACGCTCACACATAAATTTCCCCCGGGCTTTAATACCCGGTTTAACTCTCCAATCACGGCGATGAAGTTGGGAATATGCTCCAAAACTTCACTGCAAATCACATGGTCGAAGTGGTTATCGGGAAACGGTAAAGCCGTCGCATCACCCTGAAGAAATTCTATTTCACCCTCGGGACCATAGGCCTCCATATCGGCAATGCGGCCGCGGGCTGTTTCCAGATCGGCCAAGCCTAGGTCAACACCTACAGCCGTCACGCCCGACTTTAAATAGGCGGCTAGCGTGTGCCGACCCTCACCACAGCCGACGTCGAGAAGCGTCTGTCCCGAGCCTAGGGCGAGGGTTTGAAAATCTACGGTTAACACGCGAGGACATCCCCCTGCACAGGCAGAACCTCTGCGGGTTGCAAAAAATCGTTCCCAGAGTGCCCCGCCATAGCCCCTCGGTAGTAGTGCACCAAGCGTGCCGCACAAACATCCCAGCTGAATTCGTTGACACCACGTTTACGAGCACGTTCCCCTAATGCCGTCCTAGCCGCGGGATCATCTAGTAGAGCTTCGATTGCAGTAGCAAGGGCCTCAGAGTCTCCTGCAGGGACCACCACTCCACCCTCTCCAGCCACTTCGGGCAGAGCCCCCCCATCACTCACGATCAGAGGAATGCCGCAGGCCATAGCCTCAACCGCCGGCAAACCAAACCCTTCGTAAAGGGAAGGTACAACCGCTAACGTACTTTCGGCATACAACTCAACAATGGTGGCATGGTCTACACCGCTCACCCAGCGAATATGGGAATCTAAGTTCAGCTGAGCTACCAGCTGCTCTGTTGCGCCCCCCACTCGAGGCTTGCCGACCAATACCAGATTGAGCTCCCGGCCTTTTTTTTGGAGGGCCGCAGCCGCACGCAACAAAACTTGTAGCCCCTTATGTGGCGTATCGGCAGACGCCGTTGCCATAATTTGTGCGGGTTTTCGTTCGATATGAGGCATGGGCCTAAATAAGTCAGCCTCGACGCCGTTGTACATCACCGCAATCGTAGCGGGATCAACGCCAAAGTCAGCAATAATATCGGTGCGCGATGCCTTTGAAACGGTCACGATGTAATTTAATTGACGGGCAACAGCGGTTTGCATTGTCAGAAAATCGTGCCAGCGCCGGATCATCAACCGACGCGTCCAACGCGGTTCTGCGGCCAACGCTAATTTGCGGTCCCGAGTAATCGGATGATGAATCGTGGTGACCAGCGGGATACCCGCTTTCTGAATATCCAATATGCCGTCTGACAGCGTTTGATTGTCGTGAACAACATCGAACTCGTCAGCGTGTGCCAGCAACCAATCTCGGGCCCGCTCGCCAAAGGTCCAGGGCTCGATAAAGCCACCGGTTAACTTGCTCAACCATTCGGTCCGCGCCAAAGAATCTTTGAACAGCTGGCCAATGCTTACCGACTTCAAGCCGTGGGCGTACAAATCTAGGCTGGGTAATTTTTGCAGCTGTACTTCAACATCGAGGTCAGGATAGGGCGGACCCGAGATCACGGTGACCGTGTGCCCAAGCTTCACCAATGCACGGCTCAGATATTTAAGATAGACCCCCTGCCCGCCGGAGAATGGTGCTGAACGATATCCCAGCAGCGCAATTTTCAGCGGCCCTGAGGACAAAGACCCAGCATGAACAGACGTAGAAGGAGCCTCTCCGACATTTTGAGCAGATGCGTTAATGAGGCAATCCCCGTTAAAAAATCGCGATTGTACCGCTTTTGGCAGTAAGAGTGCCCATAAATTTGAGGCCAACAAGACTCACAAGCCTGCCCGTTTGGACACCCCTATCTAACCCGTACAGAGCGTTGCCTCGGCGGCAGCGCAACACCAAATTTACCAACTGACGCTAGCACAGAAGGGCGGTGACTGTTCCCCAGCTTTGCTTAGCCGGTGACCGAGTAAATACGAGCCTTAACTGAGTAGCAATCGGGAAACCTGACAAAGTCTGAGGAAGGGTTTATCGTGGCCCACCAGCGACTCATGATGCGATCACACATGGACAATACGGCTTATAAGGGAATCATACTTGCGGGAGGATCCGGCACACGGCTGCACCCGCTAACCAGCACCGTCAGCAAACAACTGATGCCGATCTATGACAAACCCATGATCTATTATCCCTTGGCCACTCTAATGCTAGCGGGAATTCGGGATATTCTGATTATTACTACGCCCCGGGATCAGTCGGCTTTTGCTGACCTTTTGGGAAACGGGGAGCGTTGGGGACTTAACATAAGCTACACCGAACAACCGAGCCCCGATGGCCTTGCTCAGGCCTTTATTTTGGGGGCAGACTTTATAGGCAATGCGCCCACTGCCCTGGTGCTGGGAGACAATATTTTTTACGGGGGTGGCTTAACGGAAAAATTGTGCCTCGCTGCGCAGCGTAAAATCGGCGCCTCGGTTTTCGCCTATTACGTCAATGATCCCGAGCGGTACGGGGTAGTGGAATTCGATCAATCAGGCCAAGCAATCAGTATTGAAGAAAAACCCCAGGTAGCCAGATCGAACTATGCTGTCACCGGTCTTTATTTTTATGACAACGACGTCGTCAATATTGCGCGCAATATTAAGCCATCACCCAGAGGCGAATTGGAAATAACCGATGTTAATCGCACGTATCTGGAACAGGGAAACCTTGCAGTTGAGGTCATGTCCCGAGGTACCGCATGGCTAGATACGGGAACTCACAACTCACTGCTCGATGCGGCCAACTTTATTCGCGTTGTCGAAGAACGGCAGGGGCTTAAAATCGCCTGCCCTGAAGAAATTGCTTATCGTATGGGCTATATCAACGCCGATCAGCTTCTGGCCCTTGCTAAGCCCCTCGCTAAGAGCGGTTATGGCGTCTATCTTGAAGGTTTACTGCGCGACACAAGGATTGATTCGGATGGATGTTGAAGCGACACCGCTATCCGGAGTTATGCTCATTAAACCTAAGGTCTTTGGTGACGATCGAGGGTTTTTCCTTGAGAGCTGGAATCGCAGCGCCTTCGCTGAAGCCGGCATACCCTTTGATTTTGTGCAGGACAACCACTCCCGCTCACGACAAGGCATACTCCGCGGCTTACACTTTCAGACCCAGCAGCCCCAAGGCAAATTAGTGCGAGTGGTCAACGGGTCGGTTTACGATGTTACTGTTGACCTGCGCGCCAACTCCGCAACCTTCGGTCAATGGTTTGGCTGCCTGCTAAGTGCCGAAAATAAAACTCAACTCTGGGTGCCCCCAGGCTTTGCTCATGGTTTCTATGTGGTGTCTGAATCGGCTGATTTTCTTTACAAATGCACCGACTATTACCATCCAGAGAGCGAAATTAGTCTTGCTTGGGACGACGCCAACATCGACGTTGAATGGCCGCTGGTCAACGGGGAAAGTCCGGAGCTGTCAGCAAAGGACGCCAATGCCCTGAGTTGGTCTGAAGTTCCCAAGTTTGATCTTTAGTCCCTAGCACGCTGCACCGCTTTGACTTTCCCCCAGCAAGGTGTATCAGGCGCGTTGTAGCAGGGGTCGCCACCAGTCTTCGTTGTCTAAATACCAATCAAGCGTTTTTGCGATACCCGTTTCAAAAGTTTCGCTGGGCACAAAGCCTAATTCTTTCTCAATCTTGTTTGCGTCAATAGCATAGCGCCAGTCATGGCCTGCACGATCATCGACGAACTGAATCAGCCCCCGTGACTCTCGATTCGCTGCAGGGGACTTTGGAAAACGCGCGGCTAGGCTTGGCTCAGACGCAAAACGCGCATCAAGGTGATCACACAGAAGCTCGACAATCGCAAGATTTGCCCACTCGTTGTTACCACCAATATTGTAGGTTTCTCCCGGTTTACCCGAATCAATCACCCGATCGATGCCGCGGGCATGATCCACAACGTAAAGCCAGTCTCGAATATTCGTACCATCGCCGTAAACAGGCAGCGAGCGGCCGTCTAAGATATTGGTGAGACACAGCGGGATCAATTTTTCAGGAAAATGGAAAGGACCGTAGTTGTTAGAGCAATTGCTGGTCGTCACTTCCAACCCGTAGGTGTGGTGGTAAGCCCTAACCAAGTGATCGCTTCCCGCCTTGCTGGCAGAGTACGGTGAATTGGGCTCATAGCGCAGGTGTTCGGTAAAGGCTGGAGCATCACTGCTTAGTGACCCAAATACTTCGTCGGTGGACACGTGATGAAAACGATGGGGGCGACCCGTTCCGGCAAGCCAATGGGCCCTGCCCGCTGCCAATAAGGTATGGGTGCCCACCAGGTTGGTTTGAATAAAAGCATCGGGACCCGTAATCGAGCGATCTACGTGACTCTCGGCGGCAAAGTGGACCAAAGTATCGATGTCGTAGTTGGCCAGAGTCTGACTCACACACTCACTGTCGCAAATATCGCCCTGTACAAAGTGCAGTTGCCCCGCCGCCTCAAGGGGCGCCAGGCTGGCTCGATTACCGGCATAAGTCAGGGCATCGTAAGCCACTACGGTATCGTTGGGGTGCGCCTGAACCCAGTGATAAACAAAGTTAGCGCCGATAAACCCCGCGGCTCCGGTGACCATTAAAGATCGCGTCATGGCGGCTGCTTCTCATGTTGCTGTTCGTGTTTCTTTTCGTGTTGCTGTCCGTATTGTCGCAGGTCGACAAGCATGTCACGTAACTGACCTGTCCAGTGGTGGGTCGGCTCAGCCAAAAGGGCCCGCGTCTGGGCTTTATCCAACACACTGTACCCCGGCCGCTGGGCCGGGGTCGGATACTGCGATGCGGGTATCGGCAACAGGGTTGCCGCTTGGCGCAGCAGGCCCAATTCAAGCGCAATTTCACGAATAGCCACGGCAAAGTCATACCAGCTGCAAGCCCCAGCGTCACTCCAGTGGTAAATACCTGAGACGTCGCCATGGTCGGCTAAGCCCCAACACGTCAATGCCAGTCCTCGGGCCCAAGTCGGGGTGCCAACCTGATCTTCTACCACCGAAAGCTGCTCAAGTTCTGCCATCAGGCGTAGCATGGTTTTTACAAAATTACCGCCGTAACGCGAGTACACCCAACCTGTTCTCAAAATTACCGAGCTGCCACCGGCTGCCATTACCGCATGCTCACCCTCTAACTTGCTGCGACCGTAAACACCCAGTGGGTTTGGCTCAGCATCAGGGGCATAAGGACGACCTTGGGTGCCGTCGAAAACAAAATCTGTAGAGACGTGTAACAACCGAATATTGCGCTCTCGACACTGCAGCGCAAGAACTTCGGGCCCTATGGCATTAACACGATGTGCCAACTCCGGCTCTGACTCCGCAGCGTCGACGGCGGTAAAAGCCGCTGCATTAATCACCCAGGCAGGCTCAGTATCATCCAGCGCTTTTGCCACCTGATCAGGATCGGCGATGTCTAACATCGATCGCGTCATAGGGATGGCTTGCCACTGCTCGGGGCAGGTCAACACTAACTCTTGGCCCAGTTGTCCTCCCGCGCCACAGACCAGAGCCTTTGACATCAAGGCAAGCGGGCCTCTATCCAATCGGCATACTGGCCAATAATTTCTTCGCCTTCGGGCTCGTTAAAAATCTCATGATAGAGACCGGGCAAAACCTTGAGGGTTAAATCAGTAGCCTCAACTTTAGCTGCGAAGGTCTCGGAGCCTATGGGCGCGGCTAGCGTATCAGCGCCGCCGTGCATAATGAGCATCGGTAAGGTAATCGAGCCCGCCTCTGTCATAACGCGATCCATGGCGTCAAAAAGGGCAATGCCCAAGCCCGCAGTCACCTTCCCATGGTTGACTAGTGGATCGGCTTCGTAGGCGGCCACTACCTCCGCGTCACGACTAACCCCGGAGCCATCAAGGGCCAACATACCCGCGCGGGGCATGAGCTTTGCGAGCAAGCGTCCAATCCACATAACCGGAGCCGGCGGCACCTCCGACGCCGCAAAAGCGGGGCCACTCAATAACGCACCGCGGTATTGGCCTTGGTCCTCAAGCAGAAGCCGGCCCGTGATAAGCCCCCCCATGCTGTGACCCAGAACAAAACAAGGCAACTCGGGATAGTTGTGCGCCAGCACCTGACGGCAATCTCGAACTCCCGCTAAATAGTCATCAAAGTGGTTTACAAACACACGGTGCCCGGGTGACTCGCCGTGGCCTAGATGATCGGGGGCCACAACGGCAAAACCCCGAGCAGTGAGGGCAGCTGCGACCGCTTGATAACGCCCGCTGTGTTCACCCAGTCCATGAATTAACAAAACGGTAGCACGAGGCTCCACCACAGGCTGCCAGTGTCGATAACGAATACCCGAGGGCAGTGTTTCAAAATGTGCCTGTGCCATAACCAACCTTCTATTAAGCGGTGCCTGACGAAGGGATCGTCAATCAGTAACGGGGGTTATCCAATCACGATATCGAGCCTGCTCACCGCGAACCGTTTGAAAATAAATGCTCTGAAGCTTTTCGGTAATGGGGCCGCGGCCACCCGCACCGATCTGGCGGTTATCAAGCTCCCTCACGGGCACCACTTCTGCTGCGGTACCGGTAAAAAACGCCTCATCACAGATATAAACTTCATCCCGTGTAATACGTCTTTCGCGAACTTCATACCCTTCATCTCGGGCTATTTTAAAAATGGCATCGCGAGTGATGCCCTCAAGACAAGACGTCAGGTCCGGGGTGTAGATAACGCCATCGCGCACCATAAAGAAGTTTTCACCACTCCCCTCAGCAACGTAACCCTCGTTATCGAGCATCAGTGCCTCCTCGCAGCCACTATCAATGGCCTCGCGTAAGGCTAAGATCGAGTTGATGTAGTTGCCGTTGGCCTTGGCTTTACACATCGTAATGTTAACGTGATGCCGGGTGTAGCTTGATGTACGCACAGCAATACCACGGTCTCGTGCCTCAGGGTCCATATAGGAAGGCCAGGGCCAAGCTGCAATCATGACATGGGTTTTTAGATTGTCAGCTCGCAATCCCATACCCTCTGACCCTAAAAAGCACATCGGGCGCAAATAACCTTCCTCGAGGCCGTTAACCCGAACCACCTCTCGTTGGGCCGCGTTTAAAGCGTCTTTGTCCCAAGGCATATTCATTTGCAGAATTTTTGCAGAGCGAAACAGCCGATCGGTGTGCTCTTTTAATCGAAATATGCAAGTGCCATGATCGGGTGTGCTGTAGGCACGGACGCCTTCAAAAACACCAACGCCGTAGTGAAAGGTGTGGGTCAAAACATGCACCTTTGCCTCCTGCCAGGGCACGAGTTCACCGTCGAGCCAAATTTTTCCGCTCAGTTTAGACAGGTCCATGTTATTTCCTCTTAACCATTAGCTACATCAATTTCGAGTGCAGGCAGGCCGGGTAAAACCCCATCCCTGATCTGAGTCACCGCAACAAGTTGTTGCATAAATTTTGAACGTTTACCCACCAAGTCTACATCTTCAAGAACGGCACGATGTACCTCGGCCCGATACACCAAATACGCAGCACGCAGTGTGTCGGCATCTTGCGCTGACAGCAAGTCATGATCAGCGAGAGCGTTAAGCAAATTAACAACATCGGTGGCCTGTGCCAGGTCGGGGTGGGTGGCAGCGTGTTGGAGCACCAGAAATTGCACCACAAATTCAATATCAACAATGCCGCCAGGATCGCGCTTTATATCAAACTCATCGGGGCCCGCTTCAAGGCGGCTTTCAGCACCCTCAAACATCCGCAGACGCATGGTAACCACCGCATCACGCAGCTCATGATCAGGTCTGACCTTGCGCAATATTTCCAGTCGCAACGCCTCGAGCTGATGACACAACTCTGCCGAACCTGCTACTGGCCGAGCTCGCACTAGAGCCTGATGTTCCCAGGTCCATGCCGATTCGTGCTGATATTTTCGAAAGCTGCCGAAAGTCACACAAGGCAATCCCGAGCCGCCATCCGGACGCAGGCGCAGGTCGACCTCATAAAGCCGACCCTGAGCAACGTTAGTCGAAAGGACGTGCACCACACGCTGAGCAAGACGCGTAAAAAACCGCGTATTCTCAATAATTTTTGGGCCCGACGTCGTGCCTCGTCCACCGTCATAAACAAAGACGAGATCAAGATCAGACCCATACCCCAATTCTATGCCACCCAACTTGCCATAACCCATGACCGCAAACCCAGCCTCATCCCCCTGAGGTTCTCCGTGCCGAGTTACCAGTTCTGCTCGAGCAACTTGAATCGCTTGAGTCACCATAACTTCAGCAAGGAAGGTGAGATTATCGCTGGCCACCATGACTGGCAGCGAACCATTAAGTTCGCTGGCTGCTACCCTCAGAACCACCGCATCTTTAATACCCGCCATCGCATGCATCTGTTGCTCTAGATCATCCTCAGGCACTCGCAGCAGTTGATCCTGCACCAATGCACCCATTTCGCTGCGGTTGGGTGCTCGATAAAGTCGATCTTCGTGGAGGAGCTCTTCGACCAGCTCCGGGCGTTGAGCGAGCTTGCGCGCAATCCACGGACTTGCCACATTGAGCGAGACAAGCTGCTCTAATGCCTGCGGGTGCTCGGTCATCATCACAAGGTAAGCGCTACGTCGCAGCACAGCACTGACGAAAGGTAAGGTTCGGGTAACGGCAAGGTCAGCGTTGTCGGTCTTGGCTGAAACGGAGATCAACTGGGGTAAGAACGCTTCGAGACGATGCCGGCTTTCTGATTGCGCCGCCTGAACGCGACCACCGCTCATAAAAGTCTCCACGGCCGCCCAAGTCGCACTAGCATCACGGTACCCCAAGGCCGCCAGAGCTTCGGGACATAAATCGGCATACTGCACGCCAACCGAAGCTGCAATTTCCGACGACGGGTCACCGGGAAGGGTCACCAAACTCTGGAAGTACTCAGAAACGCGCTGCCGCACAGCCTCGCAGCTTGTGATCATGGCCGCCCAATCGGAATAACCCATCAACAGGGCTACCTGCGCCTGTGAAATGGGATCGCCAGGTAACTCTTGCGTCTGGGTATCACAGAGACCCTGAAGAATGTTTTCGAGACGCCTCAAAAAGCGATAGGCATCAATCAACCCCTGTCGATCTTCGACACTAATAAAATCGAGCTCTGCAAGGCATTGATAAGCCAATTCCAAAGGTCGAACTTGCAATTCAGGATGCCGCCCGCCGTGAATGAGCTGTTTACACTGAACAATAAATTCTATTTCTCGAATACCGCCATAACCGCGCTTGATGTTGGTTTGCAAATTGCTCCGCAGGGTTTCGGCAGCAATCATTTCCCGCATCTCTCTCAGCGCATGCAAAGCGCCGTAATCGGTATAGCGGCGATAAACAAAGGCACGCTTTAACTCTTCAAAAGGCTTTTTATTTTCAACCGACCCGGTGATCGCTCGGGCCTTGATCATGGCGTAACGCTCCCAGTCGCGACCATGTTGCTGGTAATAAACTTCTAGAGCGTTGTAATTTACGACCAGTGGGCCGCTGCTACCAAAGGGGCGTAGGCGCATGTCTACGCGAAACACAAAACCATCTACCGTTTTAGCGTCTAGCAATTTAATGACGAGCTGACCGACCCGTATAAAGAACTCCTGATTACTGAGCGTTCTTTTGCCGCCCTGAGTTTCACCCGCTTCCGGATAGGCATAAATGAGGTCAATATCTGAAGACAGGTTGAGCTCACCACCACCGAGCTTCCCCATACCCAAAACCACCAGCTCTTGAGCTTCCCCTGACCACTCCCCTACCGGGAGCCCAAATCGTCGTGATAGTTTCGCCGTAGCCCAGTCCACCGAAAACTGAATCGTAATATCGGCCAACCGAGTCAAAGCTTGGAAGGTTTCACTTAATGCGGCGCGACCGGATAATTCGCAGGCCACAATGCTTAACATTTGCCGATTACGAAATATTCGTAAGGCCGACATAACGGCGTCTTCACTGCTGTTGTCGAGGACTAGCTGCTTGAGCGCGACTTTCCAGGCTTCGGCATCGAGATCGCAGCACTGAAATAATCGCCCGGCTTCCAACTCGCCCACCGCCCAATCGCGGTGACGAATAAATTGATCTCTAAAAAAATTACTGGTTGCCAGAAGCCGGTCAAAGTCTGCAGCGACAGTGGAAGCGTCCAGCGCGTGCTGCAAGCGGGTCAAAATTTCCGGTTCCAACTGGTCGGTAAAAACCCCCCAACTTTTCGCGAGTCCAGCCTCTAGGGACTGCGGCATAGTGGCCTGCCTAGTCATCAAGAGCGGGCGCTACGCGCATAACCTCTTCGAGCGTCGTTTCACCTCGAGCTACTTTTTCAGCACCTGCCACTCTTAGGGGCACCATCCCAGCCGCGACGGATTGCCGTCGAATTTGACGGATATCGTGACTATCGTTGATCACACTGTGCACTCCAGCATCCGCAACAAGCACCTCATAAATACCTTCACGTCCACGATAACCCGTATCGCGACAAGCCTTACACCCTACAGGACGATAAAGTGCCTCGGGCATCACCGCCTGATAGTCGCCTACCAAGGATTGCCAGCCCCCTATATCGGTGGGCTCAAGCTGTTTACACTGACTGCAAAGGGTTCTTACCAGCCGCTGAGACATGACACCTCGAACGGTGGCACGAATCAAAAACGCAGGGACACCCAACTCCACCAACCGTGAAATAGCGCCGGGGGAGTCATTAGTATGGAGTGTACTCAGCACCAAATGCCCAGTCAGCGCCGCCTGAATGGCCATATTGGCAGTCTCCAGATCACGGATTTCGCCGACCATTATGATATCGGGGTCTTGTCGCATCAGCGCCCGTACACCAGAAGCAAAATCTAGATCGATGGAGGCATTTACCTGCATTTGGTTAAAAGCAGGTTCTACCATTTCGATAGGATCTTCGATGGTGCAAACATTAACGTCCGCGTTGGCGAGCTGCCGCAATGTAGAGTAGAGCGTTGTGGTTTTTCCCGAGCCCGTGGGACCGGTGACTAAAACGATACCTGTACCCTGAGCAATGATACTTTGCCACCGCTGATCATCGCTGCCACGCAACCCCAGCTCCTCAAAGCTTTTGAGCAGCACATCGGGGTCGAAGATGCGCATGACCAACTTTTCACCAAATGCGGTTGGCAACGTCGAGAGGCGCAGTTCCACTTCATTACCATCGGGGGTCCGAGTTTTCAGGCGTCCATCTTGGGGGCGACGCTTCTCTGCCACGTCCAGCCGTCCAAGAATTTTAAAGCGGCTAGTCACCGCTGACGCGACGGCAGCAGGTAGCTCATAAACTTTATGAAGCACGCCGTCGATGCGAAAACGGACGTTCCCTAACTCCCGCCGGGGTTCGATATGAATATCACTGGCACGCTGCTCAAAAGCGTATTGCAAAAGCCAATCGACCACGCTCACGATGTGCTGGTCGTTGGCATCGAGCTCAGACTTATTGCCGAGCTGCACCATAGCTTCTAGATTTACCAGATTGCCGCCCTCGCCACGATTTAGGGTGTTAGCGCCCTGAACCGAACGAGCCATCACATAAAACTCTTTGGTGTACCTCGCTATATCTCGGGGGTCTGCTAATACTCGGCGTATTGGGCGTCGCGTTGCATGCTCAAGATCACGGATCCAGCCGGTCACCCAGGGCTCGCTGCTTGCAACCGTGACCGTCATATCATCGACAGCAACTGCAAGAATCTTATGACGCTCGGCAAAGGCCTGGGACATAACTTCCGCGACTGCTTTCGTGTCAATTTTTAGCGGATCAATATCGAATACCCCCAGTTCGGTTTCCTGAGAGAGAAAACCCAATAGCGCAGTCATATCCATAATCCCACCCGAGGCGCTTGCATCAGATAGCTTTTGCTCGGCTAAGAAAGGCAGTGGGGCGAGGCGCATCTGGCGCATAGATTTAAGCCGCATCAGATCTTTGGCTGACAGTCGCCCAGCTCGAGCCAACCCCTCGGCAAGGCTAATCATATCTAGGCGGGACTCTGGGGGTATCATCATGTGCTCAGTCATAGCTGCAGTTTACGCGCTGAAAATTCTCTGTCACCGTTAAACCACCTTCTCATCGTGATTTTTTGGTGCGCTGCGCAACACAGCGCTGAAAGCGACCGTGGAGTTTAGAAGTCTCTTATTATTGACTGGGGCTATGCCTCACACCTCCCTGACTGCTAAAAATCCCCTTTTTTTTAATCACAGCAACACAATTTACTGGCGGCGCTATTGAACCTCGACCACAGCGGCCATTTTTCACCAAGCCAGCCAAAAATTCCCAAGATTCTCTGGGTGCCTTTCGGGTAGTCTCGCGTTTTGAATTTAAACCAATCTAACGCACGAGACTGACGAACTTGGCTTCCTCTAGCAATCACATAGACTGGTTTCGACACACCAGCCCTTATATCCGAGCTCACCGGGGCCGGACGTTTGTGATTTATTTGGGCAACGGCGCGTTAGAAAGCGATCAATTTAACAATCTGATTAATGATCTATGCCTGCTGCACCTTCTGGGTATTCGGCTGGTGCTAGTCCATGCCACTCGCGGCGAAGTCGAGCAGGCGCTGGCCGCTCTGGGCATCACGGGTCAACTTCACCAAGGTGTTCGAATTACGGATTCTGAGGTTTTAGGCGTGGTGCGGGACGTTTCTGCGACCCAGCGCTTGCAGCTGGAAAGCCAGTTATCTCAAGGATTGCCAGATTCTCCGATGCATGGCGCTAGGTTGCGCGTAGTCAGCGGCAACTTCATTACCGCAAGGCCGGTAGGAATCGTGGACGGGGTAGATTTTCTTTTTACCGGCGCTGTGCGTCGACTTGACGCCGTGGGCATAACCGCCGCCCTTGATAATGAGGCCATTGTACTGCTGTCTCCCCTAGGTTTTTCCACCACAGGTGAAGTGTTCAATTTGAGTGCTGACGAGGTCGCTACGGCCTCAGCAGTGGCACTGGGCGCTGACAAGCTGATCTTTATGGATCATTCCGAGGGATTGCATGACAGCTTGGGCACTTTGGTGCGCCAGTGCACCGTCGCCGCGGCCCGGGCACTGCCTATAGAAAACCCAATACAAGCCAGCCAGCGTGACGCCGCCTGCCGAGCCTGCGAACAAGGCGTCAGCCGAGCGCACTTTCTTAGCTACGTTCATAACGGTGCGCTCATTGAAGAACTTTTTAGCCATGATGGTGCCGGCACTTTGGTCAGCGAAACGGTCTTCGAACAAAACCGCAGGGCGAGTATTAACGATATCGCAGGTGTGCTCGACCTGGTGAGACCCTTGGAAGAAGCCGGTGTATTGGTGCGTCGCTCCAGAGAGCGTTTTGAACAGGAAATCTCAAATTTTACGGTCCTTGAGCGCGATGGTCGGGTTTTAGCTTGCGCGGCACTTTATCCTTTCGAGGGGACTGAAATGGCAGAGATTGCCTGTATCGCAACCCACCCCGACTACCGCAACGGCGGTAGAGGCGTGCATCTTCTGGAGCTACTGACAACTCAGGCTCAAGGACAGGGTATCCAACAACTTTTCGTGCTCACCACTCAAACCACCCACTGGTTTATTGAGCAGGGCTTCGTCACAGCCAGCCTCGACCAGCTACCCTCCGAGCGCCAGGCACTTTATAACTTGCAGCGAAACTCAAAAGTCCTGATCAAGAACCTCGACTGAACAATCTTAGCTGTTAGAATTCCCGCCCAGCACGGGAGAAGACAGAATGCCACAATACCGATCCAAAACATCGACCGCAGGCCGCAACATGGCCGGTGCCAGAGCCCTGTGGCGCGCTACCGGCATGACCGACGGCGATTTTGAAAAACCGATTATTGCCGTCGTAAACTCTTTTACGCAGTTTGTTCCCGGCCATGTGCATCTAAAAGACATGGGACAACTCGTCGCCAGAGAAATCGAAGCCGCGGGCGGTGTTGCCAAGGAGTTCAATACAATCGCCGTCGATGATGGAATCGCCATGGGCCACGACGGCATGCTCTACAGTCTGCCCTCTCGAGATATTATTGCCGACTCTGTGGAATACATGGTCAATGCACACTGCGCCGACGCCATGGTCTGCATTTCAAACTGCGACAAGATCACCCCGGGCATGCTTAACGCTGCTATGCGACTCAATATTCCCTGCGTTTTTGTCTCCGGTGGACCCATGGAAGCCGGCAAAACCAAGCTGTCTGAAAACAAGCTCGATCTGGTGGACGCCATGGTCATCGCAGCTGATGACTCTGCAGACGATGCAACCGTTGAGGCCTATGAACGCTCTGCCTGCCCAACCTGCGGCTCCTGCTCGGGTATGTTTACCGCTAACTCCATGAATTGCCTTACCGAAGCGCTGGGTTTAAGCCTGCCGGGCAATGGCTCACTATTAGCCACCCACGCCGATCGAGAAGCGCTGTTTAAGCGCGCAGGGCGTGTTTCCGTTGCGCTTGCACGGCGCTGGTACGAACAGGACGATGCCTCGGCGCTGCCTCGAAACATAGCCAACCGCCAAGCGTTTGAAAACGCGATGTGTCTGGATATCGCTATGGGGGGCTCCACCAATACCATCCTGCATTTGTTGGCTGCGGCCCAAGAGGCAAGCATCGATTTTTCAATGACGGACATCGATACTTTAAGCCGACGCGTACCGCAATTATGTAAAGTTGCGCCCAGTACACCGCTTTACCACATGGAGGACGTCCACCGTGCCGGCGGCGTCATGGCTATACTTGGCGAGCTAGCTCGCGGGGGTCTCATCGATACCAGTACCCACACCGTGCACACCGACACCCTAGGCGAAGCGCTGACAACCTGGGATATTGCGCAAACTAACGACGCCGACGTTCACAAACTTTTTTCAGCGGGCCCCGCTGGGGTGCCCACGCAGCAGGCCTTCAGCCAAGCCACACGCTGGCCCAGCCTTGATCTCGATCGTACAGGAGGCTGCGTACGCGATGTTGCTCACGCCTATTCTCAAGAGGGTGGCCTGGCAGTTTTGTTCGGCAATATCGCTGAAGACGGTTGCGTGGTTAAGACCGCAGGGGTCGATGATGATGTCTTATGCTTCAGCGGCCCTGCCCATATCTGCGAAAGTCAGGAAGCCGCTGTTGCTGACATTCTCGAAGATCGCGTTGCTGCAGGTGCCGTCGTAATTATTCGATACGAGGGACCCCGAGGGGGTCCGGGTATGCAAGAAATGCTGTATCCCACCAGTTATCTGAAATCAAAAGGGTTAGGTAAAGCTTGTGCGCTGGTTACCGACGGTCGATTCTCCGGGGGCACCTCAGGACTGTCCATTGGGCATGTATCCCCAGAGGCAGCGGCAGGTGGCGCAATTGGCTTAGTGCAGTCGGGGGACACCATTGCAATCGACATTCCCAATCGACGCATCGATGTCTTGCTCGATGACGAGTGCCTACGCAACCGCAGAAGCGAAATGGATAACGCAGATAAACCTTGGCAGCCCCAAATGCCCCGACCAAGAAAGGTCAGTGCTGCTCTGAAAGTCTATGCTCGCATGGTTACCAGCGCCGACAAAGGAGCGGTTAGGGACTTATCGCTGCTGGACTGAGGGCTTCAGCTTCTGCGGCCAGCGCGATGAAGTCGTCGCGGTAATTATTAATTTTTCGCCGCAAACGACGGTCCTGTTTGGGCGTGCGCTGGTTAATCACTTCGGTAAACACTGTTTGAGATAGCGCCCGGTTGTGCGCATATACCCCAACGTACTCCGGTGAGCGTGCAGCCTCCCGCCCAGCAAGAATGTCTCGGACCTCAGAAGGCCAATCAGTGGTATTGCTCGCTATCACAGCGGCAAGCTCTTTTGTCCAGCGTGCTCGATCAGCGATCCATGCATCGTCAAACCGTTGATAATCCCGGGTGTGCAGCGCTAGCGCTTCTTTTTGCTGATCTGTCAATCTGCCCAAAAATCTGCTGAGATTATCGCTGAACTGTTCCTGTACATTGTCTCGATAAACCTCATCAGACCGAGACAGAAGCCTCTCTCGCTGCTCTTCCTGTTCCTCTTCCAAAGCCAGCATAAATTCTTCCCGCTGCGCGAGATTTAACGTAGCGCCAAACTCAATCATTAAATCAAGAATACGAACCTCAAGACGATCTGCCGCCAGGGACAACTCGTCGAACAACGTGGCAACTGACTGTTCATTTAAGCTGGCATCAAGGCTGCGCTCAAAATCTGTCAGCAGTTGGGTGTAAGCGGGCAGCTCCTCGCGCCGGTGCCATTCAAGAAGCTGATCTACTCGGTTTTGAAAGTCGGCAGACTGCTCACGACTGAGGGTGACATAGTCATCGACGTACCAATCGATCAGGGTGTCTAGTTTGTTGTAAAAAAATCGGGTACCCGAGCATGCGGTCAAGGTCAAAAGCATGACCAAAACCAAGGCGCATTTAGCGCCACATAGGAATCGTGCCTTTAACATTTGTGGGATCCCGTGGTGAAGGTTCTTCGATGTAAACTTGGTCTCTGCCCTTGCGCTTGGCCTCATACATGGCGCGGTCTACGCGTAGCAGCCAGTCCTCAGCAGAATCTACCGCAGTCACGTCGCAGATACCGATACTAACGGTAACGCGTCGATCAGGAATGACCTCCTGTGCCGCAATTTTACTGCGCAAATCATCTGCGATTTTTCGTGCAGTCTGGGCACCCACCTCGCTTAAAAGCACCACAAACTCCTCGCCACCCAGGCGAAAAAGCATATCGGCGCCGCGAATTCTGCCGTCGATTAAAGCCACTAGGGCTTTCAGCACGCGATCACCCTCGACATGACCCATTTCATCATTGATGCGCTTGAAGTAATCAATGTCGAGTAATAACAGTGACGAAAGTCGAGCGTATCGATGATAGTCCGCCAAATGCCGTCGAGCCTGAGGCAACAAATACCGGCGATTATAAGCGCCGGTTAAAGGGTCGGTTAATGCGAGATCTGCTAGCTGATCGGTCTGACGAGTCTGGAGCTGCATCATCGCCAGGCTCAACAGCCATGTTGAAAAAATAGCGGCATCTAGAGCAAAACCACCACCAAAACCCTGCCAACCATGTGCCCAAACCAGTGCCGCCAGCGTTAAAACGCCTGCCACAAGGCCGGCGGCAAGAGGCAACAAGGCGGTAAGCGCAATCATAAGAAGAAAGATCCAAAGCTCCTGATAAATAGAACCAAGCTTCACAGACCAAACCACCGTAATCAGGGTAATGAGCAGAGCCAATACCGGCGGCATTACCACTTTGTTGTGGCGAAACATGCGGTACGCCGTGACGGCAAGTAACAACGACGCCAACCCTGCAAAGACATCGAAAATGATGGGGCTGGGCGAAACTGAAAGGCCCTCAAATAACACCATTGTCGTGGCGCACAACATGATAGGCAGCAACAGGCGATACAGAAGTAGGCGTCGCTCGTGTTGCACGTCTTCAGGTTCAAAGCTTTGTGGGGAACCACTATCCGTTCTCAGCAAACCACGCCAAAAACGCGCCGATGACTTAAAGCCCGTCGCGTCGTAAAGCGAAGTTTCTTTGTCCCGATTGATCATGCGCCCGCACTCTCTGAGCCGCGTTGCCCCGTTGCCTGTAGTGTGACATAGGGAGTCACGTTTAACAGCTATCGGGCGCCGAGACCGCTAAGCGACTTGTTCGGTCAGCTGACAATGACCCTTCAGGGCGGAGAGGATGGCATTTAGGGTGGCCTGCACAATGTCGTTACTGCGCCCAACACCGCAAGGTCTTGCCCCGTCGATATTGAGCTGCACGTAGCAAACCGCCTCGGCATCGGAACTCTGGCCCAGGGTGTGCTCGCTGTACTCCACCAGCACCATCTTTTTACCCGTCACCTGTTCCATCGCGTCGATAAAGGCATCTAGTACCCCCGTGCCTCGACCCTGGATTCGTATCTCTGAGTCACCGGCGCCCAGCACAGCCGTTAATTGATGTTCCGTATCGTCTTTGGTGACCTCATACCGACCTAGACTCCAGGCACCGGGAACGTTCAAATAAGTGTCGCAAAACAATTGATGAATCTGGTCTGAGGCAACCTCTGCCTCACTCTGCTCAGCAAGGTGTTGTACGGCGCTGCTGAAATCAATTTGCAGCCACCTGGGCAAGTCGTACCCATGATCCCGGTATAAAACGTAAGCCACTCCGCCTTTGCCAGACTGGCTGTTGATGCGAATCACCTCTTGGTAGGTTCGGCCAATATCGTGTGGGTCAATGGGCAAATACGCCACATCCCACGCATCTTCATCACCCCTAAGGGCAAGGCACTTATTAATCGCATCTTGATGGCTTCCTGAAAAAGCGGTGAACACCAACTCCCCCGCGTAGGGGTGACGAGGATGAACTGGTAACTGGGTACAGTCCCGAACGGTGGCAATAATAGCGTCCATATTGTCAAACTTAAGCTCGGGGTCGATACCTTGGCTGTATAAATTCATCGCCATGGTGACGATATCCATATTACCGGTGCGCTCGCCGTTACCCATGAGCGTGCCCTCGACACGGTCGGCCCCTGCCATCACACCCAGCTCTCCTGCAGCTACCGCACAGCCGCGATCGTTATGGGTATGAAGTGAAATAAGTATCGCGTCGCGGTTGGCCACGTGATCGCAAAACCATTCTATCTGGTCGGCATAAATATTAGGGGTGCTCATTTCAACGGTCGCCGGCAAATTAATAATCACTGGCTGCTCAGGTGTTGGCCTCAGCACCTGATTAACCGCATCACAAATTTCGACGGCAAAATCGAGTTCCGTACCGGTAAAGCTTTCTGGACTGTACTCAAAGGTCCACTCGGTCTCCGGGTGGCGGTCTGCCTCTGCCTTGACGAGCTTAGCGCCTTCAACCGCAATCTCAGTAATACCGGCCTTATCAAGCTTGAAAACGTCTCGGCGTTGGACCGTCGACGTCGAGTTGTAAAAATGCACAACAGCACGTTTAACCCCACGTAAAGCTTCGAAGGTTTTGGCAATCAGTTCCGCCCGAGCTTGAACTAGCACTTGAACCGTCACATCATCAGGAATGCGCTCCTCAGTGATTAGCTTTCGCAAAAAATCAAAGTCATGGCTAGAGGCCGAGGGGAATCCCACCTCAATTGTCTTAAAACCAATGTCCACCAGCTGCTCCCACAGACGGAGCTTTTGCTGGGCGTTCATAGGTTCCACCAACGCCTGATTTCCATCCCGCAGGTCAACGGAGCACCACTGGGGCGCCCGTTCGATCACCCGATCGGGCCAGCGCCGATCTACTTTTGAAATCGGCGTGAAGGGCCGGTATTTACGGGCATCAAAACTCGAGGACGTTGTCGGTTTCATGGGCAAAAATTCTGTGGCTGTCGTTGGTCTAGTGTAACGCGAGTTTTAGAGTTTTTTTGTCCAAATAACCCAACTATTTGGTCATACAAAGCAATATATAGTATCTTATTGCCATATTTTTAGGGAAATAAACTAATAATGCCTGAAATAGAAATTGATCGAATAGACCTAAAAATCCTTGATTTACTCCAGCGCAATGCCGGTTTAAGTAACCTCGAACTTGCTGACCGCGTCGGACTGACCGCAACACCCTGTGCCAGACGCGTGAAGCGGTTAGAGGCGGCCGGGGTTATCGTTGAACGCATTACTTTACTGGACCAATCAAAGCTGGGCTTGGCTCTCACCGCCCACATTGGGATCACAATGGACGAACACACGCCTGAGCGGTTCGCGGCGTTTGAAGAGGAGGTTGCGCAGTATCCGGAAGTTATAGAGTGCTGCGTGGTGACGGGTCAAAGCGCTGACTATTTGATTAAAGCCGTCGTCGCCGACATGGTGCACTATGAAAGATTCCTATTAGGGAAACTGACCTGCATCCCGGGCGTGTCCGGTGTTCACTCAAGCTTTGAGCTCCGGAAAGTGGTCACTCATGCGGGCTTGCCCCTGAACCACATCGGGGGCTGAAACCGCAAGCACTAGGACTTGTTGGCCAGTTCCTGCTGTACTAGGAATTCAGCAATCTTCAGCATATTGGCCTGACTGCCGGCTTTTCGCGCCTCGATCAGGTATTTGCCATTGACCAGCACCGACGGAGTGCCGGAAATTTTTGCCGATCGCGCTCGCGCTTCGGCTTGACTCACCTGGCTGTTAACACCAAAAGAATCAAAAGCCCGATCAAAGTCGTCCGCAGCAACACCGTTAGAGACAAAAAGCTCACGGATTGCGCTTTTTGAACCCAATCGATTTCTTTCGACGTGCATGGCTTTGAAGATAGCGTCGTGCATTGGCTCTAACACGTCTAACGTCTCCGCCGTGAAGTAAGCCTTAGCGTGCAATTTCATGCCGTCATTCCACGCCGCTGGGGAAGGCTGCAAGCGCGACCCCTCAGGTAAGGACTTTTTCCATGCCTGCAGCATAGGCTCGAAGGTATAGCAGTGGCCACAACCGTACCAAAAGAACTCGGTAACAATGACTTGGTCGGTAGGTCCCACTCGCACCGCAGGGTTCACAACGGTGTAATGCTCACCTTCCTGCCACTGAGTTTCTGCCCAAGCCAAGCAAGGTAAGGCAAGCAAAGCGACCAGTGCCACCAAAATATTGCGTCGAATTGTGTTCATGCTCTTCTCCACTGTTTTGCTTGCCCGATGGCTAAATAGCTACCTCTAGCTCACCACTTGCGCCGCAGCGAGCACATTTGTGTCTCATTAGACAGGCTTGGGCCGCCTGTGGTTCCCGTAAAATTTAACGAAGGCCCGCGGCGTAACTAGCCACTGCTTCGATCTCCTTGTCACTCAGCTCAAAGGCTGTTGCGCGCATGATTTTGCTGTCGCTGTCGTTGGTGCGTCCAGCAGGGTCTTCGTAGCCCATTCGAAACATCTTCAACTGCGCGGCAATATACTCTGGATGCTGGCCAGCAAGACCCGGGAAACCACCGGGGCCATTGCCCTTGCCCGATGGGCTATGGCAACCCGAGCAAGCGGCAACCTTTCGCTCCATGATGCCCGCCATGTATACCTTGCGACCGAGCGCCATCAATTCCGCATCAGCTAACTCTGGTGTGCGCACCTGCTGATCGTAAAACGCGGCAATGTCAGCGAGGTCTTGATCGGACATATTATCGACCTGTCCCGCCATTGCCGCGACCACGCGACGTCCGTCGCGGATATCTTTCATTTGCTTAAGCAGATACTTGTCGCCCAGGCCCGCAAGCTTAGGAAAGTTTGGCACGACGCTATTACCATCGGCACCATGACAAGCACCGCAGGTTATGGCCTTGGCCTCCCCTGCCACTGCATCACCCTGCAACATCTCTCCAGCATGACCTAGTGAACTTAGCAGCGCCAAGGCTACCGTTGCGATTGTTTTAACCATAATTCGCTTCCCCTGTGGGGTTCCTATAAATAATTTACGACTCACCAGACGCCATGTAGTTGATGAGTGCCTCATATTCTTCATTGGTGCAATCAGAGCAAAGGCCGGTGGGCGGCATTGCATTGAGCCCATTTTTTACCGACTCCATTAGGACGTCCATACCCTTGGCAAGGCGTGGCTCCCAGGCTTTCACATCACCCGTCTTTGGTGCTCCAGCAGCGCCGGATTCATGGCACATAGCGCAGGACCTTCCGTACTTGGCCATATCTGCGTCAGCAAAGGCCGGAACGACAGAGACTGCCACGATGGCGCCTGCCAATTTTAGGATGTTCCGGACACCTGCGATGTGTTTCATACCCTGACCTCATTATGCGCCTTCGCGGCACTAGTACACTAACGTCGTTTTTCCCAGCTTTTGGGCTTCGCCCTTTAAAACGGGCGTGGCATTATAGACAATCACCCCTCGGGACAAAAGCCAATCATGGCCCTTGATTCAACCCCCCAAAATCCATTGCCCAAACTCGATTTTAAGGTCGCTTCCTTTCTGCAAAGCGCCAGCAACCTTGGCAACGCCCCCTCCGATACAGGCTCTGAAGTCGCCTTCGCGGGACGCTCCAACGCCGGTAAATCAAGTGCTATCAACACGCTGACCGACAACCGAAAGCTTGCCCGCACAAGTCGAACGCCGGGGCGCACCCAGCTGATTAACTTTTTTTCGCTCAGCGACAGCCAGCGACTCGTCGACTTGCCAGGCTATGGCTACGCAAAAGTTCCCCTCAAAATGAAGAAAGAGTGGAACCAGCATATGGCCGATTACCTACAAAGGCGCGAAAGCCTCCGGGGACTTATTTTACTGATGGACATTCGACACCCCCTCACAGATTCCGACGAACAAATGATTGGCTGGGCCTCAAAAGCACAAATGCCCATTCATGCCTTGCTCACTAAGGCCGATAAACTCAAGCGTGGCCCTGCAAAAGCAACACTCCTGAGTGTGCAGGCCCGTCTTCTTGAATTTGGCGATTTAGCCAGCGCGCAACTGTTTTCATCGTTGAAGGGCGACGGGTTACCCGCTCTGCGCACTCGGCTAAAAACTTGGTTGACCGATGATTCAGTTTTTGAGGAGCCCTACCCGCCTTCCGATCAGTGAGCCTCGTCCCAGTTTTTACCCACGCCAGCTTCAACCAACAAGGGCACATCAAGGGACGCCACATCAGCCATCAAGTTGGGTATTGCTGCGGTTAATCGGGAAACCTCGCTATCAGCAACCTCAAACACCAGCTCATCGTGAACCTGCATGATCATTAAGGCGTCAATATCTGTTTTATCGAGCCACTCATCCACAGCAATCATGGCCAGTTTGATGATATCTGCCGCGCTACCCTGCATAGGGGCATTAATCGCCGTGCGCTCTGCAGCCATCTGCCGATTCTTATTGCGTGCATTGATTTCAGGCAAATATAAGCGACGACCAAACAGCGTCTCGACGTAGCCTTGATTATGGGCAAGCTCCCGGGTCTTGGTCATGTAATCAGCCACCCCCGGATACCGCTCAAAATAGCGATCGATATAAGCCTGAGCCTCGTGACGTCCCAAACGGAGTTGCCGTGCTAATCCAAAGGCTGACATCCCATAAATAAGGCCAAAATTGATGGCTTTGGCCTCTCGCCGCTGATCGGTAGACACCTCTTCGAGGGACACGCCAAAAACCTCGGCAGCGGTCGCACTGTGCACGTCAAGATTTGCCCCAAAAGCCCCAAGAAGACCTCGATCCTGTGATAAGTGGGCCATGATCCTCAGTTCGATCTGTGAATAATCTGCGGCAACAATACTGCGGCCCGTGGGCGCACAAAAGGCCTGTCGAATACGCCGCCCCTCTTCAGTTCGAATAGGAATATTTTGTAGATTAGGATCCGATGAGGACAATCGGCCTGTGGCCGTCACGGCCTGATGATAGGACGTGTGTACGCGACCGGTATCCGGATCAATCATTTCTGGCAGACGGTCAGTGTAGGTCGATCTCAACTTGGAGAGACTGCGGTACTCCATCAAGACGGCGGGCAGTGGGTAATCGAGGGCTAACTCGGCGAGAACCTCCTCTGCGGTGGATGGCGCTCCTTTAGGTGTCTTTTTCAACACAGGCAATTCGAGCTTTTGGAAGAGTATTTCTCCCAACTGCTTAGGTGATCCCAAATTGAAGGCTTGGCCCGCAAGATCATGGGCGCTTTGCTCGAGTGTCGCCATGCGCTCACCCAACTCATGGCTCTGGTCGGCCAAAAGCTGACGATCGACTCGGGCACCATTGCGCTCAATGCGCGATAAAATAGGCACCAGTGGCAACTCAATATCGCGATAGAGCGTGCTTAGACAAGCCTCACTTTCCAGCTTGGGCCATAATTTTTGGTGCAATTTTAAAGTCACCGCCGCGTCTTCAGCTGCGTAAGGTGCTGCCTGCTCGATGGCCACCGCATTAAACGTAATTTGCTTAGCGCCTTTACCCGCGACCTCCTCAAAATGCGTGGTTTTTTCTCCCAAATATTTGAGGGCCAAAGTGTCCATATCATGGCGACTACCGGTGGCGTCTAGGACGTAGGATTCCAGCATCGAGTCATGGGCAATTCCACGCAGGGCGATGTCGTAATTTGCGAGGACATTGGCGTCATACTTAAGATTTTGGCCCACTTTTAAGCGACTGGAATCTTCCAATAAAGGCCGTAATCGCGCCAATACTGTGTCCCGATCTAATTGCTCAGGGGCTCCCGGATAATCGTGGGCTAAAGGTATGTAGGCCGCTCTGTCAGTTGCTACGGCGAGGGCCACCCCCACAATTTCGGCCTGCATGTAGTTGAGGCTGGTTGTCTCAGTATCAAAGGCAAACAATGGCGCCGATTCGATAGCGTCCATCCATTCATCGAGTTGCGACGTCGAAAGCACCGTGACCACGTCTAGCGGGTGTGTCGACTGCTCAACTACTGCGCCCTGTGTTGCTTCCCCAGCAGGGGCAACGTCACTTTCAGTCAAGGCGTCTGATAGCCAACCTTTGAATT
This sequence comes from Luminiphilus sp. nBUS_16, assembly GCF_051201645.1. GTDB lineage: Bacteria > Pseudomonadota > Gammaproteobacteria > Pseudomonadales > Halieaceae > Luminiphilus. The sequence continues at coordinate 31,801 of NZ_CP179205.1, read as the reverse complement.
CAAGCTCCTTGTACCATTTTGTCAGTTCGGCTGAATCGGGCTCTTTTGCCGATAAATCTTCCGGAGATAGATCGAGATCACAATCTGTTTTGATCGTTGCAAGCCGATAAGACAATTCTGCCGACTCGCGATGCTCAGCAAGACGGGCGCCCAATTTTTTTGCTCCGCGCACAGACAGATCAGCAACACGGGTTAAATCTGAGTAGATATCAGTGAGGCCGCCTAAGTTTTGCAGCAGAGCCAGAGCCGTCTTTTCACCGACCCCGGGTACCCCGGGGATGTTGTCCACTTTGTCTCCCTGGAGCGCGAGCAAATCAATGATGAGCTCAGGGGGCACCCCAAACTTCTCGACCACGCCGCTATGGTCCATGATTGTGTTGGTCATGGTGTTTATCAGCGTAACGTGGTCCCCCACTAGCTGCGCCATGTCCTTATCACCGGTTGAGATCAACACCGACTGCTGGCGCGCTGCTGCCTCCAAGGCAAGCGTGCCAATAACATCATCAGCCTCGACACCACTGACGCACACTAGGGGCAACCCCATGGCCCGAATCATGGTGTGAATTGGCTCTATTTGCTCACGCAATTCATCAGGCATGGGGGGGCGATTAGCTTTGTATTCTGCGTAGATGTCGTTGCGAAACGTTGGGCCCTTGGCGTCAAAAACCACAACCACCTGATCCTCAGGGTAGTCGGCTACGAGCCGTCGTATCATGCCGACGACGCCCTTGGCCGCTCCAGTATTAAACCCTTTTGAATTGGTTAATGGCGGTAGCGCGTGGTACGCCCGAAACAGATAGGAAGAACCGTCAATTAAAATGAGTGCTCCACTCATGAACTTAATCCTCCCACAGGTAACGCGCTGATCGATAGGTCACCTTAACCTTTGCTAAATCCAACGGTGCCTTGAAGAACCCATGGTAATCCCCTCTGGGATTTACCAGCACAACATTGGCGCTGTGGTCCAACTCATAGGTGCCATCAGCTGCAGTGACTTTCCTAAAGGGCGCATTGAAGCTCCTCGCGAAGCTCAAGATTTTAATAAAGTCTCCGGTAACGCCAGTGAACTCTGGGTCAAAATAGGGAATGTAGGCGGCTAACACCTCGGGGGTATCGCGTGCGGGATCTACCGTCACCATCACAACTTGCGTATCAGCCGCCTCAGTGGTTGCCAACTCTTGCTTGAGCTTTGCCAAAAAGGACAGCGTTGTAGGGCAGATGTCTGGACAGTGAGTAAACCCAAAAAACAGCAGCGTCCATTGGCCTTTCAGCGACTCTTTAGTAAAGGGCTCACCCCGGTGATCAATGAGCGTAAAGGCTCCGGGATCTCTGGGCGTATCAAAAACATACAACCCATTTATTTGCATCTCAGTAGAGCTCATCACCCTTGGCTGTTGAATACGATTGACGAAGCTCAGCAAAATGACCGCTATAAACAATAGGATCCCCGCAACGGTGAACCAAACTCGCGTTTTTGTAGCCAATGCCAAAATAAGAAACTCCCAACTATTACCGAGCTAAATCATCAGGCCCAAAACCCAGTGATCAACCAGCATGACAATAAACAGTACCAAAAGGTAAGTGATCGAATACTTAAAGGTCTTCATAGGTGCGTGTTCGTTACGACCGCGCATAATTTCAACAGACCAGTACAAGAAAATAACGCCCAATACGACCGCACCCACCAAATAAATGATGCCACTCATATGAGTAGCAAATGGCATGAGCGTAATCAGGAACATAATGATGGTGTAGAGCAAAATATGCAGTGCCGTAAATCCGACACCATGGGTTACCGGCAGCATAGGAATACCCACCGTGGCGTACTCTTCCCGTCGGTGTATCGCCAATGCCCAAAAATGGGGTGGCGTCCAAGCGAAAATGATGAGGACCAACAGCAGCGCATGGCCATGAACTTCGCCTGTAACCGCAGTCCAACCAAGCAGCGGTGGCGCAGCGCCCGCCAAACCCCCAATCACAATGTTTTGAGGCGTCGCTCGTTTCAAAAACATGGTGTAGATAAAAGCATAGCCAATAAGACTGGCCACTGTGAGTACGGCGGTCAGTACATTCACCCACATCACGAGTATCCAAACCCCGAGCAAGGCTAATGCCGTCGCAAAAAGAATAGCGTCGCGCTGCGAAATACGTCCTGTCGCCACGGGGCGGGTTTGCGTTCTCGCCATTTGCAGATCAATGCGCTCATCAACGATATGGTTAATAGCAGCAGCCGCGCCAGCGCACAGCGCAATACCAAGATTACCGAGGACTAAAGGTTGCCAAGGTACCCAACCTGGCACTGCCATACACATGCCGATCAAAGCCGTGACGATCATCAATGCGACCACCCTGGGCTTAGTCAGCTCGAGATAGTCTCGCCAAAGCGGAGTCATCGGGACTGTTGCTTCAGACATCATTACCCTCCCGAGTTTTTCAGCAAAAATTTGAGGTCAGCAATCACCGCTTTGTAACCGAGGTCGTCAGGAAAGTGCATCATGACCCACCCTGCAGGATCAACGAGATACCAACCACCCCCTGATGGCGCGGGTGACTGGAGTGAAAGCTCCGAAAAAAGACCTGCAAAAATTACCGGGGTTGTATCTAAAGCCACCAAACCGCTGTGCCCTTGTGACAAATACTCCAGTACGGTGCCCGACTCAAAGCCCGCAGGCCACCCTTCGGGTTTCGTAGTAGGAGAGACCATCGAGACACTGCCACTGGACTGGTCTGCAACAAATACTCGACGCACACGATTAAACTCTCGGCCCAAGGCAATGTGAATTTGGCGGGTAAACCAGAGTCGCCGCTCACAAACAGAATCACAGGTGGGCCCCGCACTGGCGACAACCAAAGTCCAACGCGGCTCTAGATCGTCCCAACGAAAAGGTCGCCCTGCATCATCGGCAAACACGACCTTCTGCGCCTCACGAGGTGGAGAGATTAAAGTCCCGTTATTGGCTGTACCAATAGCACCAACAAGGTTCAGGTCACCCTCCACGACAAAGTACCAAAGCCAAGACGCCGCTAGCATCATGGTCAAAGGAATACCCGCGATCAGTAACAGAACAGCGCGACCCTGCCCCCGAGTTTCAGACTGTGATGACATAGTATTTCCTCAGGATTGCGAGCGGTCCTTACCACCACGCATTAAACTCAGCACGTTAGAGCTACGCACTATAAAAGCGAGTAACAGAACAGCCGCCATGGTAAACCATTGAACCGCATACCCGGTGTGCTTCTGGGGGGATTGATTAACAACCGTCCAGTTTGCTGACAATGCCTGGGGGTCTTCAGCAGCAATACGCACCATAGCTGGCAACACTGGCTCATCAAGCAGCTGCGACAGTGACGGCGCAAACTTGCGAGCATCGTAATCCTGCACCACGGCAGGCAATTCGGTGGGGGCGGCTTGGTCTTCCAGTAAATAAGCAGTGCCTGCAGGGATGTAGACGCGACCGGTAAGACGAACTTCACCGCTTGTTAGGTTCGGCTGCGGCAGGCTGCGGCGGGCGGAATCACCCTCGATCCACCCCATATTTACCGGCACCCGCCCCTTGCCAGTCGCTACCAGTGCCACCACCTCGTAGCCAAAGCGACCATTAGTGATTCGATTGTCGATTAGCAGGTAATCTTTTGGATTCAGGCGCCCCACCACGGACACCTTACGATCGGCTAACGCTGTCCATTCGGCGGTCGCAACCACCGTTTGCAACAATGGCTGAAACAGTTCATCGTGAGAGAGTGCTACCATATTTTGGCGCTGTGCATTGCGTAGTGCCAATTCTCGCTTTTCTTCAGCTCGATCGAGTTGCCAGGCCCCCAAATAAAGCAATCCGGGAAACAGCAGCAACGTAAACACTGTAAGACGCCATTCGAACAATAGCTCCAATGGTCCAACATTCATTTTATGTAGACGAGCGGTCACTGCCGTTCAATACCCTGAGGACGCTACGGTGCTAAAAACGCTCATTATTTTACTCATGCTGGCATTGGTCATTAGTCTGGGTTCCGGGCTCTATTTTCTGATGGTAGACCAAGGAAACCTTGAGAAAAAACGGTTATTCACGTCATTAGGCATCCGCCTAGGCTTGGCGACAGCCCTCATCATAACGATTATCTTCGGGGTCGCCACCGGGCGGTTGGGCAACAAAAATCCTTGGGACGCCGGCACGATTGAGCGCGATGAACAAGCTATAGAGCGTTAAGCTAGCACCAACATAAGTGGTCTCTCGCCTAACGCTCGGCCCTAATCTTTGGCGCTATTACAGGATGTAGACAAACAGAAACAAGAATACCCACACCACATCAACGAAGTGCCAATACCAACTAGACGCCTCGAAACCAAAGTGATCCGATGACGTGAAATGGTGGCCTCTGACAGAGCGAAGCAGCTGAATCAACAGCATGGTCATGCCCATGAAAACGTGGAAACCATGGAAGCCGGTCAGCATAAAGAAGGTTGATCCGTATATTCCGGAATTCAAAGTCAGACCGTACAAAGCGTAAGCTTCGTAATACTCGGCGGCCTGCAAGCCGACGAAAATAATACCCAAGGCAACGGTAATGCCTAGCCAAAGGTTAAACTTTGAACGCTGGTCTTTTAGCAGGGCTGTGTGCGCTACGTGTACAGTAAAGCTTGATGACAACAAAATAATCGTATTCCACATTGGCAGCCACTGATACCAATGGTGGGCGTCAGCAAAACTCATGCTGCGTTCCTGCGTGAGGAAAGCACCGTTGTTGGCAATGGGCTGAACATCAGTACCGCCTACTGCCTCTTGAGGGGTAATCGTTGGCGGCCATGAAAATTCAAAGCCAGGCCAAAGGAGCCCGTTCATACGTCCACCGTCGCCCTCTCCCGCGAGCCACGGCCCAGCGAGTTGGCGCACATAGAAAAGCGTGCCGAAAAATGCCAGGAAGAACATGACCTCTGAGAAAATAAACCAGAACATACCCAGCACATAGCTGTGGTTCAACTGAGCACTATTCATGCCCTGCATATTTTCTCGAATGGTCGTACGAAACCAACTCGCCAGCGTAAAAATAAAGAAAGCTAAGCCCGCTGCCAAAACCCATTTGGCATTGCCAGATTCGTGGGTGTCGCCGAACGTCATATCATTAAGGAGCAGACCTGCCCCAAAAACAGTGAGTATCAGTCCAACGGTCGCTCGAACAGCCAAGCTTGAGCTGTCGGGTACATGGTATTTCTCATACCCGGCGGGTGCATGTTCAGTGGCTGCCATGTTCGTTCTCCATCATTCCGCTCACGGCGAGTGAGTCGGGTTTAGCGGGCGGCGATAGTTCCGCCGGCCATTGTTGTGACATCAAAAAGTGTATAAGACAGTGTAATGGTACGGATATCTTTTGGGAGATCCTGATCCACAACGAATTGCAACGGCATCTCGGTGGACGCCATTCCGTCTAGTGGCTGCTGATTAAAGCAAAAACACTCAGTTTTGTGGAAATATCCCGCGGCACGGGACGGCGATACGCTGGGTATCGCCTGTGCAATCATGGGTAAGTTGGTCGGATTTTCAGCGTAGAAAAAGGTATCAGTGGCGGCGCCAGGGTGCACTGTCAGCTGAGTCACTTGAGGTCGAAACCCCCAGGGCATGCCGTCGTTATTTGTGGCAATAAACTGAATCTTCACTTCGCGACTGGTGTCGACCACTGCTGGGACAGCAGTATAGGCAATGTCTGACGTCTTGCCATTAATCCCCAAGGCGTCGCACAGTACGTCGTACAAAGGCACCATCACGACGAAAACAAAAGCAAACATGGCGCAAGCCACCGCCGCCAACTTAATCGCGGTGTCTGCGCCAGGATTTCGACTTAGTCTAAGCACCTAGGTTTCTCGATTATCCGTGTGCCGGGGTAGCTTCAATCTTGGGGGGCACTTCGAAGGTGTGATACGGCGCGGGCGTAGGCAGTGTCCACTCAAGCCCCTCGGCACCGTCCCATACCTGCTCATCAGAAACCTTTTCCCCCGCAACAATTGTCGCGATAACGTTATAAAGGAACAAGATTTGGCTGGCTCCGTAAACAAACGCACCTATCGAGGACATCATGTTGAAGTCGGCAAACTGTAGGGCGTAGTCCGGAACTCGGCGTGGCATTCCCGCCAATCCCACAAAGTGCTGAGGGAAAAAGGTAACGTTGAAGCCCACGAAGCTGATCCAAAAGTGCACCTTACCCATGGTCTCGTTGTACATACGACCGGTCCACTTTGGTAGCCAAAAGTAGACCGCCGATGTCATTGAGAAGACCGCACCCGCAACCATCACGTAATGGAAGTGAGCTACAACAAAGTAAGTATCGTGGTATTGAAAATCAGCAGGGGCGATAGACAACATCAGCCCAGTGAACCCGCCGATAGTGAACAGTACCAGGAAGCCTATTGAAAACAGCATGGGGGTTTCAAATGACAACGCCCCTCGCCACATTGTGCTCACCCAGTTAAAGACCTTCACTCCTGTGGGCACGGCGATCAACATGGTCGCGTACATGAAGAAAAGCTCACCCGCTACGGGCATACCCACGGTGTACATGTGGTGCGCCCAGACTACGAATGACAGAATGGCGATTGCAGCCGTGGCGTAAACCATTGACGCGTAACCAAACAGCGGCTTTCGAGAGAAAGCAGGAATTACCTGAGAAACCACACCAAAGGCTGGCAGAATAATAATGTAAACCTCTGGGTGCCCGAAGAACCAGAAAATATGTTGGAACAGTACCGGATCACCACCACCAGCAGCGGAAAAGAAGCTGGTACCAAAGTGGATATCCATGAGCATCATGGTCACTGCACCCGCCAAAACTGGCATCACAGCCACTAGCAAGAACGCCGTAATAAACCACGTCCAGACAAACAATGGCATCTTCATGTAAGTCATGCCGGGAGCGCGCATGTTCATGATGGTCGCAATAATATTGATCGACCCCATGATCGATGAAATGCCTAGTACGTGAATTGCGAAAATAAAGAAGGTAACCGAAGGCGCTGCGTAAGTAGTCGACAAGGGCGCATAAAAGGTCCAGCCGAACGCCGGTGCTCCACCTTCCATGAAGAGTGTTGATGCCAACATCAAAAATCCGGGGGGAAGAATCCAAAAACTCCAGTTGTTCATGCGAGGCAGTGCCATATCTGGCGCACCGATCATCATGGGGATGAGCCAGTTAGCAAGCCCAACAAAGGACGGCATGATGGCTCCGAACACCATCACCAAGCCGTGTAGCGTGGTCATTTGGTTGAAGAATCCAGGCTCTACCAACTGCATACCCGGCTGGAATAGCTCCGCCCGGATAATCATGGCGAAGGTGCCGCCCAGAATAAACATTGCAAAGGAGAACCAAAGGTACATCGTACCGATGTCCTTGTGGTTAGTCGTAAATAGCCAGCGTGACAGACCCTTGGCCGGACCGTGATGATGATCGCCCATCGTTAAATCTCCCCTTAACCTTGCTTGTGTTGCGCGACGTCGGATGGCTGCACCACGTCACCTGTGTTGTTGCCAAATGCGTTGCGCTGGTACGTGATGACAGCAGCCATCTCAACGTCTGTCAGCTGCGCGCCGAAGGCCTGCATGGCCGTTCCAGCTACACCCTTAATACCTACATCGAGGTGCACACCGAGATCACCCATAGCTATCGAGCTTCCCGCTATGGCTTTACCGACACCGCCCTCACCCTGCGCACCGTGGCACGCTAGACATTGGGTTTTGTACACCGACTCGCCCTCTGTCATCAGGGCATCGAGACTTAGGTCAACTGACGCAGCAGCAATTTGTGCATCTTTGTCTGCGCGCTTAGCGGCCATCCAGCCATCAAACTCGTCGTGGCTCACAGCATGAACAACAATTGGCATAAATCCGTGATATGACCCGCACAGCTCGGTGCATTGGCCTCGATAAATTCCTTCTTGTTCTACCTTCGACCATGCTTCGTTGATGAAGCCCGGGATCGCATCACGCTTGACCGCAATCTCAGGTACCCACCATGAGTGAATGACATCATTGGCGGTGATCAAAAAGCGGACTTTGGTGTTAACGGGGATCACCATCGGCTCGTCGACTTCCAGTAGGTAGTGCTCGCCTTTCGCTTCAGAGTTGTAGATTTCCTCTTGCGGCGTTGCTAGGTTGGAGAAAAACGAGACGTTCTCGCCATCGGCGTTGAGGTACTCGTACCGCCACTTCCATTGATGCCCTGTGATCAAAATATCAAGCTCGGCATCATCGTTGTCATAAACCTCAAGCAATGTTGAAGTCGCCGGTACAGCCATGCCAATCAGAATCAGAAAAGGAACAACGGTCCACGCGATTTCAACTTTCGTGCTTTCGTGGAATTGCGAGGGCACGAACCCTTTGGATTTTCGGTGATAAATTATCGAGTACAGCATGACCCCAAACACACCAACCCCGATCACAATGCAAATGATCATGATCAGCATGTGAAGATCGTAAATTTCGGCGCCCACTTGGGTTACGCCAGGGGACATGTTCACCTGGTTTTGGGCCAAGGCCGCAACGGGTAGGGCTGAGAGTGCAGCCCCAGCAGTAATTAAACTTTTCTTGATCGACATCACAGCCTCTCCACGATGACGCGGGGGCGGGCGCCTAAAATGTTTTCCAGTCGCAGGCCGCGGCCACCACGCAAGGTGTGGGCTGCTTAAAACGACTAGTGTTCCCCCAAATCTATTCAGACAGCTCGCTTTGTGCTGAGGTTGCCTCGCTCTAACCGGTTGTGCTGCTCTGGCTAAAGCGGGCGGAATTATAGACTACTGACGCAATAAACACAGCGGATGCGGTGTTTTTCACGATCATTTGAATCAATACGCTTTGTTGGGCCATAGCAATCGCATATTTTGTGTAGGCCTTTAGATCATACCACTACATATTGATTGAAAGTTTTGGCGCTCCACCCACTGACTAAGAGGTCAGCTCTTGTTTTTATCGTTGGGGTCGATGAGACGCACAACATCTGAAGGGGTCTCGACACGCCTTGCTGAAGCGCGGGACACTCGAGTAGAGAGCGGCGCTGGAGGATCACCGGGTCGCTCATCAGCAAAACCACAATCGATGCAAGCCCTTGTCACACCATCGCCACTGACTACAATCCGATCCATGACGCCGCAACGCGGACAAACGGCACCCGCAATAAAACGCCTGGGCTGGGGTGAATCCTTTTCAGTCATGGCATGAGTTTCCCATATTAATGTTTAATAGCGCGCAGTTTACCGCAGCATTCTAAATGACTTACGAGGTACTCAACATGCGAACCGTTTCCTACCGAGCAGAGGACAACATCAGAGCCTGGTGTGGAACAAAGCCACAACTTGGTGCGCGCGTTATGGTGGATCCAACCGCAGTGGTTTTAGGCGATATTGCCTTGGGCGATGACGTGAGTATCTGGGGTAACTGCTCAATACGTGCCGATATGCATCGAATAAGCATCGGTGATGGTACGAATATTCAAGACAATTCGGTCCTCCATATTACCCATGCTGGAGATTTTAATCCCGACGGGTACCCTCTAATCATTGGTCGCCAAGTGACCGTAGGGCATAGAGCTGTACTTCACGGCTGTACGCTGGGTGATCGGGTTTTAGTGGGCATGGGAGCCATCGTCATGGACGGCGCCGTCGTCGCCGATGAGGTTATGATCGCCGGGGGCTCCTTGGTGACTCCCGGTAAACAGTTAAAAAGCGGTTGGCTCTATGGCGGCAGCCCGGCAAAACCTATGCGAGAAATCACCGACAAGGAGCGCAACTTCTTGAGCTACAGCGCAGAAAACTACGCTCGCCTCAAACAGAAGTATCTCGACGACATACCGTCAACTTAACGAACCTACCGTCAAAACATGACGCAGGGCACTAATGACTGGGTCAGTGGCAGGGCGCTGCCCTCGCCACAAGTAATAGCTCTCTGCGGCCTGCTCGACCAGCATGCCAAGACCGTCGGAAATAGCCCACGCTGCCTGTGACGCTGACCAACGCATAAAAGCTGTGGGCTCTGCTGCATAAACAAGATCGTAACAACAACATTTAGGCGCCAATTGAATATTAGGCAAAGCAGGCATCGCATCCTCTAAACTGGCGCTGGTTCCGTTAATCACCAAATCAAAGACCCCTGCCACCGACTCTAGCCCACCGGCGTCAACCTTTATCTGGGTGTTGGCCAACCGTTCGGCCAACTGCTGAGCCCGATCTTGCGTGCGATTAACGATGGTTAGAGAGCCAGGGCGCTCACTTAATAACGGGTGAACAATTCCACGAACGGCACCGCCGGCACCAATAATTAGAGTTCGGCGCCCCTGAAGCTGCCACCCGAGGTTAGCCACCATGTCTCTAACCATGCCAACACCATCAGTATTTGTTGCATGCAAGCCACCCCCTTGTTGGGGCACCAAACAGTTAGACGCTCCGGCGAGTTCTGCAGCGGTACTGGCCGAATCAGCTAACGCAAAAGCACGCTCCTTAAAGGGGACGGTAATATTGAGGCCACAGCCACCATGTTGAAAAAATCCACGAACCTTTTCTTCAAACTGTTCGTGTTCAACACGCACGGCTCGGTAACTCAAAGACTCTTTAAGCTGCTCAGCAAAAGCTTGGTGAATCGCTGGAGATTTAGAGTGCTTAATCGGATTACCAAAAACCGCATAGCTGGCTTGGGATTGATTCAAGAAGGCGCCCCATCTTTCTCGGCAGACAGCCAGTCGCGAGGCGCCAAAAAATAATCCGTCAACTGTGCTTCGGGAGTACCGGGCTCAGCCTTGTGCCCATACTCCCACCGAACCAGCGGTGGTAAAGACATCAAAATAGACTCTGTGCGGCCGTTAGACTGCAAGCCAAATAACGTTCCGCGGTCGTAAACCAAGTTGAATTCGACGTAACGGCCGCGTCGATACAACTGCCATTGACGTTCGCGCTCCCCATAACTGGCGCCCTTTCTGCGCTCAACAATAGGAACATAACCTTCCAGAAAGTGATCGCCCACGCTGCGCATAAAGGCAAAGGTTTTATCGAAACCCCACTCATTAAGGTCATCGAAAAATAGCCCTCCAACACCCCGCGGCTCGTTACGGTGTTTGAGATGGAAGTACTCATCGCACCACGCTTTGTATCGTGGATAAACCTCGGGACCAAAAGGCTCACACGCGGCAGCCGCCGTTTGATGCCAATGAACAGCATCATCAAAAAATCCGTAATAAGGCGTCAAATCAAAACCACCGCCCATCCACCATATCGGATCTTTTCCCGGCTGCTCGGCAACAAACAGGCGAACATTGGCATGGGCCGTCGGTGCGTAAGGGTTCTTGGGATGGATCACCAAGGACACACCCATTGCTTGAAAGCTGCGTCCGGCCAACTGCGGTCGAACCGCTGTGGCCGAACCCGGCAAGCTGTCTCCTCTTACATGAGAGAAGTTGACTCCCGCCTTTTCGAAAACGGCGCCTTCAGCGAGAACACGACTCATCCCCCCCCCCACCCTCAGGGCGCTGCCAAGACTCTTCCTCAAAAGATTTTGAACCATCAACCGCCGATAATCCGTCACAAATACTTGTCTGCAAATTTCTCAGGTACTGCTCAACCGCATTAATGTCCATAAATACCCCACTGATTATTGCGTTTACAGCCTTAACGTTGCCTACACTGTAACAACGCGTTCAAGCGCGCAGAACTTCGCCAGTACCTGCCCTTCGTATCGTTGATGGTGTTGCCCGCAGGTCTACCACTCCCGGCGCTCGCACTAGCCCCCGGCCAAAGTAACGCACCACTTGAAAACCGTGACGCGCCGGCTGTGCATCCGCTGGATTAGCGGAAGTTGAAACTAAAGGCCTGCCCAGTCGATAACTCAACGCGGCGAGTGCAGGCGCCTTGGTGACGCGAATGGCTATTTCATCGCTATCACCAGTAATCCACTCGGGGTACAAGCCCCGATTAGGCACCAGCCAGGTATTGGGCCCTGGCCAGCCGAACTCCAATTCATTGCGCTGCGCAGAATCTAAGGGCGTCAAAAGAGGTTCAAACATAGCGCTCGAAGCTGCCACAATTATCAAACCCTTTGAGGCAGGGCGGTGTTTCATTGCCAACAACTGCAATACCGCGTCCTCTGACAGCGGGTCGCAGGTTAAGCCCCACACAGCCTCTGCAGGGCATGCAACCACACCCTCCAACTCGACCTGCCTAATCACTTCATTCATGCGCTGCGCTGGTAACTTCACAAATGCCTCACCGCCCTCCAACCCGCGGAAGTCTGCGCTACATAACCCTGAAGCTCAAGGTGTGTCACCAGCGTGAGTACTTCGCGAGAAGAGCATTGCATTGCCGTGGCAAGAGACCCCAGGTCGAATTCACCATCACCGAGCAAGGTTAACAGTTGATGCTCGACCGGGTTTAGGGGGGCCGTTCGTGCATTTTTAGCAATCTCAGAGTGATCGCTAGCGTCCCCCGAAACTAATTCGGCCCACCCAGACAAATGTACGGCAAGCTGTTCAATAATTGCTGATGGCGTTGTCATGAGCTGCGCACCTTGAGATAGAAGATGTAGACACCCTGCACCGTTTTTGTGAAACAGCGACCAAGGTGCGGCAAACACCTCTCTTCCCTGCTGCACCGCCGCGTTGGCAGTAATCAGCGAACCACTAGGATGCCCCGCCTCGACAACCAACGTCGCGAGGCATAGTCCAGACAATGTCCGATTACGCCTGGGAAAATGCCCACGATGCGGTGCGACCCCCGGGCAAAATTCAGTAACCAAAGCACCTTGTGCGGCAACGTCTGCTGCGAGCCGATAATGATGCGCCGGATAGATCCGATCTATTCCTGTTGCCATCACCGCAAGTGTTTGACCGCCACTGCGTAAGGCCCCGCGATGAGCAGCGGCATCAATACCGTGAGCCAACCCACTGACCACCAGAAACCCTGCAGACGCCAACTCGTAGCCCATCTGATCAGCTAGTGCGAGCCCATCTTTGGAGGGTCTTCGAGTACCCACAATGGCAATTGCAGGGCGACTCAAACAGGTGGGGTCGCCGCTGAAAAATAAGGCGAGAGGAGCGTCGGAAAGTTCACTTAATAGTTTGGGGTAGTGCGTGCCACTTGTAGGTTGTTTGCCCCAGGGGAGTAAGTGACAGGGCGCAAAGGGTTTTACGTTGGCACGAATTAGCGCCTTCGATCCCCCCAATAAAGCTTTTGCTTCGCCTTCGCTAACAAAAGGTGCACCACCAGCCTTTAACAGCCCCGGGGGCGTAAAACCCTGTGCCAGCAGTTTTTTCTTCGAGGCACGATCGAATAACTTCGTGGTGAGAAACTCAAACCAGAGTTGATCCGCTGCCGCATCCCTTGCGAGCAAATAAGACATAGCGCTCTTCCTTGAGCCCGTGAAACGCAAGCATTTTTTTGATGAGACCTATCCGGCGAAACGCGGGAATCAGGGGTTTTTAACTTTATCGCCAACGGCAAGAGGCCGTGACGCTGTCAACACCAAACCAAAACTGGCTTTTTCATAAACAGCAAAAACCATCAAAACACCCGCCCTAACGTCGGGCAATGCCACCATTTCTTGCTGTAGGGGGTCCTGAACAACCTCGCCTGTTTGATAAATCGCTAGAACATCGCCGACCATAAGCCCTTCACGGTCACCGCGGTTAATCGTGACGATGTTCATCGGACCGATTTGAGTCACTCCGGAACTGACCGCCACCATAAAGCCGTTTTCAATTTCAGTGTCGGGTGATTTGGGCTGGAAAAAAGAGTCCAAGACGCCTTCCGATAAAGGAATCAACCGATCACCGATGCGGATTTCTTCCGTCATTCGTGTGATTTCGAACTCCTTCACGGCATCTGACGCCGCCTCCGCTCCCGCGGAGGACAGCGAGGCACTGCCGATATCCAGCGCCGAAATACCCAAAACTTCCTGCGTTAACGGATCTAAAATCGGGTTGCCCTGTCGAATGATGCCAAATACTTGATCGCCGGTAGCCACCAGCCCACGCACATAAATACGATCGCCAAGACCGCTGATAATACGTTGGGCGTCCCCAGCTATGACATACGGTAAATCGGGAAAAACTCCAGACTCGAGAATTCGATTATTCCGCAAAAAAGGGTCGATCTGATCACGAGGGACAGGGGGTATCGCGGTATCAAGAGGCTGACTACGCACACTAGGAGACAGTTTGACGCCTCCACGGCTTGCCAGTGCTAGGCGGGGGCGACCACCTTCCCACCGCAGTGACAAAACGTCCCCGGGATAAATGCGGTGAGGATTATCGACCTGAGGGTTGGTTTCCCACAGCTCGGGCCAGCGCCAAGCCTCCTGCAAATAAACTCCGCTGATACCCCAAAGCGTATCGCCCTGCTGCACAACGTAGTTCAGAGGTACGTCATTCTTCAGTGTTGGCGCATTTGATGCAGGCGGCTGGGCGAAGGACAAGGCCGAGACCAAAGCCATCGACAGCGCCCAGTAAAAACGCAGGTGGGCAAACTTCGACAAAAAGCGCTTATCGCCATTTCGTTCTGATCGATCCGCCATCTGGCTGTCCTCGTCTACTGCTGTATTGGTTGAGCTCAACGCTATTATCGGTGACCCACGGTTCATTTACACAAATGCATAACCCATACACAAATGCACAACCTATCTACTGGGACGAAAGCCCCTGACTGGCGCTATAATGCGAGTCTGATCCGACGGGTAAGCGCTGGCAAGCGCAAATGCTGCCATCTTATGCCCTTACAAACCACTTCAACGTCACGGCCCTTACCATGGCAATACTGTCAATTCTTGAATTTCCAGACCCAAGACTACGTACGGTTGCAGCACCCGTCACAACAGTTGATGCCCGAGTGCAGCAGCTAACCGACGATATGCTCGAGACCATGTACGACGCCCCGGGAATAGGTTTAGCGGCAACTCAAGTTGATGTTCACGAGCGCATCATCGTGATTGATATTTCAGAGAACAAAGACCAACCTCTAGTTTTTATAAATCCTGTCATTGAGGTTCTCGATGAAAACCTCGGTGAATATGATGAAGGGTGTCTTTCCGTCCCCGGGTTTTACGAAACTATCCGTCGGCCTGAGCGTATTCGGGTTACGGCGATAAATCGTGATGGAGTGACGTTTACCCATGATCTTGATGGCTTACTCGCTATTTGCCTGCAACATGAGATTGATCATTTGGAAGGCAAGCTTTTCGTCGACTACCTCTCCCCGTTAAAGCGGCAAAGAATTCGTGGAAAACTCGAAAAGACCCAGCGCCAGCGTGCCTAAGGTATGAGTCACGCCCGACGGGTAATTTTTGCCGGCACACCTGAATTCGCTGCGGCCCATCTTGATGCGCTTGTCGCTGCGGGCCATGATGTTTGCGCCGTACTCACACAACCCGACCGGCCTGCGGGTCGGGGCAAACGGTTGCAGCCCTCCGCCGTAAAGCGTCGAGCAGAGGCGGCGGGGATTACCGTGCTGCAGCCCGCATCACTGCGAACACCAGAGAGTCATACTTTGCTGGAGGCGCTGAGCGCCGACATTATGGTAGTCGTGGCCTACGGACTGATCCTCCCACAATCTATTCTCGACATTCCCAATTATGGCTGCCTAAACGTTCACGCCTCCCTGCTACCACGCTGGCGCGGTGCAGCACCCATACAGCGCGCCATTGAGGCAGGAGACCGTCACACGGGCATCACGATCATGCAAATGGAAGCGGGGCTAGACACCGGCCCCATGGTTGCTAAAAGCACTCTAGAAATAACCGAGTCAGAGACCAGCGGAACACTTCATGAACGACTCACCGACCTCGGGCCTGGGTTATTACTGGAAGTTCTTGACGAACTACCCCAGCGGCTGGCCCAGGCCATACCCCAAGAAAACCACGACGCCACCTACGCCGCTAAAATCAATAAACAAGAAACCCAGCTCGACTGGGAGCTCGATGCCCTCACGCTGGCTAGAAAAACACGCGCTTTCAACCCCACTTCTGTTTGCTTCAGTTATTTAGAGGGAGAACGCCTAAAAATATGGCAAGCCACGGCGATTCAAATACCACACAACAGCAGCAACGGACGTATCATCGCATCGGGTGCTGACGGCGTTGTCGTTGCCTGCGGTGACGGTGCGCTGAAGATTACCGTCGCGCAATTTCCGGGCGCTAAAGCACTACCCGTAGCTGACCTGCTCAATGGCCGAAGCACCCAGCTCGCCATCGGCCAAGAATTCACCACCCCTGGCAATGGGTCTTGAAGGCCAAGTTAACAACTCGAGCCGTCTCGGCGCGCGTTTTGGCAGCTGTATACGGCGGAGAATCGCTGGTCAGGGCTTTACCCAAGGGGCTTGAATCGCTGAGTGCCGAAGATCGACCCCTCGTTCAAGAGCTGGTCTACGGAACCCTCAGAGAGTGGCCACGACTCGAAGGCATTACCTCTCAGCTGCTGCGCAAACCGCCCCGCTCAAAAGACGCCGACATTCTCTGCCTGATATTCACAGGTATCCACCAATTGTCAGCGCTCAACGTGCCCTCGCATGCTGCGGTCGGTGAAACCGTAGAGGCCGCAAAAAGCCTGGGGAAGTCTTGGGCGACAGGCCTTATCAATGGTTGCCTGCGTAACTATCAGCGACAAAAAGATGACCTTGAAGATCATCTGGCCCCCCACCAAAAAAATGCACTGCCAAAATGGCTCTGGGAAAAAATCGGCGAGCAGTGGCCTGATCAGTCAAAGGAAATTGCCCGCGCGAGCCGGACACATCCGCCCATGACGCTTCGCGTGAATTTACAGCGGGTATCCAGAGAGGACTACATTGCGCAATTACTGAATGCCGATATCCCTGTGACGAGCCACCCGTATATTGACACCGCAATAACACTGCAAACACCAAAACCCGTCTCGAGCATTCCGGGATTCCTAGAAGGATGGAGTTCTGTCCAAGATGCGTCGGCGCAGTTAGCGGCTCAGTTTTTGCAGCCGAACAACCAAGAATCTGTTTTTGATGCCTGCGCGGCACCCGGTGGGAAGACCTGTCACTTGCTTGAGCGTGCGCCGGAAGCTCAAGTATTGGCCGCAGACATCAGCAGTCAGCGCCTTGTGGGCGTTCAGGAAAACAGTGCCCGGCTGGATTTGCCGCTAGAGGTCGCAGTGCTAGATGCGAGCCAAGCTGCTGCCACCCTGCTGCCAAAACAGTTTGACGCTATTCTTGCAGACGTGCCCTGCTCGGCAACGGGCGTGATCCGGCGCAACCCAGATATTAAGGTCACCCGTAAAGCCGCCGATATTGAAAGTTTCAGCCAACAACAACGTGAGATACTTACTGGATTGTGGCCCCTGGTGAAGCCCGGGGGAAGGCTGCTGTATGTCACCTGCTCGCTGTTAAATGCTGAAAACGATGAGATCATTGCCGCGACTCAGTCAAACCTTCCCCAGTGCGAAGTCATACCATTATCAGGCAAGCCTGGATTTAAAACCCAGTTAGGATGGCAAACGCTGCCTTCTTTAGAGGACGGCGACGGCCTGTATTTTTCGCTATTACAAAAAGTGACAACTGACCCAAACGTTTAGATTGCGGTAAAAAACACCATGAAAATACTGCGCAGGACGTTTAAGGTCATGACACCTCCCAAAGAGAGGCCAAACAGACTGTGAAGATTATTATTCTTGGTGCCGGACAAGTCGGAGGGACGCTAGCTGAACAGCTTGCCGACGAGCAGAACGAAATAACGGTCGTTGATAGTCAAGCAACCACCCTTCGAGCCCTGCAAGAGCGACTCGACATTCGCACCGTTCACGGTGACGCCGCTCACCCTTCGACCCTGTTCAACGCGGGCGCAGAAAATGCCGACCTTCTGATTGCTGTCACCAACTCAGATGAAATCAATATGTTGGCGTGCCAAGTGGCATTTACGCTTTATCGGACACCCAAAAAAATCTCACGAATACGCAGCTCTGATTACCTCAACTACTCAAAAGCGCTGTTCAAAAGTGGGGCCATACCGGTAGACGTGATTATTGGCCCAGAACAACTCGTCACCAGCAACATTCAACAGTTGATTGCGAATCCAGGCTCGTTACAGGTCCTCGATTTCGCCGAAGGTAGAATTCGTCTGGTTGCTGTTCGCGCCATCGAAGGTGGACCGATTGTTGGCCGGCAACTGCAGGAAATCCGTGACCACATGCCCAATATAGATACACGGGTAGCCGCTATTTTTCGGCATGATGCGCCACCCATCATTCCCGAGGGGCTAACGGTAGTTCAACCTAACGACGAAGTATTTTTTATCGCCGCTAGAGAGAATATTCGCGCGGTGACTTCGGAGCTTAGAACGATTGATGAACCTTATCGTCGGGTCATGATTGCAGGAGGGGGAAATATCGGCGCTACTCTTGCGAACCGTCTAGAGCGCGACTACCAAGTGAAGGTTTTGGAGTTAAGCTACGATCGCTGTCGCGTTCTTTCCGAGATGCTAGAAGAATCTATTGTGCTCCACGGCAGTGCCAACGAACCTTCCTTGTTACTGCAAGAAAATATTGAGCAGACCGATGTTTTCTGCGCATTAACCAACAACGATGAGTCCAATATCATGATGTCGATGTTGGCTAAGCGCTTGGGTGCTAAAAAGGTTATCACCTTAATCACCAATGCCGCCTACGCAGACCTTGTAGGCGAAGAGATCGACATTGCGATCTCGCCACAGCAGATCACCATAGGCAGTTTACTCACTCATATAAGACGCGGTGACATTAGTAATGTCCATTCCCTGCGACGGGGTGCAGCAGAAGCGATTGAGTTGATTGCACACGGTGATGCACGCACGTCGAAGGTGATTGGTAAACGTCTTGACGAAATAGAACTGCCACAAGGTGTAACTGTTGGTGCCATACTTCGCGGCACAGAGGTCGTCATCGCCCACAGCCACATCACAGTAGAACCCGATGACCACGTAATTCTGTTTTTGACTGACCAAAATCGAATTGCCGAGGTTGAGCGATTGTTCGCACCTGGATTTGGATTTTTCTGATGCACCTGCCCGTCTCACTGCGAATCATTGGTGTGCTGCTTATGCTGTTCAGCACAGCAATGTTGCCGCCTATGATCCTTGGCTTATTGGACAATGATGGATCCGCCCATGCCTTTGCTATCGCCTTTGGCATTAACCTGCTGGCAGGTTTAATGCTCTGGCTACCCACGCGGACCGCACGGCGGGACTTGCGGATTCGCGATGGCTTTCTGGTCACGGCGTTGTTTTGGATCGTACTCGGCACCTTTGGCTCGGTGCCTTTTCTCACCAGTGACGCTGTACCACTATCCCTTGCCGACGCATTGTTTGAATCTGTTTCGGGTCTTACAACAACCGGTGCAACGGTGATTGCAGGGCTTGACGATTTACCAAGGTCAGTACTGTTGTATCGGCAACAGCTACAGTGGCTTGGGGGAATCGGCATTATTGTTTTAGCGGTGGCGATCTTACCCATGCTTGGCATTGGCGGTATGCAGTTATACCGGGCTGAAAGCACAGGCCCAGCAAAAGACCGCAAACTCACACCCAGAATCACCGGCACCGCCAAAGCCCTGTTTGGCATTTATATGGGGCTCACAACTTTTTGCGCTGCTGCTTACTGGCTCGCAGGCATGTCTCTGTTCGATGCCATTTGCCACGCATTTTCTACCGTTGCCATTGGTGGGTTTTCAACTCACGACGCCAGCATGGGGTTTTTTCAAAGCGAACTCATTCTTTTGATATGTACCTTTTTTATGGCAGCCTCTGCCATAAATTTTGGCCTGCACTTTATTGCCCTGCAACGGCGCAGCCTAGAAATCTACCAGCGCGATTCAGAAACGAAATTCTTCAGCAGTGTCATTGGCATAGCCATTGTGATTACCTGTTTAACTTTGCTGGTCACACAAACGTTATCACCGAGTGAAAGCCTGATTCATGGCATGTTTCAAACGGTATCCATCGCCACCACAACGGGATTCACAACGCAGGACTTTTCTTTGTGGCCACACTTCTTACCGGTGTTGCTGCTTATATTGTCATTTATGGGGGGATGCGCCGGTTCTACCGGTGGTGGCCTAAAGGCCATGCGCCTACTCCTGATTTTCCGCCAGGGCATGCGTGAGCTGAAGCAGCTCGTCCACCCCAATGCCATCATCCCGTTAAAACTGGATGCGCGCAGGGTACAACCCTCAGTAGTCAGTGCAGTCTGGAGTTTTTATGCCGTTTATATGGTGTGCCTAGTCACCATCATGCTGTTGATGCTGGCCACAGGGCTAGATTTCACCTCTGCGTTTTCAGCCACAACCGCAGCGATGAATAATCTGGGACCCGGGTTAGGGAGTGTGGCTGCTAACTACGCCATGGTCAGCGAAGTCGGTAAAGTCATTCTGTGTGTTGCGATGCTGCTAGGAAGACTTGAAGTCTTCACCTTGCTGGTTTTATTCACGCCCGCTTTTTGGCGTCCCTAGATCGCCAGATTATTTCATCCCCCGAGCTGACTTAATGACCTCGTAGGCTGTCGATATTTCCTGAGATCGCTCAGTCCCCAATTTCACCATTTCGTCTGGAACGCCTTTGGCAATCAATTTGTCAGGGTGGTTTTCACTCATCAATCGGCGATAACTCTTTTTAATGACCTCGTTTGAGTCTGAC
Source organism: Luminiphilus sp. nBUS_16 (assembly GCF_051201645.1). GTDB lineage: Bacteria > Pseudomonadota > Gammaproteobacteria > Pseudomonadales > Halieaceae > Luminiphilus. Next base: position 11,165 of record NZ_CP179205.1, on the reverse strand, counting down.
GCACTCACGCCCAAGGCTTGATAAGCATCGTTTAACCGATCACGAGGAGCGGGCGTGCCCATGCGTTGTCCGCCGCCACCGCCACCGCCACCCGTGTGAAAACGCGATTGCGCCACCAACATTGCCACTAACCGATCGACCGCTTGTGTCGGCATGCCGAGTAAGCTCGCGATGTGATGCAATGCTGCTCGCTCGGGCTGTGCTAACTCGCCATCGGCAAGCGCCATGCTAGCGAGGAACGCAAATAAGGTTTGTTGAACTTGCCGGCGTTGTCCCACTCTTTCGGCAAAGGCGGTGACGGTAGCCGCGGGGTCAAAGCCGGGTTCGGCGCCCTCACGAAAGTGTTGTATTGCGGAATTTCTTTGAGTGGGATTGAGGCGAAATTGGCGAAACAACACTTCGGCCTGCGCTATCTCAGCTTCACTAACACGGCCATCAGACTTAGCGACGTAGCCCAGCAGCGTAAACGTCGCGTCAAAAAACTGCTTCTGGCTGCGAGCAAGATTTTCAGGGCTAGCCGCCTGAAGCGCCTGCCAAAGACCGCGGTCGAAAGCATGACCAATCGCGAGTCCAAAAAGTAAGCCCACAATCCCAAGGGTAAAAAACCCAATCAGACCTGCGACAAGCTTTCCCATTATCTTGTTCAAGAATACTGCTCCAGTTTTTTCTCAAATCGCGCTCTTGGAACTTTTAAATTTTTATAGTGATCAATGCCGTTATCAGGGCGGCAACGAAACCGCTTATACGACCACTGATATTGCTGGTCGTAGCCCTGCATAAGGTCAGCAACGGCTTCATTCATGGCGGTTAGTGCCACGCGCTCGTCATCATCATAAACCGCAGCCGGCGCGGCCTTGTAGATGACTTTAAAGCCACCCGCCGTTCTTAAAGCCACGCCCATGAAGGCTTTGGCTTTGGAGCGCTTAATAAGATTACAGCCCAAACTGGCCGTGCCGCAGTCTATTCCTTTAAAAGGTACGTTGAGCCCCCCCGAGGCGACTGTGGGAACTTGATCGGGAAGAATGCCCGAAATACCGCCCTGCCGCACGCAGCGCACCAAGGTCGCTAGCCCTCGAGGATCGGTGGGTACAAGTTGCCCTCCACTGCGTTCCCTAGCGCGTTTAATAAGCTCGCCGGTTGTAGCAATTTTAGGCGGCTCAAACAAAGCAACCATCTGGCCTAAAGTAGCAAGATGCAGGCCAAGGACTTCCCAGTTGCCCAAATGGGGACCTAAAACGATAACGCCGCTTCCCGATGCCAAAGCTGCTTGGACAGATTCTGCCCCTTCACTGCTTTCAATCAGCGAAGAGGTGTGCGCCCAAGGGGCCTGCCAAACGTGGCCCATTTCCCCAGCCAGGGCGCCAGTTTCTCGCAAGACGTTGCGCACTAACCGATCTTGAGATTTTGAGCTCAACTCAGGATAAGCCAGAGCGACGTTTCTCTCCGTCACCCGACGGCTGCGGCCATCACTGTGGTAAATAATCCAACCTAGCCCGCGCCCTACAGCCCTTACCCAACGGATGGGCAGCCAATAGCTCAGCCACAGCAGTCCGCTTAAGAAAAGCGTTATACCCTGATTCCGCAAAGATTGTGCACTCAATGACAACAAAAGCCGTGACTCGAAAATATCAGTGCTTATTATGCCCTTCCTATCACGGGTATAATCAAGGCCTGACTCATTTATCGGACTTCACAGTGATCCCCGAGACCTTTCAAGAACTCATTTTACGATTACAGACCTTTTGGGGCAGCCATGGCTGCGTGGTACTGCAGCCTTTGGATATGGAGGTTGGCGCGGGAACGTTCCACCCCGCCACTTTTCTGCGAGCCATTGGGCCTGAAAACTGGAATGCAGCCTATGTACAGCCCAGTCGCAGGCCCGCTGACGGTCGCTACGGCGAAAACCCCAACAGATTGCAGCACTATTACCAGTTTCAAGTGGTGATGAAGCCTAGTCCCAGTAATTTTCAAGATTTGTACTTGGCCAGCCTCCGAGACTTAGGACTCGATACGCTGCAACATGACGTGCGTTTTGTCGAGGACAATTGGGAGTCACCCACTTTAGGGGCTTGGGGTCTGGGGTGGGAGGTCTGGCTAAATGGTATGGAAGTTTCTCAATTTACCTACTTTCAGCAGGCTGGCGGCCTCGAATGCTTCCCCGTAACCGGTGAAATTACCTACGGGCTTGAGCGCATTGCGATGTATCTACAAAATGTCGATTCGGTCTACGATCTGATCTGGGCGAAAACCCCCGCAGGTCCCGTGACTTATGGCGATGTTTTTCATCAAAATGAAGTCGAAATGTCGACCTATAACTTTCAAGAGGCCGACACAGAAGCATTATTTAAGACCTTCGACTTCTGCGAGCACGAAGCCGTCCGCTTAGTCGAATGTAAGTTGCCACTGCCAGCTTACGAGCAGGTCATGAAAGCGTCTCACGCCTTCAATTTGCTTGATGCACGACATGCCATCGGCGTGACAGAGCGCCAGCGGTATATCCTCAGGGTAAGAACCTTGGCGAAGGCAGCGGCTCAAGGTTACTTTGAATCCCGCGCTGCACTGGGCTTTCCTCAGGCCGATCCCGACCTTCGCGAACGGGCGCTGGGAGATCTTTCATGAGTCAGACAACAGCAGATTTATTGTTTGAATTAGGCACAGAGGAACTCCCTGCAGGACCCCTACTATCGATGGGAGAGGCACTGAGAGCGAGCATTCTAGAAGGTCTCGCCAATCACGGGCTCCCCTGTGGCGGCAGTCAAATGTTTGTAACACCGCGCCGGCTGGCGGTGTTGGTTAAGGCTGTCGGTCTAGTAGCACCCGACAAAACTGTTGAAGCACTGGGACCGCCAGTAGCTGCGGCCCGGGACAAACAGGGCGATTGGACGCCTGCGGCGCTAGGCTTTGCTAAGAAGCAAGGCGTGGAGGTAACACAACTTGAAGTCGTCAGTACCAACAAGGGTGATCGACTGGGGTTACGTCGAATCGAAACCGGTGCCCAAGCTGACGCCGTGCTACCTCAAATTCTGGCCAATGCTGTTACCGCCATCCCTGTATCAAAACGTATGCGCTGGGGGCGAGAGCGGCACGAATTTCTTCGGCCTGTACAGTGGATTGTCGCGTTGTTGGGTACCCAGGTTATTGATGTCGTTATTATGGGTATCGGTTCTGACCGCGTCACTCAGGGGCACAGATTCCACCACCCGGAATCCATCGCCCTAGAATCTCCTGAGCAATACGAAGACGCGTTGTTAGGAGCACACGTGCTTGCCGATTTCGACCAGCGCCGTGAACGTATACGAACTCAAGTCCTGGCGATTGCCAAAGACCTTAATGCTAACGCCGTCATAGACGAAGCATTGTTAGATGAGGTCACCGGGCTTGTTGAGTGGCCCGTTGCACTGCAGGGAAGTTTTGATCCTGCATTTTTGGAAGTGCCTGCCGGAGCAGTGATCTCTTCGATGAAAGAACACCAGAAATATTTTCACCTTGTATCAGATCAAAATCAGCTGTTACCGCTATTCATCACAGTATCTAACATTGAAAGCAACAACCCCGCGTCTGTTATAGCGGGCAATGAACGAGTGATTCGGCCGAGGCTGAGCGACGCCGCATTTTTCTTTGAAACCGATAAAGCGACACCGTTGGCTGATCGAGGCTTACGACTTGAGGGGATTGTGTTCCAGCAAAAGCTGGGCAGCGTAGCGGACAAAACTCGTCGAATTACCGCGTTAAGCGGTTGGATCGCCGAAGCGCTAAGTGCCGATGTTAGCATCGCCCAACGTGCTGCCACTCTGGCCAAGTGTGATCTAGTTTCTGATCTGGTGTTAGAGTTTCCGGAACTTCAGGGAATAGCGGGCGCTTACTATTGTCGCCATGATGGCGAGTTGGATGCCGTTTCAACCGCCGTTGAAGAACACTATTGGCCTCGCTTTTCGGGAGACCAACTGCCAAACAGCCCAGAGGCCTCAGCCGTGGCCCTTGCGGATCGATTGGACACCCTGGTGGGCATTTTTGGCATCGGCCAGGCACCCACTGGATCCAAAGACCCCTTCGCATTGCGACGTGGCGCCCTCGCCGTTATACGGTTGCTCGTTAACTTAGATTCGCAACTAGACCTCTTAGATTTAGCGAAACGTGCCGCTAAGGAATACCCAGAAAATACATTGGATCAAAACACGGCCTTGGCAGTGACCGAATACACGCTAGAGCGGTTCAGGTCCTGGTACGAGGATCAAGACATTGCAGTTGAAGTTTTGCGTGCTGTCCTTGCTACCGGTATTACGGCGCCTGCGGAAGTAGACCGCAGAGTCACGGCACTGAACGCCTTCGCTGGCACTGACGCCGCGGTTGCGCTAGCGGCAGCCAACAAACGGGTCGCCAACATTTTACACAAGTCAGATCAAACGCAATCTGGGAGCCCTGATCCCGAGCTGTTTAACCAGCCCGAAGAGGCACAGCTTTATGAAAGCCTGCAGGTGTTAAAGCCCATCGTCGCTGACAACCTTCAAAACGGCGACTATGCCACTGCACTGTCAAATCTAGCCTCTCTGCAGGCCCCCGTTGATGCTTTTTTCGAGGGCGTCATGGTCAATGCTGACGAGCCCGCTATTCGAACCAATCGACATGAGTTACTAGCATCACTTCGCAACGCTTTTACCGGGATCGCTGATTTCGCCCTTTTAGGTGGAGCTAGCAAGTAAGCGGGTAAATATAGCGCTAAGAAATGCAGGGGTAGCATTTAATGGGCACTCAAGCGCTCCCAGCAATGAAGGCCCGAAACAGACTCCAATCGACGTCGAGGTTTAGGGCCGTCCCCGACATTGAACGATCGTAATAGGGACTGCCCACCACTGCAATACAGCAGTAGTATTCGTGTCCAAAGCGTTAAAAATCGAGGTTTTCTACCGCAAGTGCGTTTTCTTCAATAAATTCACGCCTGGGCTCCACATCATCTCCCATTAGGGTAGTAAACATTTGGTCAGCCAAAATGGCGTCCTCAATGGTCACTTTCAACATTCGACGAACGTCTGGGTCCATCGTAGTTTCCCATAACTGCCCAGGGTTCATTTCTCCTAGTCCTTTATACCGCTGCACCGAAGTCCCTTTGCGGGCCTCTTGGAGCAGCCAATCCAGGCCGGCTGCAAACTCCTGCGTTTGGAGCTGCTTCTCACCGCGCTTGAAGTAACCACTCACTTCGATTAAGCCTCTTATGTTGTTGCCACATTCAACCAAAGTTGCATAATCTTTACTCGCAAAAAATGAGCGTCCCAAAATAATCTCTGTCGCAATGCTGTGGGATATCTGCGTCACAACAGGGTACCAATGGCCACGCTCTGGGTCTTGACGGAGCTCCGCCGAGAAAGTTTGAGCCTTGTCGCTCACTGTTAGTAAGCGCTCACTTAGCGCATCACAATGGGATTGCATTGTGGCTTGATCGTTCATTGCCTCAACGTTCAGGGGTGCAATAAAAGGTAATTGCCATAACACGGTGGGTGAATAAACCCTGCACAACCTGTTGATGACTCCCTCCGCAGCTCGATAGGTCGTCACTAACGACTCTAGGCCCTCTCCAGTAATAGGGGGTGCGTCTTGATTCACGTACAACGCAGCACCCTCTAAGGCGTTCTGCGTTAAGTAATCGTCAAAAGCCGCCTCATCTTTTAGGTACTGGCTTTGCTTTCCTCGAGTAAGTTTATAGAGGGGGGGCTGAGCGATATAAACGTGGCCACGATCAATTAATTCACGCATTTGGCGGAAAAAGAACGTTAACAACAGCGTTCTAATGTGAGACCCATCAACATCGGCATCGGTCATAATAATAATGTTGTGATAACGAAGCTTATCTGGATCAAATTCTGTCTTGCCGATACCACAACCCAAAGCCGTGACGATATTTCCGACCTCTGCTGAGCCCAGCATTTTGTCAAACCGAGCGCGCTCCACATTGAGAATTTTGCCTTTCAAAGGAAGAATAGCCTGAAACTTGCGGTTTCTTCCCTGCTTGGCCGATCCTCCAGCAGAATCCCCCTCCACGAGATACAACTCGCACAACGCGGGATCGCGTTCCTGGCAATCGGCAAGCTTTCCAGGTAATCCGGCAATATCGAGGGCTCCCTTACGGCGAGTCATGTCACGAGCCTTGCGAGCAGCTTCCCGAGCTCGGGCAGCATCAATCATTTTACCCACCACCAACTTGGCATCTTGAGGGTTTTCCAGCAGGTACTCGCCGAATATCTTACCCATAGACTGCTCAACTGCTGGCTTCACCTCACTTGACACCAATTTATCTTTGGTTTGTGAAGAAAACTTGGGGTCGGGCACCTTCACGGAGACAATGGCCGTCAGGCCTTCTCGGGCGTCATCGCCCGTAGTATTCACTTTCGCCTTTTTCGCCAGCGCTTCTTTTTCAATATAATTATTCAGAGTTCGTGTCAGCGCCGCCCTAAAACCTGCGAGGTGCGTACCACCGTCGCGTTGAGGGATATTGTTCGTGTAGCAAAGAATATTTTCCTGAAAACTGTCATTCCACTGCAACGCGACCTCAACACCCACATCGCCATCAGCGATAGTTTCACAGTGAAACACTTTGTTGATCGTAGTCTTACCTTTATTTAGAAACTCGACAAAGGCGTTTAAACCACCATCATAGGCATAAGTCTCAGTCCTTGCGCTGCGCTCGTCGGTTAGCTCAATACAAACACCACTATTTAAAAAGGCGAGCTCCCGGAGGCGCTTACCCAAAATATCGAAGTGAAACTCAATATTTGTGAAAGTCTCTGGTGATGGCTTGAAACGTACCGAGGTTCCGGTGCTCTCGGTTTCACCCACAACAGCGAGGGGCGCAACAGGTACCCCGTGCTTATATACCTGCTCGTGTAGCTCCCCTTGACGACGGATAGTAAGCTGCAAGTGTTCTGAAAGTGCATTGACCACAGAAACACCAACCCCGTGTAATCCCCCCGACACCTTGTAGGTGTTGTCGTCAAACTTCCCACCCGCATGGAGCACCGTCATAATAACTTCGGCAGCAGAGACACCCTCTTCGTGCATTTCAGTAGGAATGCCACGACCATCATCCCCAACACTGACAGATTCATCCGGGTGAATAGTCACGCTGATCTTACTGCAATGACCCGCAAGCGCCTCGTCGATGGAGTTATCCACCAACTCAAATACCATATGGTGTAATCCGGTTCCGTCATCAGTGTCACCGATATACATTCCTGGACGCTTGCGAACAGCATCTAACCCTTTAAGCACCTTAATACTGTCAGAGTCGTAATTTCCGCTGTTCTGTGTCGAGTTTTCTGTCATTTTGTAATCCGTTTTACGTTTTTATAACACTGGTGTCGTCGGCCACCGCAGACACACACCCCTGTTCCACGTGGAACACTGCCGCCACGTCATGCATCCACGAAGGCTCCGCGGCCAGCTCACTCACCGTAGTCAACACTACCTGCGAGTGCGTTTGCTCTAACATACGGCATACTTGCAGCGCATGGGGACCGTCCAGCTCAGCTGTAAGATCATCAACCAAATACAGCGGCGCTCCTTTCTCACTTGCAGCAAGCACTCGGCCCTGAGCCAATCGAAGCGCTATTACTGCCAACTTGAGTTGACCTCTCGAAAACACCTCTGCCATAGCGCGCCCCTGCCACTGCAAGCGCAAATCCGCCCGGTGAGGACCGACGTGGGTAAAGCCCTGAGCTGCATCTGACTCCGCACTTCGCGCCATCCCCGCCTCTAACGAGAGACTCGAGTCCCACCCAGACCTAAAAACCAACTCAGCATCAGCTAACGTCGGGTTCAGCTCCGCCAGTATAGTTTGAAAAATCGGCTCCAGCCGTGACACCAAGTTGACGCGATATTCCGTCAAAATGCTTCCGACTCGAGACAACTCACCCAACCAAGGATCCTGCCCTCGCATCATACCACGACGAAGCATTGCATTTCGCTGCTTGAGGAGCCGTTGATATCGACGCCAAACATCGAAAAAACCAAGTTCCACGTGGAACAATGTGCCATCAATTAGCCGACGACGAGGCTCGGGAGGACCCGTTATTGTGTCTGTCGATGAGGGGTCAAGAATTATTGTCGGCACCTGCGCCACGAACTCTGCCAAAGAACTCACTGGCTCACCATCACATCGCAAGGTTAAGTCGCCTGTTTTGGACCGCTTTATGCCCAACGAGCGTACAGCACTACCATTCTCAACCCTAGCCTGGACAACACAATCCTCACGCCCATGCTGTATGAGGGATCGCACCGAAGAAGAACGAAAAGAACGGCCCGTTGACAGCAAAGAAAGCGCTTCAATAATGCTCGATTTGCCACTACCGTTAGCACCGAACACCAGATTGATTCCCGGACTCATCAGCAACCGCTGAGCCGAGAGGTTACGAACACCATCGATGTAAACGGACTCGAGCCGAATATTGTTAACCGATTTGCTCACGCCGCTGGTAACACTCAAACCCTGGCTAACACCAGAGATTTAGAGCCGCATGGGCATAACCACGTAAAGTGAGTCACCCTCCTCAGCCTCCTCGAGCAACGCGCTGCTCGCCGAATCAGATAAGGACAGCCGGATTTGATCGCCGTCTAGCACAGACAACACGTCAAGCAAGTAGCTCACGTTGAACCCTACCTCAAGCTCTTCGCCTTGATACTCAACGGCAACCAATTCCTCCGCCTGTTCTTGCTCCGGGTTATTAGCCGTAATATCGAGTGTATCGGCACTAAGCTTCAGACGAACACCACGATATTTTTCATTGGATAAAATCGCCGTTCGGGTAAACGCCTGCCGCAGCTCAAGGCGCTGCCCAATAACGGTTTTATCTGCTGATTTGGGTAAAACACGCTCGTACTCAGGAAACTTGCCATCAACTAATTTAGAGGTAAACGTAAACTGCTGATTAGCGGCACGGATATGGTTGCTGCCAATAACCAGACGTATCGATTCATCCGTATCCAAAAGCCGTGACAACTCTAAAACACCTTTTCGCGGAATAATAATCGCCGCATCGCCAGTACTAACGGCCTCTTTTGCCGTACATAAAGCCAGACGATGCCCATCGGTCGCGACCATGCGCAACCGACCCGCCTTCAGTTCTAACAACATACCGTTTAGATAATAGCGCACATCTTGCTGTGCCATGGCAAACGCCGTTCGATCGATCAACCGCTTAACAACCGACTGAGGCACTTCGAGTGTTTGATCGCCAGCGCTCTCATCAACGGATGGAAACTCTGCAGCAGGCAACGTAGATAACGTAAAGCGGCCCCGTCCCGCCTTCACCATAGCCTTGCCAGAATCAACACTAAATTCTATTTGGGAACTATCTGGAAGAGATTTACAAATATCAACCAGCTTGCGGGCAGGCACAGTAATGTCACCGTCGACGCCTCCAGCCTCCACCTCAACACGACCCACCAACTCAACTTCTAAATCTGTACCCGTCAAAGACAGCTGCGTGCCTTCGAGGTTCAACAAAATATTACTCAGAATAGGAAGTGTCTGTCGCCTTTCCACCACCCCCGCGACTAGATTGAGGGGTTTAATTAAAGCTTCACGGGATATGCTGAACTTCATGGTCAAACTGCTCCAAGATAAAAGCGACTAAAACACCGCACATCAATGCTATCAGGTGGTCAATAAGCGCAATAAATTTTTATAATCTTCGCGAATGTCCGATGTTGTTTCGCGAAGCTCCTTTATCTTACGACAAGCGTGAAGAACTGTCGTGTGGTCTCTACCCCCAAAAGAATCACCGATCTCAGGGAGGCTGTGATTTGTTAACTCTTTTGAAAGCGCCATAGCCACCTGCCGAGGCCTTGCAATCGAGCGACTACGCCGCTTTGACATTAACTCCGCCAACTTAATTTTGTAATATTCAGCGACGATACGTTTAATATTATCGAGACTCACCTGCTTGTCTTGCAGCGCCAAAAGGTCCTTCAGACTCTCTTTGATAAGGTCTATATCAAAAGGCCGGCCGGTAAAATTAGCACTAGCAATGACCCGTTTAAGCGCGCCCTCGAGCTCGCGGACATTTGATCGAATGCGTTGGGCAATAAAAAACGCGGCATCATGTGGCAGAGTAATCCCTGATTGCTCTGCTTTTTTCATTAAAATTGCGACGCGCGTTTCTAACTCTGGGGGCTCTACTGCGACCGTCAAACCCCAACCGAACCGGGATTTTAAACGCTCCTCGAGCCCGCTAATTTCTTTGGGATAGCGGTCACAGGTCAGAATCATCTGCTGCCCCCCTTCCAACAGCGCGTTAAATGTATGAAAAAACTCTTCTTGAGACCGGTCCTTGTTAGCAAAAAACTGGATATCATCGATCAGCAGTGCGTCGACCGAACGGTAGTAACGTTTAAAATCATTAATTGCGTTCAGCTGCAGAGCTTTAACCATATCAGCCACAAAACGCTCGGAGTGAAGGTACACGATCCGCGCGCCTGGCTTTTTACGCCGCAGTAAATTGCCAACAGCGTGCATAAGGTGTGTTTTACCCAACCCCACACCGCCATACAGAAACAGGGGGTTGTAAGAGTCTCCGGGGTTATCCGCAACCTGTTGTGCTGCTGCCAAAGCCAATTGATTGCTCTTCCCCTCAACAAACGACCTAAAGGTATACCCCTCGACCAAGTTGTGCTGGTGACTGGGTACGGTTTGCGCCACCGGTGCCTGCCGCTGAACAACGAAACTCTCTCTTGAACGAGTTGGCGTTGAGGGCAATTGCAACGGCCTAGAACCGACAGAGCTTGGCTCTGAAGCAACTGGGTTACTCGACCCTGCCGCCGGAGCACCACCAACAACAATTGTCACGTCGGTGCTTTGCGCCCCGGATTCCGCCAGCACCTCGCCAATCAAGACCGAGTAACGCTCCTCAACAAAATCGCGGATAAAACGATTGGGGGCAGCCAACGTCACCCCCCCCTCACTCGCGTCGGCCTGAAGTGGCTTTATCCATGTATTAAATTGTTGTGGTGGCAATTCGTCTTCAAGACGGCCAAGACACCACTGCCAAGAATCTGTGCTAATTGCTCTTAACGACACACGCTGCTCCGAAAATGTACCCTCTACCACACCAGGCAAAAAGCGATCGAGTGACTTTCCAGGCCAGAAAAGTCTGTTTTATTATAGAGTTATACACAGT